>CP014761.1:3300000-3596761 GCA_001647635.1 Leifsonia xyli | reverse complement strand
AGCTCGTGACCGCGGTGCTGGCGGTCAAGCAGTTCCTCACGTTCGTGAACGGCGCCCCTTTCCAGCCGGCGATCGCGGCCGGTCTGCGGCTGCGGACTCCTACTTCTCCGGGATCGCGGCCGCGCTCGCGCACAAGCGAGACCTGCTCTCCGACGGGCTGCGCGCCGCCGGATTCGGAGTCTTCCCCTCCGACGGCACCTACTTCGTCGTGGCGGATGCGGCGCCGCTCGGTTCCCGGACGCGGTGGAGCTGTGCCGCGCGCTGCCGGAGCTGGCCGGCGTGGTCGCCGTCCCGCTCGGCGCGTTCGCGCGCGACGAGTACGCGGCGCGCACCGCATCCCTCGTCCGCTTCGCGTTCTGCAAGCGCACGGAGGTGCTGGAGGAGGCCGCGCGGCGGTTGGCGGCGATCAGAGCGGCGTGACGCCGTACCGGCGGAGCCTCAGGGCGGGGTTGCGCTCGCGCACCTCGCGCACCCGCGCGGACGACACCTCGGCGACGGCGACGCCTGTGGTCTCGCCCAAGCCCGCGATCGTCACGCCCATCGGGTCGATGACGGCGCTCGCGCCGACGCCGATCGCGGGCGGATGGTCGGCCGCTGCGACGTAGAGCGTATTCTCGATGGCGCGGGCGGCGAGGAGGGTCGTCCGTGCTCCTCGCCGCGGACCCACTCGGCGGGGACCGCGAGCTCCGCCCCTGCGTCCGCAGGCGCGCGCTTGGGGGAACCGCAGGTCGTAGCAGGTCTGGAGCCCACGATCCCGTCGACCGCGAAGGTCTGGGGCGCGTCCAGGTCCCGGGACGACCCACTCCGACTCCTGCGCGCCGAACGCGTCGTAGAGGTGCTGCTTGCGGTAGGTCGCCACCACATCCCCAGCGGGATCGACCGCGACCAGGGTGTTGGAGAACTTGTGGGGCACGTCGGTCTCTCGCCGGCCGCCACCCCACAGGTCGTGCTCGCGCGCCGCCGCGCCAGCGCGCCGACGAAGTCGCCGTCGTGTCTCGGCGTTGCGGGCGAAGACGCCCCCAGCGGTCGACGAAGTGGAGGAGTACCAGCCACGCGCGCGCCGCCGCGCCGCGACCGCGATCAGCCCGACACCACATCCCGGTTGTGGACGCGGTCCTCCCCCGGCGCGAACTGCACCACCGCTACGGCGATCGTCCGGTCGTCGATCGTCAGCTCGGCCGGACGGTCGTCGCTCACTTCGTCACCTCGGCCCGCGGGATCGCCTCGGTCACCGGCTGCGGCGTCTCCACCGGCAGCACGATGCTGATCGAGGTGCCGACGCCCTCCTCGCTGGCGATGTCGAGCCGGCCGCCGTGGGCGGTGACGATCGCCTTGGTGATGGTCAGGCCCAGCCCGACGCCCGGCACCGCGTTGCGGGTGGCCGTCGAGGCGCGGAAGAAGCGCTGCGAGAGCTGGCTGAGCTCCACCGCCGGGATGCCGATGCCGGTGTCGGTCACGGCGATCACGGCCTGCTCGCCGTCCGGCCGCAGCGCCACGGTGACCGTTCCGCCGCGTGGTGTGAACTTGAGCGCGTTGGAGACGAGGTTGTCGACCGCTTGCCCGAGTCGCACCGGGTCGCCCCGCACCTCCACCGGCCGATCCGGGACCTCGCTCACCAGGGTGACGCCCGCGTTTGCGGCCACCGGAGCCGACGACTCGACGGAGGTCGACACGACGCCGCCGAGGTCGACGTCCTTGATCTCCAGCGGGAAGCGCCCCGACTCCACCTGGGCCGTGAAGAGCAGGTCTCCGACCAGGCGCAGCAGACGGTGCGCGTTGCGTTCCGCGACGCCGAGGTACTGAAGCTGCTCCTCCGAGAGCGGCGACTCGTCGTCGTCGCGCATGAGCTCCAGATAGCCGAGGATCGAGCTGAGCGGTGTGCGCAGCTCGTGCGAGATCAGCCCGACGAACTCGTCCTTCAGCCGGGCGAACTCGCGCGCCTGGGTCATGTCGGTGGCCACGAAGATGAAGCCGACGCGGTGCCCGTTCTCGTCCAGGCGCGGCGTCGCGGCGACCTGCACGGCGACGCGCTTGCCGTCGGGACGCACGTACGTCCAGTCGCGCACGTCCGCCGATCCGGCACGCACCGTGTCCACCAGCGCGGAGAAGTCGTCGATGCTCGACACGGTCGTGAACCGCGCGTCCATCTCCTGGAGGCGCTGCTCCAGCTCCTCGTGCAGGTGGAAGTCGATGACGTGGTGCTTGCCGTCGAGCACCTGCTTCTCGGTCAGGCCGAGCATCTTCTCGGCGCCCGGGTTCCACACGTCGATGAGGCCGTCGAGGTCGGTGCCGATGACGGACTGCTCGGTGACGGCGTTCCAGATGCTCTGGATGAGTCGGTTCGCGGTCTTGAGGCGCGCCTCGTTCAGCACCAACTCGTCCTGCGCTACGACCGCCTGCGCCAGGAGCGCCTGCTGCTGCTCCGCCGACTCGTGCGCGGCCTTCACCTGGAGCCGCATCCGGTGCGCGATCTCGTTGATGACGATCGCGACGATGAGGTAGATCAGCGGGGAGAAGAAGGCGCGGACGACATCGCCCGGCGTGCGCGCACCGCCATCGATCACCAGCGGAGCGAACAGCACGATGAACGTGCCGACCGCCGCGATGAGGATGTTGACCCTCCCCTCCTCGGTCGCGATCCAGACGAAGGGCAGCAGGGTGAGCACCGCGAACGGGGAGACGGACGAGCCCGTCCCCAGTCTCAGCAGGGCGACCGCGAGCAGCGACAGCACCGGCACCACGACGGTCCACTCGCTGTGGAACCGGCGCCACGGCACGACCGCAGCAAGGACGGACGCGATGGCGACGAGCCCCATCCCGCCCCAGAACAGCGGCACGTTCGTCACGGGCACGCCGTTCGGGATCAGGGCGATGATCGCCGCGATCGCGAAGCCGGCGATCGTCGGCACCTGCTTCATGAACGCCGACGGCGAGTCGATGGGGATGCGACTCAGCCAGCGGTCGATGGTCATGCGGGCTCCTCCAGCTCGAGCATCTCGCGGATGCGGGCCGACAGCACGCGCGGGCTGAACGGCTTCACGATGAAGCTGTCGGAGCGGTCGGCCACCACGCCGTGGTCGGTCAGCAGCTGCACCGAGGCGGACACCATGAGGATCAGCGTGGACCGCGTCAACTCGTCCGAGCGGATGGCCTCCGCCACCTCCACCCCGTTGAGGCCGGGCATCGAGATGTCGAGGACGGCGAGGTCCACATCCCCCGCACGCACCGCGTCGAGCGCCGCGCGGCCGTTGTCCACGGCGGCCACGATCTCGACGCCGGCGCGCGTGGCGGCGATGGTCATGAGCCCGCGGATGTCGTCGTCGTCGTCCGCGATCACGACGCGCTTGGCGCGGGCGTCGGCGTCAGACATGGAGGAACACCACCCGCACCACGATGATCGCCGCGCACACCAGCACCGCGATCCCGGCGTACAGCGGCAGGCGGAACTCCCAGCGCCGATTGCGCTCCAGCTCGTCCTGGATGCGCTCGCGCAGCTCGGACGACGGTTCGACGGGACTCATCGTGCTCCCTCCTGCTGCGTGGGACGCCGTTCGGCGCCCACCTGCGCGGCCGCCGCCTCCAACAGGGCGGGGACGCGCTCGTAGCGTCCGACGTCGGACGCCACGTGGCTGTCGGTGGAGGCAACGATACGCGCACCGGCGTCCAGCAGTGCTGCGATAGCCGCAGGCCCCGGGCACGCCCACTTCTCGTTGACCTCGACGATCGTGCCGGTGGCGGCGGCGGCCTCGGCCCAGGCGAGCAGGCGCTCCGGGCCGAGCTGCGCCTCGTCCAGCCCGATCTTGGGGAGGATCGAGAACCAGTGCGCCAGCTGGGCGTTCCGGGTCCGCTCCATCGCCCGGATGCTCGCCTCGATGAGGAGGTCGAGCACGTCGTCCTCCGAAAGGCCCGCGTCGAGCTTCTCGCGGGTCGCTCGCGGCGACCACGGCCCGTCGGTGCCGGGGAACTGGTGGTCGCCGATGACGACCGCGTCCACTCCCCCCGGGCCGACGACCAGGTCGGCGGGCGTGTCGACGGCGCCGGACGCGTCCAGCAGCTTCGCCTCCACTCCGGTGAGGACGGTCAGCCCGTCGGGCACGCGCTCGGCGGCGACGGCGGCGAGGAACTCGGGAACGTAGGTCGTCGAGGCGCGCACGTGGTCGGTGAGCCGCACCGTGCGGAGACCCGCCGCCGAGGCGGCCGCGATGTTCTCGGCGAGTGTGCTCTGCGCGTCGTCCGAGAACGTCGAGTGGACGTGGAAGTCGCCCAGCAGCAGGGCGGGAAGGCGGTCGGCCTCGGTCCCGCTCACTCCTCGGGTCCCTCCGTGTGCGCGGCGTTCTCGGAGACCAGCACGTCGGCGGGACGCAGGAACACGTCCTCCAGGAAGCGCACGTTGGCGAGCTCCTCGAAGTCGACCGCGGACGACACCGGGCGGCCCAGCACCAGGTCGAGCAGGAGCGACGGCATGTCGACCCCCGACGCGATCGTCAGCGGCATGGCGCCGGGAAAGCGCGGGTTGACCTCCAGCAGCGCGGGCACGCCCTCGGTGCTGTAGCGCAGCTGCACGTTGGCGACGCCGGTGAGCCCGATCGCCCGCGCGACGGCTGCGGCCGTGTCCGAGAGCTCAGGCCGGCGGACGGTGCGGCCCGCGATCGAGACGCCGGAGTCGACCCGCTCGCGCGAGCGCGGCACGGCGGCGATCACCTCGCCGTCGAGGCCGGCGAGCACGTCCACCGAGAACTCCTCACCCGGCAGGTTCTCCTGGATGATGATGCTCTCGTCGGTGCCGAGCGCCTCGAGGGCGGCGCGATCCGGAATGAGGCGCACACCGCGCGAACCGGCGCCGGAGCGGGGCTTCACGATGACCGGGAACGTCCAGTCCGCGGCCACGCCTTCCGGGTTCAGCAGCCGGGTCTCAGGGATGCGCGCCTTGCCCGCGACCCGCTGGACCAGCGCGAACTTGTCGAGGCAGGTGACAAGGGTGTCGAGGGTCGGCGCGGCGAGCTTCGTCCCGACGGCCTCCAGCTCGTCGCGTCGCGCGGCGAGGCCGGGCAGCTCGACGTCGACCGTGGAGAACAGCACGTCGATGCCGTCCTCGCGGCTCATGCCGATGAGCGCATCCACGAACCCGTCGGAGCGTCCGGGCGGCACGATCCGTCGGCGGTCGGCGGCGACGAGGTAGAGGCCGCTGGCCCAGCCGTCCATGTCGGCGGCGAACACATCCACGTCGTCCCGCGCCAGCAGGGAGCGGATCACCGCGACGCCGGCGGGGCCGCCGGCGCCCGTGACCAGGACGCGGATTCGTTCGGTGTCGGTCATTCGGCTGTCCTGTTCAGTCGGGACGGGTAGCGGGCGGAGTTCTCGAGCGAGGAGGCGGGCACCGAGATGTCCGCGGTGTCGCGCATCACCTCCAGGGGCTCGCAGTTCTTGCCGCCGCCGAAGCGCGACCAGTAGCGTGCGGTGGCGAGCACGAAGTCCGGCTCGAGGTAGGCGCGCAGCTCGGTCTGCGAGCGGAAGCAGTCGATGAGCCGCAGCTTCGTCTCGGTGAAACCGTCGATCGGGACGAACCGGGTCGGCCGGAAGTCGATCGTGGCGGACGGGCTCTGGTAGCAGCAGACCGTGCGAACGCTGCGGGTCGCGACATTCGTGGCGGCGTGGACAGCACGGTGGTCCTGGTGCCGGTCGTGCGACGAGTGGGTGTAGACGATGTCCGGCTGCACCTCCGCGACGACGCGCTCGATGATGCCGACGGTCGGGTCGGCGGCGGAGATCTGAGTGTCCTCGAGGTCCTCGAGAAACAGCCGGGCGCCCAGGAGCTCGGCCGAAGCGAGGGACTCGTGCTGGCGGTCGTCCGCATCCCCGCCACGGGCTCCGCGTGACATCGTGAGGATGACGACCTGGTTGCCGGCGTCGCGGTGGGCCGCGAGGATGCCACCGACCCCGATCTCGACGTCGTCGGGATGCGCGCCGATGGCCAGCACGACCTGCTGACGCTGCGCGGCGCGCTTGACACGTCCTTCGGCGGCGAGGCGGTTGACGATCGACACCAGCTCGGCGGAGGCGACGGGCTTCGTCAGGAACTCGTCCGCCTGGGCGCGCAGCGCGGAGACGGCGTAGTCGACCGAGACGTGGGCGGTCATCACGACCACGGGCAGGCCCGGATGCTGGCTGCGCAGCTCCTTGAGGAGGTCGAGTCCCGAGATGCCGGGCATCTCGATGTCGGTGATGACGAGGTCGGGCTCGAATTCGTCGATCGTCCCGAGGGCGATGGACGGATCGGTGACGGCGATCGCCACCGCGTCCGCGCGCTTCTCCAGCACGGTCTTCATGAAGAAGGCCACGTCCGGGTCGTCCTCGACCACCACCACCCGGAACTTCGTCACGGCACTCGCCATCGCATCCCCTTTTCTGGACACGACTCTAGTAGGACGACCGGTCCACACGAGAGGACGCGCCCGGGCGGTGTTCGCGATTTCACGCGCCTCGAAAGCCGTGCTAGTGTTTCATCTTGTGCCGCGGGGTGGAGCAGCTCGGTAGCTCGCTGGGCTCATAACCCAGAGGTCGCAGGTTCAAATCCTGTCCCCGCAACCACGAAGGCCCTCTGATCAGGGATTCTCTGATCAGAGGGCCTTTTTTGTGCCTGGCTTCGACCGCGAGCGCTGTGCGCTCAGCGGTAGAGCGGGGAGCCGTCCGGGGCGGCCGGGACGGGGGTTCCGTCCACGAAGGTCGGCCATGCCAGGCGGTCCGTCGGTGCGAGCGCGGTGAAGTCGGGTCGGCCGTCCGGGCCGGCCGGGACGGGGCGGCCGTCGAGCAGGCGCGGCCAGGCGAGCTGCTGCGTTGCGGCCGGAGCCGGCGCGAAGGTCGGAGCGGGAGCGACCACCGGCGCGGGCTGGGCCGGCGCCGGAGAGGCGGCGGGCGTCGGAGGCGCAGCGGGCGGCGCGAACGCCGGCGCAGGCGCCGCGGGGCGCTGCCCGCGGGAGCTCACCAGGCCCCACAGCGGCACCAGCACGAAGCACACCCCGGCCACGATGCTGATCGCGCCGATGACGCGGCCGTAGTAGTCGAGGTCCCAGAAGTCGTGGAACGGCTGCGGGGCGGGCAGCGTCACCAGCACGGCGACCAGCGCGATCGCCGCCAGACCGATGATCGCGATGATGTCGGTCGCCTGCGAGCGCCAGCGGTTCCAGAGCAGCCGCAGCAGGTCGCCCAGCCCGATCATCGCGCGCACCCAGAGCAGCGTTCCCAGGCCCAGGAAGAACGCCGCGACCATGTCACCGGCCGAGTACGAGCCGAACCAGATCACGCCGATCCACAGCAGCAGGAGGTACGCGTCCAGCGCCAGGGACGACAGCTCGAACCAGTCCGGGCGGTACCGGCCGATGACCGAGTCCACCCACACCAGGAGGGCGAACACCACCAGCGCGACGTTGGTGCTGATCACGCGGCCGAGCGTCTCCCCGCTCACCCCGAACAGCACGAAGCCGATGGACAGCAGCGCCGCCAGGACAACCACTCCGATGAGCACCCTGAGCGCCCACGCCCCGATCGCACTCGCTCCCCTGCCAGCAGCCACGCGCCGCATCCTTCCCCTCGAAAACGGGAGCGATCGCCCCCGGCGGTCACGCTACCGGAAATCGGGGTCCGGACACCGGTTGCGGACGCATCCGGTCGCAGCGACCCATTCGCTAGGGTCGTGCTGACAACACGCGAGCAGCAGAGGAGCGGCGGTGATGGAGGACCACGGCAAGGCGACCCAGGCCGCCGTCCGCGAGCGCAATCTGACCACGGCGCTGCAGCTCGTCCTCTCCGGGAACGGGACCGCGACGCGCGCGGGGATCGCCCGACGTACCGGTCTCACGAGCGCGACCGTGTCGTCCCTTCTCGCCGACCTGATCGCCGACGGGCTGGTCATCGAGGGTCAGCTGGCCGAGAGCACCGGCGGCAAGCGCGCGACCACGCTGCGGGTCGCCGCCGAGAACCATGTGCTGCTCGCCCTGATCGTGCAGCCCGGCCTCGTCCGCGGTGGCGTGCTCGACCTGCTCGGACGCGAGATCGCGACGGTGTCGCAGCGTCCGGCGACGCCCGGTTCGTTGGAGGACGTCCGCGCGGTCGTCCGCAAGCTCGTCGGCGCGGCGGCCGCCCGGATCGTGGCGGTCGGCGTCCAGGTGCCCGGCATCGCGGACGGGCCGCTGATCCGGGAGTCGGTGCAGCTCGGCTGGACGGATGTGGACCTCGCGCGCGAGCTCTCCGGCATCGTGGACGCGCCGATCCACCTCATCAACGACGCGGACGCTGAGGCGATCGCCGAGTCCACCGCGTCCGACGAACCCGGCGCCGACGACTTCGGGGCCAGCCAGCTGTTCGTCTCGCTCAGCACCGGCGTCGGCGCGGCCGTCATCCTGGACGGCGAGGTCGTCACCGGGGCGTCGCATCGGGCGGGCGAGATCGGGCACGTCCCCGTGCTGTTCGGCCCGGAGGCGCCCGTGTGCGCCTGCGGCAACCGCGGCTGCCTCGAGGAGGTGGTGTCGGTGACGAGCCTGCTGGGCCTCCCCCACGGCACCGACCTGGAGGCCCTCGACCTCGCGGCGCTCGCGGCCACCCCCGAGTCGCGGCAGCGGATCGCCGACGGCGCCCGCGTGCTCGCCCGCGCCCTGCTGCTCGTCGGGGCCGCGCTCGACGTGCCGACCATCGTGCTCGGTGGCGCAGCGCCGAAGCTCGGGCCCGAGTTCATCGGGCACCTGCGGGCGGAGGCGGCACGGCATCCCGTGAAGGCGGCCATGCCGCTCGGCTTCCGCTACGCCCGGGTCGCGCAGGAGCAGCCCTACCGCGGTGCCGCCCAGCACGCGCTCCGCTCCACCCTCGGCGTCACCTGGGCCGGCTAGCCTCAGTCAGGGGGCGGTGAGGAGCGTCAGGAGGGCGGCGCCGTGGGCGCGGTCGTGGCCGAAGGTGGCGATATCGGCGTAGGACGCATCCGGGTGCGCGCCCATGTCGACGACCAGGACGTTGTGGCAGGTCGCGCGCACCGCGTCCACCACCCGGCGCGTCCAGCGCGCCGCGGCGTTGTCGGCGCCCAGCACCACCACCGGCGTGGACGTGGCGAGCACGAGCTCGGGGTCGTCGCCGGGACCCACCATGACGACCGGGTTGCCGCCCCAGCGGGATGCGACGGCGCTGCCCGGCTCGGCCCACGCCTCCCCCAGCGTGTACCAGCGCGGGACGCCGAGCACGTCGTTGTCCACGGTCGCCAGCCGCACCACGGTGCAGCGACCGCCGAAGCGCCCGAGGGACTCCCGCACACCCGGCGCGAAGCCGAACGTCACGAGCGTCTCCGCCCGCGCCTCCGGCTCCACGACCATGGTCATCAGGACACCCCCAGCTGCGCCGACAGCACCATCACCACGCAGCCGCGCAGCACGATGTCGCGGCCGAGACCCGTCATCCGGATCGCGACGCCCGAGTGGAAGCCCGCCATCGTGCGGTTACGCAGGGTCTCGCCGACCGCGTCGAGCAGGACGCCGTCGATCAGCTCCTCCGGTCCGCTCAGCACGACCTCGGAGAGGTTCAGCGCGCCGACGATCGGGGCGAGGGCGACGCCGAGACGCTGACCGGCCTCCCGCAGCACGGGGCCGACGGGCTCGCCCGCAGCCTCGGCCGCGGCCACACGCGCCTCGAGGCGCGGGACGGCCAGCCAGGCCTCCAGGCAGCGCTCGCGGTCGTACGGCGCCTCCGGGCCGTCGTCGGTGCCGACCATGACCTGGCCGATCTCACCGGCGGCGAAGCGGCTGCCGAAGACGAGCGCGCCGGCCACCAGCAGGCCGGAGCCGACACCGTGGCCGACCTTGACGAGCATCATGTCCCCCTGCGCGTCGGCGAAGCCGTGCTCGGCGAGCACCGCGACGTTCGCGTCGTTGGCGACGAACACCGGCAGGCCGGTCCGCTCGGCGACGCGGCGCTGCAGCGGCTCGTCCACCCACCCGAGATTCGGGGCGGCGCCGACCGTGCCCTCCGCATCCACGATGCCGGGCGAGCCGATGCCGATCCCCAGCACGGGCGCCGTCGTCGCGGCGACCAGGCGATCGACGAGGGTGAGGACCTTCGCGGTCGCCTCCTCGCCGCGGCTTCCGGCCAGCTCCACCTCCACGGTGCTCAGGATGCGGCCGTCCATGTCGAGGACTGCGCCCCGGAAGACGGCGTGCTCGCTGAGATCCACCCCGATGATCTGCGTCGCGCCGCGGTTCACATCCAGCAGCACGGCGGGCTTGCCGGGGCGGGCGTCATCGCGCTGGCCGAGCTCCACCACCAGGCCCTCGGCGATGAGCTCGCCGACCAGGTCGGAGATGGTGACGCGCGTGAGCCCCGTCGTGCGCGCGAGGTCGGCGCGGGAGACGCGGCCCGAACGATAGAGGGATTGCAGCACCAGGGAGCGGTTGTGCCCGCGCGCGTGCTCCGGCAGCACCTTCGTGTGCGGTCGCAGCGCGCGTCCGGGAACGAGTCCGCGGTCGGGCTGGCGCGTGCCCTGGTCGATCACCATGTTTGTTAGTAAAGCTGACAATCAAAGTCCTGGCAACTGTTTCGCATCACTTTTCTGCGCGCGCCGGACGGCGGGGCTCACTTCCGATGGGCTCCGAACATAGCAAAACGGCCCGTGCGCGATGCACGGGCCGTTTCGCTGAGCCGGGCCTACTTGGCGGCGGGCTGCCCCTCGGCGGCCACGGCGTCGGAGATCGCCTGCTGCAGGCGCTTCTGTGCCTCGCCGTAGGCGTTCCAGTCGCCGGCCTTGAGCGCGGCCTGGCTGTCGGACAGGGCCTGGTTGGCGCGCTGCAGAGCCTCCTGCAGGGCCGTGTTCGACCCGGCGGAACTGCTGCCGCCGCTAGAGCCTCCCCCACTGGTCTGGCCGCCGCCGGACTGGCCGCCGGTGCTCCCACCCGTGGTCGGGACGTTGTTGTCGCCCGCCGTCGCGCCCGAGTCGCCGCCGAACAGCGCATCCAGCGCCTGGTCGAGCGTGTCCTCGAACTCGATCTTGTCGCCGAACGCGACGAGCACCTTCTGCAGCAGTGGGTAGCTGGTCTCGCCCGACGATCGGACGTAGACCGGCTGCACGTACAGCAGGCCGCCGCCGACCGGCAGGGTCAGCAGGTTGCCGTTGATGACCTCCGATTTACCCTGTCTCAGCAGGTTCAGCTGTTGCGAGACGGTCGGATCGGAGTCGAACTGGTTCTGCATCTGGCCGGGACCCGGGATGGTGTCGCTCGACGGCAGCTGCAGGAGTCTGAGCTTGCCGTAGCCCGACGACACCTTGCCCTTGGTGCTGCCGGCGTCCGCATCCACCGCCAGGTAGCCCTTGAGCACCGATCGGCTGGACTCGCTCGTTCCGGCCGGGATGAAGGTCGAGTACAGCGAGAACGCGGGGTTGTCCTGGCCGGGCATCTTCATCGTCAGGTAGTAGGGCGGCTGGAGGGCCGGGTTGCTCGACGGCGAGGTCGGGTCGTTCGGCGTGGTCCAGGCGTCCTCACGCGAGTAGAACGAGCCCGCGTCGTCGACGTGGTACTGGCCGAGCACCGAGCGCTGCACCTTGAACAGGTCGGAGGGGTAGCGCACGTGGCTCATGAGCTGGGCGCTCATGTCGCTGACGGGCTTGACCGTGGTCGGGAAGACCTTCTCCCAGGTCTTCAGCACCGGGTCCGTGGTGTCCCACGCGTAGAGCGTCACGGAGCCGTCGTACGCGTCGACGGTGGCCTTCACCGAGTTGCGGATGTAGTTGATGTCGTCGAAGGCGTACGCGGGCTTCGGGGTGTCCTTGTCCGCCGTCGCCTCGCTCAGGCTGCCGACGTGCGAGTACGGGAACTGGTCGCTCGTCGTGTAGCCGTCGATGATCCACTTGACCCGACCGTCGACGACCGCGGGGTACGCCTGCGAGTCGAGGGTCAGGTACGGCGCGACCTTCTGCACGCGCTTGATCGGGTCGCGGTCGTAGAGGATCTGCGAGTTGTTGTTGACGGCGTCGGACAGCACGATCTGCTCGTCCTGGAACTTCAGCGCGTAGACCAGCCGCTTGAAGATGTTGTCGAGCTTCGGACCGCCGTTGCCGCTGAACGTCGTGTACGTCTGCTGCGCGCCGTCCGAGCCGCCCGGGTAGTCGAGCTCGACCGCCTTGCTGTCCTTCGGAGCGCCGACGATCGAGTACGTCGGTGACTGCTCGCCGAAGTAGATGCGGGGCTGATACTCCCCCAGCGTCCCGGTGGTCGGGATGCCGGACTCCATGAAGACCGGCTGGCCGTCGGGCGAGCGCTGGTTGCCGTAGGCGGCGACGAGGCCGTAGCCGTGCGTGTAGACGATGGTGTCGTTGAACCAGTTGCGGGCGCTCCCGAGACCGGACTGCTGCAGCTCGCGGACGGCGACCACCGCGTCCTGCTGCGTTCCGTTCATCTCGTAGCGGTCGACGTTCAGCTTCTCGGGGAACGCGTAGTACTGCCGGAACTGCTGGAGCTGCCGGAAGGACGGGGACACCACGGCGGGGTCGAGGATGCGGATCTGCGCGGTGGTCTGAGCGTCCTGCCGGAGCGCGCCCTGCTCGGCGGTCGTCTTGGCGTTGTACGGGATGGTCTCGATGTCGGTGAGGCCGTACGCCTCGCGCGTGGAGTCGATCCCGCGCTGCACGTACGGCGTCTCGAGCGTCTTCTGGCTCGGGTCGACCTGGAACCGCTGCATCACCCACGGCACGATCGCGCCGGCGACCAGCGCCGCGACGATCAGGAGCGCCGTGCCGACGATCGGGAACCGCCAGCGCCCGATGAACGCCGTCAGCACGAACAGCAGCGCGACGAGGATCGCCGCACCGGCCAGGATCGCGCGGCCCGGGATGGTCGCGTTCACGTCGGTGTAGGCGGCGCCGTTGATCATGTCGTTGACGTTGGAGTCTGTCACGGTGGCGTAGCGGTCGAGCCAGATGCTGATGCCCTGCAGGAGCAGGTAGAGCGCGGCGATGACCGAGATCTGGACGCGCGCGGCGCGCGAGATGCGCACCTCGCGGCCGCTCACGCGGATCGACCCGTAGAGGTAGCTGGTGGCGAGCGTCGCGAGCAGCGAGATCAGCACGACGGCCGAGGCGAAGCCGACGGCGCTGCGGTAGAACGGCAGCGCGAACAGGTAGAACCCGATGTCGAGGTGGAACAGCGGGTCGGTCTTGCCGTACGCCGTGCCGTTCAGCCACATCGCGGCGGTCTGCCAGCGGCTGGCCGTCGAGACGCCGGCGAAGATGCCGAAGACGATCGGGATGCCGTACATCGCCAGGCGGCGCAGCGGCTCGATGACCTGCTGGTAGCGGTCGAGCTGCGAGTTGAGCTTGGCGTACACGGGACGCAGCCGGTAGGCCAGCTGGATCGACAGCCACAGCGGCAGCGCCATGCCGAAGAAACCGATGAAGAACATCGCGATCCCCGCGAACCACTGCGTGGTCAGCACGTTGAGGTAGCCGAGCTGGTTGTACCAGAGGACGTCGGCGTACAGCCCCGCGAAGACGAAGAACAGGATCACGACCGCGACGATCACACCGAGGGTGATCCAGATCGCCGCGCGCCGGCGGCCTGCGGGTCGAACTGCGGTTGTTGAACTCACGTATGGCCTTCTTGGTCTCGCGTGGCGGGGGCGAGAACCATCCTAGGCAGTGGACGCTGCGAGATTGCTGCGGCCCGGCGGTGATCAGCCTGCAGGACAGGTGGGAAGACCCGCCGTGCTGGATCCGTCGCGCACCGCCTCCAGGACTTTCAGCGAATCGGACAGAGTCTTCACCGCGAAGACCGTGAGCCCGGCCGGTATGTGGCCGGTGACCTCGTCGCAGTTCGACGCCGGTGCGAGGAAGTAGGCCGCCTTCCCGGTGTCGCGCGCCGCGTACATCTTCTGGCGGATGCCGCCGATCGGCCCGATCTGGCCGGTGTTGTCGATCGTGCCGGTTCCGGCGATGCGCTTGCCGCCGTTCAGCGACTCCGGGGTCAGCTTGTCCATGATCCCGAGGGCGAACATCTGGCCGGCGCTCGGACCGCCCACGTTGTCGAGCTGGATCTTCACGTCGAACGGGAAGGTGTAGTCCATCCCGGCTCCGATCCCGAGCACGACCTGGCCCTGCGACTCGGTCGGGGTGATCGACACGGTCGAGGCGGCGCCGTCGCGCAGGATGCCGAGCTCGGCGGCCTTGCCGGTGCCGTTCGCCTTGACCGCATCACGCAGCTCCTGCACGCTCGAGATCTTCTCGCCGTTGACCGAGGTGATCTCGTCGCCAACTTTCAGCACCTCCGCGGCCGGGGTGCCCTTGATCAGCTGCTTGACCGCGACGTTCTCGGGGAAGGTGTAGCCGAGCTGGTTGAGCGCGGCGGCGATCGCATCCTGCTGCGAGTCCACCATCAGGGCCGCGTTCTCGGCGTTCGACTGCTCGGTGGTGGTTCCGGGCGGGAACACGTCGTCGAGCGGCAGCACCGCCTTGCTCGGCTGGAACCAGGCCGCCGCGATCTCGAACCAGCTCGGGCGCTGGTCGGGGTTGCCCACGACCGAGACGGTCAGCAGGTCGAGCGAGCCGGAGGTCGGGTAGGTCTTCTTGTCCGGGATACTGATGAGCTGCTTCGCATCGCCGCTCTGCGGGGCGCCGACCTGCTGATCGGTGCCGAGCGTGTTGAACACCGGACCCGGCTGCTCGATGACGAAGGGCGCGGGCACGAGGGCGAGCACGAGGGCGAGCACGACGGCCACGCCGATCGCGATCCACCCGGCGATCACGCGCCGCGGAGGGGCGACCCGGACCGGTTCGCCGGCCGCCTGCGGCTGACGCTCGTCGTCGAACAGGGTCACGGGGCGGGTCCTCTCGATCGGTGTTCGCCACAGGCGCACGGTGCGAAGGCGAGCTTAGGCCAATTCTCACCCGCCACCCCGGCGGCAGCGGCTAGCGTAGATAACGAGCCTGAAGCCGCGCCGACGGCCCTTCCCGACGGCCGGCTCGCATCGAGAAGAGGGACGCTGACCATGGCCGACGACCGGAACGACGACCGGGACCCGGATCGCGACGACGACGAGTTCCGCGACATGCTGAGCCAGTTCCTCTCGGGGAACGGCGCGTCGATCGACCCGAGCCGGCTGGCCGGCGCCGCGGGCCTGCCGAACGACCCGGCCAGCATCCAGGCGCTCCTCGGGCAGCTGCAGAACGCGCTGATGAACCCCGGAGGCGGCGTCAACTGGGACATCGCCGCGCAGCAGGCGCGGCAGCTCGCGTCCGACGGCGCCCACGCGGTCACCCCGGCGGAGCGCGCCACGCTCGACCAGGCCTTCCACGTGGCGTCGCTCTGGCTCGACCAGGCGACCGGCGTCGCCGGTCTCAGCGCGACCCCGGAGCTCATCGGCCGCGCCGAGTGGGCCCGGCAGACCATGCCGCTGTGGACTCAGCTCGCCGAGCCCGTCGCCCTGAGCATCTCGGACGCGCTGACGCGCGTGCTCTCGGAGCAGGCCCCGGAGGAGATGCAGGCGCTGCTGCAGAACGCCGGCCAGGTCATGCGCTCCATCGGGGGCGCCCTGTTCGCGATGCAGCTCGGGCAGGTGGTCGGGCAGCTCTCCAAGGAGGTCGTATCGGGCGGCGACATCGGCATCCCGCTGCTGCCCGAGGGCCAGGCCGCGCTCATCCCGCAGAACGTCGCCGAGTTCGGCGAGGGGCTCGATATCCCCGAGGACCAGATCCAGCTGTACCTGGCGGTGCGCGAGCTGGCGCACGCCCGGCTGTTCCGCCACGCCAAGTGGCTGCGCCTGCAGCTGATCACGCAGATCACCGCCTTCGCCAAGGGCATCACCATCGACACCGACGCGCTCGAGTCGCTGGCCGAGAACTTCGACCCGTCCAACCCGGAGGAGCTGCGCGAGGCCATGGTCAGCGGGCGGCTCATCCCGCCGCGCACCGAGGAGCAGCAGGAGGCGCTCGGCCGGCTCGAGACCGTCCTCGCGCTGATCGAGGGCTGGGTGGATGTGGTCACCGCCAACGCCACCCGGCTGCTGCCGCGGGCGGACGCGATCGCCGAGACCGTGCGGCGCCGGCGGGCGTCGGGCGGACCGGCCGAGTCGGCGTTCTCGACCCTGGTCGGCCTGGAGCTGCGACCCCGCCGCCTGCGCGAGGCGGCCGCCATGTGGCGCGCCGTGTCCGACGCCGTGGGCATGGACGCCCGCGACGACCTGTGGTCGCACCCGGACCTCCTCCCCAGTCGTCCGACCTCGACGACCCGTCGGCGCTGGTCGCCCGGCTGACCGCGGCGGCGACCGGGCAGGCGCCCGAGCAGGACGCCCTCGACCAGGCGATCGAAGACCTCCTGCGCGACGACCGGGACCGCCCGACCGAGGGCTGAAACCGTCCCCACCCTGTGGAGGGTGCGCGGCCGGAAATCGAGCCTGTGGACAACCGCTGATCTGCGTGCGCGCTCGGGCAGGCTGGCGGAATGGTCTACGTACTCGATCCCCGTCTCCCCCGCGTCTGGCGTACCCCTGACAGCATCCAGTTCGGCGTGGAGTCGCCCGTCCTGGTGCTGGAGGGGGTGAGTCCGGCCGAGGAGCGGATGCTCGCCGCGCTGGCGTCCGGAGTGACCGCCGAGGGGCTGCGCGTGGTCGCTGCGAAGGCGCGGGCGTCGCCGGGCGACGTGGAGGCGCTGCTGGAGCGGGTGCGGGCGGTGCTGGTGAGGCCGCGGCGACGCGAGCCCAGGCCGCCGATGCGGGTGTTAGTCGATGGAGGCGGGGAGACGGCCGAGGTGCTCGGGAGGATGCTGGGCGCGGCGGGGGTCGAGGTCGGATCGGGTCCGCCGTGGCCGCCGTGGTCCGAGGCTGCGGATGCGGCGGATGCGGCCGATGGGGTGGGTCGCGTGGGCGGCGCGGTGGATGCGGTGGTGATCGTCGCGTCGTACGCGGTCGAGCCGCGGCGGCATGCGCGCTGGCTGCGCCGGGACGTGCCGCACCTGCCGATCGTGTACGGGGACGGCGGGGTCACGGTGGGGCCCCTTGTGCGTCCGGGTCGCGGTCCGTGCCTGCGCTGCGTGGACCTCCACCGGACCGACGCCGACCCGGCGTGGCCGGCCATGGCGACGCAGCTGCACACGCGGGATCCGGTCGGCGAGACCGCAGTCGCGGCGGGCGCTGCTGCGGCGCGCGCGGCGGCGGTGCTGTTGGCGGAGCTGCGCGGCCCCACGGTCGACACCCCCAAGCTCGACGGCCCGGATGCTGGCGGCGGCCGCAGTGCCCATAGCGCCCGCCTCGCCGTCGGGGCGGTGGAGTGGGTCAGCCGCGCGTGGGAGCCCCATCCCGAGTGCGGGTGCCTGGGGCTTCCGCCGTGACCCCGGCGGGCGCCGTGGAGTCGCGGACGGCGGGCGGTCGCAGTTCGGCGAGGAAGCGCGAGGGCTGACGGAGGCTCGGGCGGCCGGGCTGGTTGCTGCGTTCCGACCAGCTGAGGCGGAGGCGGCGGCGGGCTCGGGTGATGCCGACGTAGAGGAGGCGGCGTTCCTCGTCGATCTGCTCGAACGTCGTCGCGTAGCTGATCGGGACTAGGCCCTCGCTCAGGCCGACGAGGTAGACGGAGGGCCACTCCAGGCCCTTCGCGGCGTGCAGGGTGGCCAGCGTGACGGCCGACATCGTCGGCTCGTGCTGGCCCGCCTGGCGCGCCTGCAGCTCATCGGTGAAACCGCGGAGCGTCTGCCCGGGCGGCTGCTCGTCGACGAGGCCCATGATCGCGTTCAGCGACTCCCAGCGCTCGCGGACGGCACCGCGCGCCTCTGGCGGCTCGACCGACCAGCCGAGCGAGCGCAGAACGTCGCTCACCGACTTGAACAGCGGGTCCGGGGTGGCCACGAGGCTCGCGGCGCGCAGCGACATGACCGCCTGCCGCACCTCGGGGAGGTCGAAGAAGCGCTTCGCGCCGCGGATCTGGTAGCTGATGCCGAGGTCGCCGAGTGCCTGCTCGAGCGCCGCGGCCTGCACGTTCACGCGGTACAGCACCGCGATGTGCTCCGGGCGGGCGCCCGCGGCGAGCTCGGCGGCGATCTGGCCGGCGACGGCGCGCGCCTCGGCACGGTCGTCCTCGAAGCCGACGGGAGCGGGGACCGGCTCGGCCTCGCGGTCGCGGCCCTCGGCGAGCTCCGCCGGGCGCAGGGTGAGCGCGCCCGACCGCCCGCGCATCAGCCGGTTGGCCGTGTCGATGACCGGCGGCGTCGAACGGTAGTTCTGCTCCAGCCGGACGACCGTGGCGTTGGGATGCTCGTGCTCGAACCCGAGGAGGTAGTCGCTGCGCGCGCCCGCGAACGAGTAGATGGTCTGGCTGGCGTCGCCGACCACGCACAGGTCGTTCCGCGTGCCCAGCCACAGAGAGAGCAGGTCGTGCTGGAGCGGCGAGACGTCCTGGTACTCGTCGACGACGAAGAACCGGTACTGCTCGCGCACCTGCATCGCGACCGCGGGCTCGCTCTCGATCATCCCGGCGCAGGCGAGCAGCACATCCTCGAAGTCGATCTGCTTGCGCTCGTCCTTGAGGTCCTCGTAGCGCTGCAGCAGGTCGGCCACCTGCTCCGCGGACAGCGTGCCCGGGGTCGGTCGCCCGGCCGCGGTGTACTGGTCGATGCCGAGGCCGGACACCTTGCGCCACTCGATCTCGGCGGCGACGTCGCGCAGCGTGGCGGTGTCCACCTTCAGCTTGAGCGTCTCCGCGGCGTGGCCCAGGATGCGCCCCTTGCCGTCGAGCACGGACGGCAGCTGGCCGCCGACGACCTGCGGCCAGAAGTAATTGAGCTGGGCGAGCGCCGCGGAGTGGAACGTCCGCGCCGAGACGCCGGCCGCCCCGAGCTGGCGCAGCCGCCCGCGCAGTTCGGCCGCGGCCCGGTTCGTGAAAGTCAGCGCCATGACGCGGTTCGGCGCGTAGGCGCCCGAGGCGACGCCGTACGCGATCCGGTGCGTGATCGCGCGCGTCTTGCCCGTGCCCGCTCCGGCGAGGATGCACACCGGACCGACCAGCGCCTCCGCCGCCACCCGCTGCTGCGCGTCCAGCCCGGCGAGCAGCGCATCCGGCGTCGCAGCGGACTCCACGGCGCTCACGCGGCCGGCGGCTCGTCGAGCGGGCCGCCGTACCAGTCCTCGATGAGGGCGCGCGCGATCGACGATCGCCCGGGAAGGATGATCTGCTCGCGCGCCGCCCAGAGCTCGTCGCGGCTGAACCAGCGCACGTCGAGGATCTCCTCGCCGTCCGGGTCGAGCGCGGAGGCGGACTGGTCGTCGGCGAGCCGGGCGGTCATCCCGACCATGACGGAGGCGGGAAACGGCCAGGGCTGCGACCCCTTGTAGCGCGCATCCACGACCCGGACGCCCGCCTCCTCGAAGATCTCGCGCTCGACCGCGGCCTCGAACGACTCCCCCGGCTCGACGAAGCCCGCGAGGAGCGAATAGCGGGACTGCTCCCACATGGCGTTGGAGCCGAGCAGGAGGCGGTCGTCGGCGTCCAGCACCGTGACGATCACCGCGGGGTCGGTGCGCGGGAACACCTCGGACTGGTCCTCGAGGCAGCGGCGCACCCATCCCGCCTGCTCGACCACCGTCGGCGACCCGCAGCGCGGGCAGTGCGTGTGCGAGGCGTGCCAGTTCGCCATGGCCAGCGCCTCGGTGAACAGGCCCGCGTCGCGGTCGCTCAAGGCCGTCGCGACGGTGCGGAGGTTGCCCCAACGCGCCTCGTCGGGCTCCAGCTCCTGAGCGGCGGCGTCGGTCAGCACCTCCAGGACGACCGCTGTTCCGACGGGCTCGGTCTCGGTCGCGACCGTGGTACGGCCGAGGTAGACGCGGATGAGGGCCGACGTCACGCGTTCGACCGGGAGCAGATCGAGCACGGCCGGTCCCGCATCCGGGGCCGACCAGCCGTCCGCGGCGGGGGTGGCGGCCTCCACGCTCTCCGCGGTCAGCAGCGCGCGCCCCTTCCACAGCGGCAGCACCCGCGTGGCCGGCTCACGCCACAGCTCGTCGAACAGGGCGGGGCGCGAGCGCGCCGCGTGGTCGCGGTCGGTCGCGTGACGCGACAGCGGCAGCGCCGCGAGCGGAAGGAAGGAGGTGGGGGCGGACGACATCGAGGTCCTTTCGGGGCGTGGCGGAGGCCGAACGCAGGTGAGGCCCGTTTAGCCTAGGTGCATGGCCAGATCCCACTTCACTCTAGCCGCGCTGGCCACCTCGGCCGTCCCCGACCTCGACGTCTCCGGCGCCCGCAGTCACAGCGCCGGCGGGTCCGGCGACTTCGACTCCGCGCTGCTGAGCACGAGGGACGGCCGGACCGTCATCGTCCGCGTCCCCACCACCCAGGTCGCCGAGACGGAGCAGAGCGCCGATCTCGTGGCTCTGCGCGCGCTCACGACGGGCATCCGCAGCCGGCTGCCCTTCGACGTGCCCCACTACCTCGGCCAGGCGCCGGTCGGCGGCACACGCGCCGTCGTCTACGAGTACCTGCCCGGCCGCCACATCTCGGTCGAGGACGTGCCCCCGGGCGATGGTCTCGCGGGCTCCATCGGGCACGCGATCGCGGCCATCCACGCCCTCCCCACCGCCTTCGTCGGCGAGGCCGGACTGCCCGTGATGTCCGCCGCGGAGTGCCTGACCGCCGCCAACTCGGTGATCGAGTCCGCCGCCTCCACCGGCCTGCTGCCGACCGCGCTGCGCGACCGCTGGCGCGACGCCGCGGCCGACCACTCCATCTGGCAGTTCCAGCCGACCGTCATCAACGGGTCGCTCACCGCCGAGTCGTTCCTCGTCGAGGACGACTCGGTCTCCGCCGTGCTCGGCTGGTCCGCACTCCGCGTCGGCGACCCCGCGCGCGACCTGCACTGGCTGCTCGCGATGAACCCGGAGGCGACGGACGGCGCACTCGGCGCCTACGCCTCCACCCGGCAGGTGGCGACCGACCGGCAGTTCACCCAGCGCGCCATGCTGTACGCGGAGCTGGAGGTGGCCCGCTGGCTGCTGCACGGCCGCGAGGTGCGCGACCAGTCGATCGTGGACGACGCCGTCGAGATGCTCGACGGGCTGGTGGATCGGGTGCACAGCAACTCGATGAACCCCCTGTCGACCGCGACCGGGCCGATCATGGCCGTGACCGACGTCGAGGCGATGCTCGACCGCACGCCCGGCGACCGCGCCGAGGGCTACCGCCGCTCGGGTGGGATGAAGCCGGTGGCCGACGACCAGAGCGACGTCAGCTCCTCCTCCGCGTAGAGCCGCTCGGGCCGCACCACGCGGTCGTCGGCGACGAAGTAGAACACCGCGTCGATCCGCTCCGGGTCGACGCCGGCGTAGCGGGCGAAGGCGAGCCGATAGAGCGCGAGCTGCAGCTGCTTGCGTTCGAGGTCGTCGGCGTCCCGCGGCGCCTTGCCGGTCTTCCAGTCGACGATCTGGTAGTCGTGGACGCCGTCCTCTGCACGGTAGACCGCATCCAGCTTGCAGACGACGACCTGCCCGGCGAGCGTGATGTGGATCTCGAGCTCGACCTTTTCCGGTGCACGGCCGGCCCACTCGCTGCGCTCGAACGTCGCCTTCAGCTCGGCGAAGCGCTCGGCCTCCAGGAGGTCGCCGGCGAGGTCCAGCTCGGCGCTGTACGCATCCAGTTCGTCGGCGGAGCCCGCGACCGTGCCGAACCGCTCCTCCACCCAGGTGTGGAACAGTGTGCCGAGCCGGGTCTGCCGGTAGGGACGCTCCGGCATCGGGCGCCGGAGGGCTGCCGCGACGGACGCGGGGTCGCTGACGTAGTCCTTGAAGCGCGAGGCGGGGATGCGCGCCGGGAGCTCGACCAGTCCGGCCTCCTCGTCGCGCCGCGCCCGCTCGGCGAGCAGCAGATCGAGGTCGCGGGCGTACACGCCGCCGTCGCCCGGCCCGAGGTCGCGGGCGCGGCGCACCGCGTCCGCCGCCGCCTCCACACGGCCGCGGCGCGCACCCAGCGGCTCCAGCGGCCAACTGACCCTCGAGGAGGTCAGCGCCAGCGGGTTCTCGTCGGGTTCGTCGCAGTCCGGGAAGGCATCTTCCGGAAGCAGGCCGGCCTGCTGCAGTTCGAGCAGGTAGGCGCCGGGTCCTCGCGGCTTCGTCTGGGTCGACCAGTACGAGCCGGTCAGCAGCAGCCGACGCCGGGCACGGGTGACCGCGACGTAGATGAGGCGACGCTGTTCGTCGAGGTGGCGGGCGACGTTCTCCTCCTCGTAGGCGGCGATGGACTCGTGCACGTCCTTCTGCGTCTCGGCGGTGCGCCAGGCGACCACCGGGAGCTCGGCGGAATCTCCGCGGAACTCGTTCGGCAGCTGGCCGAACGCCAGCCAGCCCTTGCGGCTCTGCGGCGGCCCGGGCAACTCGCCGTCGACCAGCCGCGGCACGGCGACGACGTCCCACTCCAGGCCCTTGGCACCGTGGATCGTCAGGATCTGGACCGTGCCGGGCTCCGCCTCCTCGCTGCGCGGCGCCAGGTTGTCGCGCTGCTCGGCCTCGGCGAGCCAGGAGAGGAACGAGCCGAGCGTCGCCTGGTCGTCGGCGGCGAGATAGGAGGCGACCTGCTCGGCGAAGGCGTCGAGGCTGGCCTGACCGAGCTGGGCGGTCTCGTTCGCGGCGACCTCGATGTCGAGCAGCAGCTCCTGCTGCACGAGCGTGACCAGGTCGAGCAGGTCGAGCCCGACCCGCGACCGCAGGTGGTCGAGGCGGCGGCCGGCGTCGCGCATCCGCTCGAGTCCGACGGGGCTGAAGCCCTCCAGGCGGCCGTGGCCGTCGGGCGCCTCGAGCACGAAGTCGAGCGCGTCGACCAGCGAGGCGCCCTCCTCGCCGGCGACCGAGCGGCGCAGGCGGTCCCGCAGCTCCGGGTCAAGCCGCTGGTGCCGGTGGTCGCGCTCGGCGAGCCAGGAGGCGACGTCGCGCAGGGCGGCGATGTCCTTCGGGCCGACGCGCCACTTCGCGCCGGTGAGCAGGCGGATGAGCTCGGACCCCGCCGTCGGGTCGTGCATGACGCGGAGCGCGCTGACCAGATCGGCGATCACCGGCTGCTCCAGGAGCCCTCCGAGGCCGAGCACGTGGTACGGGATGCCGTGGCGCGCGAGCGCGGTGGTGAACACATCGATCTTCTTGATCGACCGGCACAGCAGCGCTGCGCTCGGCGGCGCGCCGTCGGCGTCGCGCTCTCGCATCCGTTCGCCCAGCCAGGCGGCGACGGTCTCGGCCTCGTCGGCGACGGTCTGCTCGAACGCGGCGGTCAGTTCGCCCGCGACGGCCCCCGGGCGCGGCTGCAACTGCTCGACGTGCACCGGCGATGCGGCGGTCAGCGGCGCGACGAGGGCGTTGGCGGCGTCGAGCACGCGGGTCGGGTTGCGCCAGCTCGTGCTCAGCGCGTACTCGTCGGCCGCGCCTTCCGTTCCGGGACGCTCGCCCGTGAAGTCGGCGGAGAACCGGCCGAGGTTGGCCGCGCTCGCGCCGCGCCAGCCGTAGATGGACTGATGCGGGTCGCCGACCGCCATGACCGGCCGGCCGGCGAAGAGGCGCGAGAGCAGCCGTGTCTGCACGACGGAGGTGTCCTGGTACTCGTCGAGAAGGACGACGCGGTACCGGCGGCGGTAGTCGGCCACGACCTCCGGAAGGCGCTCGGACACCGCGAGCGCGAGGGCGACCTGGTCGGAGTACTCTACGAAGCCGCGGCGCCGCTTCTCGTCGGCGAAGGCGCGTGCGAGATCGAGCAGCGGCGGGAGCGAGCCGACCGCCTCCACCGCGGATCGCACCGAGGCGTACAGCTCCTTGACCCGCCCGTTGCCGGTCGGGAGCTCGGCGATGCGGCCGAAGCGCTCGACCATCCGCTCGACCTCGTCGGCGTCGGCGACGTTCTCGCTGAGCGCGCGGCTGAGGCCGACGACGGCGCTGGTGACCGCCTCCACCCCCTTGTCGAGCTCGACCAGGCGGTCGTCGGTGCTCGTCACCACGAGCCGGCGCGCAAGCTGCCAGGCGGACGCCTCGCTCAGCACCGCGGACTCCGGCTCGCGCCCGATCAGCAGCGCGTTCTCGCGGAAGATCGCGTTCGCGAACGCGTTGTAGGTCGCCACCTCGGGCGCCTCGAACGGATCGAACTCGACATCCGTCACGCCCGAGGCGACCAGCTGCTCGATGCGGGTGCGGATGCGCCCGGCGAGCTCGCCCGCCGCCTTGCGCGTGAAGGTCAGGCCCAGGATCTCGGGCACGCGCACATGCCCGTTCGCCAGCAGCCAGACGACGCGGTTCGCCATCGTCTCGGTCTTGCCGCTGCCCGCGCCGGCCACGACGATCGCGGGGCGGAGCGGCGCCTCGATGACGGCCTGCTGCTGCGGGGTCGGGATGGGCAGTCCGAGCGTCTCGGCGATCTCGGCGGCGCTGAGGGAGCGAGCCGGCCGGGGCCGCTCGGGCGCGGCGGACTCCTCCTCAGCCAGGGAGAACGCCTGCTCGACCAGGTCGAGCCCGGCCTGCTCGGTCGCCCACTCCAGCAGGCTCTCGTCGTCGACGTGCGTCGCCTCGTCGGTCATGCGCCACCTCCCGCACTGCCCGCGCCCGCACTGACGGCGGGGACCAGATGGATGCGGTACTCGTAGCGCCCGTGCGGGTCGCGTTCTCCGAGGTCGACCACCCCGGTGAAGGTCGCGGCGGCCATGCCGGCGGCGGCAGCGGTGACGCGCTCGCGGAGGCGCTCCAGCCTCTCCTCGTCGACACGGTCCTGCGCCACCTCGCGGTAGCCCTTGCCGCGCACGCCCTTGGCCACGAACAGCAGCTTCGCTCCCCCGGACGGCAGCCCTCCCGCCTGCTCGATCGCGCCGTGCTCCATGGCGAGCTGGTACGCGCCGAGCTGCGCGTGCTCGGCCGCCTCGGCGGCGGAGGGCGTGCGGTTGCCGGTCTTGAGGTCGACGATGACGACAGTGCCGTCGGGGGTGCGCTCGACGCGGTCGATCGTGCCGCGGACGAGGGCCCGCCCGACGCGCAGCTCGAAGGAGCCCTCCGAGCCGAGGAGTGCGCCTCCCGCCCGCTCGAAGTCCCGGAGGTACTCCGAGACCCCGGCGGTGAGCGTGCGCGTACGCCGCCGCTCCTTCTCTTCCAGCCACGGCGACTCGAAGGCGAGCTCGCCCCAGCGCTTCTCGACGCCCTGCCAGAGCCGCTCGACACTGAGGTCGCGATCGTCGCTGGTGCTCGCCTCCTCCATCACAGCGTGCACGACCGTGCCGATGCCGGCGGCGAGCCCGCTCGGCGACGCAGCCATCGTGTCCACGAACCAGGCGAGCGGAGACTTCTCGAACGTCTCGAGCCGCGACGGCGAGACCCGGACGACCGCCTCGGGGTCGTCGAGGTCGACCAGCGGCTCGCTCGTGGACGGCTCGAGCAGGCCGTACCACGACGAAGGATCGGCGCCCTCCACCCCGGCGTCGGCGAGCCGGGCGAGGGCCGCGGCGGCGTCGGCGGAGCCGGTGGTCGCGAGCCGGCGGCGCAGACGTCCTACCATGCCGCGCAGGGACAGTGGATGCGCGCCCTCGTCGACGTCGTCGACGGCCAGCTCCCCCGCCAGCCGCAGGAACGGGGACGGCTGCTCGTCGTCGTTCGCGGTGGCCGTGAGCAGCACCTGACAGCGGGCGCGGGAGACGGCGAGGGCGAACATCCGGAGTTCGTCGCCGAGCACCTCGGCGCGCTGGTCCTCGGTCTCGGTGCTGCGTCCCTCCACCGCGTCGGCGAGCTCCTGCGGGTGCAGCAGCGAACCGCGGAGGCGCAGGTTGGGCCACACGCTCTCCTGCAGCCCGGAGACCGCGACCACCTCGAACTCGCGGCCGATCGCGGCGCTCGGCGTGCAGACGAGCACGGCGTCGGCCGCCGTCTGCGCGGCCAGGGTGTCCTCGGGGACCTCCGCTCCCAGCAGCTCGACCACGAAGTCGGACGCGGGCCGCTCGGGGTACCGCTCGACGAACCGCCGGGCGGCCGTGAAGAGGGCGACGATGCCGTCGAGGTGGCGGTTGGCCTCGTCGGCGACGATGCCGCTGCGCTGCGAGTGCTCCAGCCAGCGCCCGGCCAGACCGCTGCGCTCCCATGCGTGCCACAGCAGCTCCTCGATCGAGGCGCCCTGCTCGGCCTTCTCGCGGCCCGAGCGCAGCGTCTCGGCGAGCCGGCCCGCGCGGCGCGCGGGCGACGCGTCGATGGTCGCCAGGTGCGCGGGATGCTGGAGCGCCTCGACGAGCAGGTCGTCGCCGGGGCGGTTGCCGTCGCCCGCGAGCTCCTCCTGCCGGAGCGCCAGCCGTAGACGGCGGAGGCTGATGCTGTCGAGGCCGCCGAACGGTCCGAGCAGCAGTTCGTTCGCCACGATCGGCGTCAGCTCGACCGCGCCGAGCAGCACGCCGGCCACCGTGATGAGCTGCCGAGCCGCGAAGTCGTCGCGGAGGGGACGGCCCGCGATGCTCGTCGTCGTCGGCACCTCGGCGACGGCCAGGGCGCGGGACAGCGCGGGAACGTGGGCGCCGGACCGCACGATCACGGCCATCTCGCTCCACGGGACGCCGTCGAGCAGGTGGCGCTCGCGCAGCTTGCGGGCGAGGCGCGCCGCCTCGGACGGTGCGGAGGTGGCGACCAAGCGGACGATCTCCGGGCGCGGGTCGTCGGTGTCGGCGGAGCCTCCCACCGGCTCGGGACGCCCGGCCGATGCCATCCGCTGCACCCCCGCGGCTGCCGCGCCGATGCGCTCCGTCACGCGCGCCGTGAGCTCGCGGAGGGCCGGGGTCTGCCGGTGCGCGGTGGTCAGGACGAACCGGGTCGCCGGCACGCCGAGTCGCGACTCGAGCTGGCCGAGAGCGGTCGCCTCCGCGCCGCGGAACGTGGTGGACGCGACATCCGGGTCGCCGAATGCGACCACCGCGACGCCGCGCTCCGCGAGAGCCCGCAGCAGCGCCAGGGTCGCGACCGTGGCCTCATGCAGGTCGTCGACGAACACCGCGCGCAGCCGGTCGAGCGAGCTGCCCTCGCGGACCGCGGTCACCGCCGAGGCGATCAGCTCGGCGGAGTCGACGAACCCGCCGCGGTAGCTGTCGACCACGAGCTGGTACTCCGCCATGAAGCGCGCCGCGGCACGCCACTCGTCATGCCCGGTGATCGCGCCGAGCTCGGAGAGCCGCGACGGCGTCACTCCGCGCTCGGCGCACCGCGCCATCAGCTCGCGCAGCTCGGTGCGGAACCCCCGCAGCACGCGGACCTCCTCGACGAGCGGCTCCGGCCAGACCGGACCGGAGTTGTCCTCCAGGTGGCCGCTGAGCAGCTCGGCGATGATCTGATCCTGCTCGCCACCGGTCAGCAGGCGGGGCGGGTCGAGCTGGAGCCTCCGCGCGCGCTCCCCCACCAGCTGGAAGGCGAGGGAGGTGGCGGTGCGGGCGAGCGGCCCCTGGGTCGGCACCTCCAGGCGCAACGCGATGCGGTCGCGCAGGGCCGTCGCGGCGGTGCGGGAGGCGCTCAGAGCGAGCACCTCGTCCGTGCCGTAGCCGCGCCCGTGCACGCGCTCGGCCAGCGCCTCCACCAGCGTCGTCGTCTTGCCGGTGCCCGGCGCGCCGAGCACCGCGGCGGACGCCCCGTCGGGCAGTCCGAGCACCTCCGCCTGGGCCGGATCGAGCGCCAGGCCGGCGGATGCGGGGGTGCGCTCGGCGCGCATCCGGAAGCCTGTGGTGCTCATGCCTCTCACGGTATCGGCGTCCGCCGACAGAGAACGCGAGCGGGGGCCGCGAGCCGTGTGCCGTAGTCTGAACTCACACCGGCCGGTCAGGCTCGGAACGCCCAGAACTCCTGAAAGGTACCGTCGTGGAGATCCGCATCGGAATCGTCAACGCCCCCCGCGAGCTCAGCTTCGAGACGTCGCAGTCGGCCGAGGAGCTCACCGGGCAGGTGAAGACCGCCCTGACGAACGGCGGCGGCGTGCTCGAGCTCCACGACGACAAGGGCCGCCTCTACGTCGTCCCCACGGCGGGCATCGCGTACGTCGAGTTCGGCACCGAGGAATCGCGCCGGATCGGCTTCGTCGGCTAGCCTCCACTCGTGGAACTGCTCTTCGTCGTCCTCGGCGGAGCCATCATCGGGCTCGCCGGGCGCTACCTTCTGCCGTACCGCCACGCGCACGGGTCCGTGCTGATCCCGGCGGTCGGCGTCATCACCGCCTCCGTCCTCTGGGTCGGCCTGACCTGGGCCGGCCTCAAATGGGACGGCGGCTGGATCTGGTGGATCACCCTGCTCGGCACGGCGCTCGTCGTCGCGGTCGTCGACCTCGCGGTCGGGCGAGCGCGTACGGCCGGCGACGACCGGATGCTGCACACGCTCACCCGGGGCGCGGTCGCGCGCTGAGGCCGCCGGGAGCCGCTACGCCGTCAGCCCCAGCGCATCCATCCGCCGGGTGTGGGCCGCGATCAGCTCGGTGAAGATCGGCTCGATCCGCTCCTCGTCGGTGGCGCGGTTGCCCGAGAGGTGCAGCGCCGAACGCGCCACCAGCAGCGTGTCGCCCACCAGGCGGCGGCCCCACATCGCGAGGCGTGACGCCAGCCGGGGGTCTTTGCCGATCTCGGTTCGCAGAACCTCCAGCACGCCCTCCTGACCCGACTCCGAGCCGAGCAGGTGCGCCAGGCGCGGACCGACGTCGCCCGGGAGGCCGGCAGCGAGGCGGATGAAGAAGTCGTCGAGCAGGCCGCCGGTCACCAGCGCGGACAGCAGCGTCTCGCGCCAGTCGGCGCCGACGATGAGGGCGCTGAAGCCCTCGATCTCGACCGCGAACGGCTCCATCGCGGCCGCCGGGTCGTCGCCGCGGCGGCGCAGCTCGGCGACGATGCCCTGGTGCTTGGAGAGCGCATGCCCGGCCGCGGCCGACACGAGCTGCTTCGCGTGCAGGTCTTCGGTCTCAGCGGCGACGCGCGAGAGCGTCTCGAACTGCTCCAACTGCAGGTACGCGGCCTGACCGAGGTAGGGCACGAGGTCGGGCATGACCTCGTGCAGGTCGACGCGGACGGTGGTGACAGGCCGACGCGGCGTCAGGCGCGGGAGCTCGACGTTGGGCCGGCGCCGGGTGAACCACGTGGACATGCTCAGCAGTGTATCGGGCGGGTCCAGTAGGCTTGGAACGCCGTCGGCGCAGGATCGACGGCCCTACGCCTGCGACAGAGAACAAGGCGTAGACCTTCCGATCGAATCGACAGGCAAACCTCACAGTGACTTTCTCAGAACTGAACATCGACCAGGACATGGTGGACGCGCTCGCGGCCAAGGGCATCGTGGAGCCGTTCCCCATCCAGTCGCAGACCATCCCGCTCGCCCTCACCGGCCAGGACATCATCGGCCAGGCCAAGACGGGAACGGGTAAGACCCTCGGCTTCGGCCTTCCCCTCATCCAGCGCCTCGGGCTCGACCCGGAGCCCGGCGTGAAGGCCCTCGTCGTCGTGCCGACCCGCGAGCTGGCCATCCAGGTCTACGAAGACCTCGAGCTGGCCGCCGCCGGGCGCCCGACCACCATCGCCGCGATCTACGGCGGTAAGGCGTACGAGGGTCAGGTCGCCCAGCTCAAGGCGGGCGCCCAGATCGTCGTCGGCACGCCCGGCCGTCTGCTCGACCTCGCCGGCCAGCGCATGCTCAGCCTCGCCGGCGTGCAGGAGATGGTGCTCGACGAGGCCGACAAGATGCTCGACCTCGGCTTCCTCGCCGACATCGAGAAGCTGTTCGCGCAGACACCGGCCACCCGCCACACCATGCTCTTCTCGGCGACCATGCCTGGCCCGATCGTCGCGCTCGCGCGCCGCTTCATGACGCGCCCGGTGCACATCCGCGCCTCCGACCCCGACGAGGGCCAGATCCAGGCGAACATCAAGCACCTGATCTACCGCGCTCACTCGCTCGACAAGGACGAGGTCATCTCACGCATCCTGCAGGCCGAGGGCCGCGGCAAGACCGTCATCTTCACGCGCACCAAGCGCGCTGCCGCCAAGCTGGTCGAGGAGCTGAACGACCGCGGCTTCAACGCCGCCGCCGTGCACGGCGACCTCAACCAGGAGCAGCGCGAGCGCGCCATGGCCGCGTTCAAGGCGGGCAAGAAGGACATCCTGATCGCGACCGACGTCGCCGCCCGTGGCATCGACGTCGACGACGTGACACATGTGATCAACCACACCATCCCTGACGACGAGAAGACGTACCTGCACCGCGCCGGCCGCACGGGTCGCGCGGGCAAGACCGGCATCGCCGTGACCTTCGTCGACTGGGAGGATCTGCACAAGTGGGCCCTCATCAACCGGGCGCTGGAGTTCGGGCAGCCGGAGCCGACGGAGACCTACTCGTCGTCGCCGCACCTCTACAGCGACCTCGACATCCCGGCCGGGGTGCGAGGCCGTCTGAAGGCGACTCCCGCCGTCAAGGCGCCGCAGGCTGAGGGCGCACAGCCGTCGCGCGGCGGCCGTTCCGACTCGACCGGCCCCGACGGCGGCGAGCGTTCCGGCCGCAGCCGTCGCCGCACGCGCGGCGGTTCGGGTTCGGGATCGGCCCAGGGGAACGCGGCGCAGGGCGAGTCCTCGGCGGCCCCGGCTGAAGGCGGCGAGCCGAAGGCCGCAACAGGCACGCACGACGGAGGCGGACAGCAGCACCGCGACGGCAACAGCGCCCCGCGCCGCCGTCGTCGCCGCTCCCGCGGCGGCTCCCCCGCGACACCCGCGAGCTGAGCCAAGCGCATCCGACGGTCCCCGGATTCTTCGGCCGCTTCCGCTGAGGAAGCCGGAAGGATCCGGGGATCGTCTGCGTGTCAGTACCAGTTGGGGTCGTGGCTCATCTCGAACGACCACGCGGCGCACGGTGACCCGTAAGCGCGGTTGATGTAGTCCAGGCCCCAGTTGACCTGCGTGTTCTGGTTCGTCATCCAGTCCGCGCCCGCGGTCGCCATCTTGCTGGCCGGCAGCGACTGCGGGATGCCGTAGGCGCCGCTCGACGTGTTGTAGGCGTCCGCGCGCCAACCGGACTCGTGGTTCCACAGCTTGATCAGGCACGGCATCTGATCGCTCCCCCAGCCGAACGCCCCCAGACGGCTCGCGGCGTACGCCTGTGCGCCGGCCGGGTCGACCACCATGCCGGGCGGCGGGGCGAAGCCGTCGGCCCCGCCGCCGGTGTTCGCCGCAGCGGCGGCAGCGGCGGCCGCCGCCTGTCCGGCCGCGTACTGCTGCTCGACCGACGCCTGCGTGTTCTTGAGGGCGGCGAGCTGCGCGTAGAGCGTGTTCGCGTGCTGCTTCTGGTCGGCGAGCTGCGCATCCGCCGCCTGCTTCGCCGCGGTCGCCGCCTCCAGCGCCTTCTTCGCCGCAGTCGCCAGCTGGTCGCGGATGGTCTTGGCGCCCGCCGCCTGGGTGCTCAGCGACGACGCCACGTTCTTCTGCGCGTTGGCCTGGGCGAACAGCGCGCTGCTGCGGTCGGCGAGCTGGGACACGGCCCCGAGCTGGTAGAGCAGGGTGTCGGACTTCGACGCATTCGGGCTGAGGAAGAGGCGCAGCGACACCGATGAGGTGCCGGCGCGGCTCAGCTGCTCGGCCAGTTTGCCGCTCTGCGCCCTGAGCTGGTCGGCCTTCGCCGTCGCATCCTGCGCCTTGGCGGCGAGGTCGTCGGCCTTGGCGGTCGCCTTCTGCAGAGCGTCCTCGGCCGCGCCGTACTCGCCGAGCCGCTTCACGGCCAGGTCGCCGGCGGCGTTGGCCGCGGACTGCAGGCTCTGCAGGAGCCCGTTGATCCGGTCCACCTCGGCTTGGGCGGCGGCGGCGTTGGCCTTGGCGGCCTGCACGTCGTCCCACGAGGGATACGTGTCCGCGCTGGCCGGGGCGGCGCCGCCCGCGATCACCAGGGCGGCCGTCAGTGCGGCCGCGACCGCCGATCCTCGCCAGAACCGTCTCACCCGCACACCTCGTCTCTCAACCCCGACCGGGGTCCAGGCTACGGGGTGGAGGTCACGGAGCGTAGAAAGGCGCCGCGCCTGTCGCTTCTTCGATCATCGCGTCCACGACGGCCGGGTCTGTCGTGTTCTCGCCCAGACGGTTGGGTTTGCCTGCGCCGTGGTAGTCGCTGGAGCCGGTGATCCGCAGCCCGTACCGCGCCGCCAGCTCCCGCAGCCGGGCCACCCCGTCGGGCGTGTTCTCGCGGTGGTCGAGCTCGAGGCCGAAGAGTCCCGCATCCACCAGGCGCCGGAGCCGATCCTCGGGGATGACGCGGCTGCGACCGCCGGTCGCGGGATGCGCGAGCACGGGAAGGCCGCCCGCACCGCGGATGAGCCGCACGCCGGTCAGCGGCTCCGGCGCGTAGTGCGGCTGGAAGTAGCCGCTGCGCCAGTGAAGGATGCCCGCGAACGCGGCGCTGCGGTCGGACGCCAGCCCCCGGGCGACGAGGGCGTCGGCGATGTGCGGGCGGCCGACGGTCGCGCCCTCGGTCGCCTGCGCGAGCACGTCGTCCCACGTGATGTCGTAGTCGGCGGAGATCCGGCGCACCATGTCCTCTGCGCGCCGCATGCGGCCGTCGCGGATGCGCTTCGTCTCGGCGACGAGCGCCTCGTTCGCCGGGTCGAACAGGTAGCCGAGCATGTGGACGCTGGCGAACTCGATGCGGGTGGAGAGCTCCATACCCGGGATGACCGTGATGCCCGAGCGCGCGCCCTCGTCGGCCGCCTCCGCCCATCCGGTGGTCGAGTCGTGGTCGGTCAGGGCGACGGTGCCGAGTCCCGCGGCGGCGGCCGACCGCACCAGCTCCGCCGGCGTCTCGGTGCCGTCGGAGACGCTGGAGTGCGTGTGCAGGTCGACGGGACCACGGAACCGTCGCGCTTCAGCCATGGTCAACATCCTAGGAGTGGAAGAATGGTCGGCATGTCGCAGTCCACGCAGAGCACGACCGACCAGGCGCCGCGCGCCACGCAGAACCGCTCGACCACGCCGGGGTCGGACGCGTTCCGGGAGTACATCGGCAGCGGGTGGGCCGACAGGCCGGAGGCGCTTCCCGGTGCTCGGCCGCAGGCCGCGTACGCGGCCGCCCGACGCGCACGGGTGTCCGAACTCTTCCCCGGCAAGCGGCTGATCATCCCGGCCGGGCGGCTGAAGCAGCGCAGCAACGACACCGACTACGCGTTCCGCGCTCACTCGGCGTTCGCACACCTGACCGGCTGGGGCTCCGACTCCGAGCCGGGCAGCGTGCTCGTGCTGGAGCCGACAGCATCCGGCCACGACGCGACCCTCTACTTCCGGGAGCGCGCCGGTCGCGACTCCGACGAGTTCTACGCCAACCCGGAGATCGGCGAGTTCTGGATCGGGCCGCGCCCGTCCCTCGCGCAGGTCGCGAGCGACCTCGGGCTGCCCACGCGCGGCATCGCCGAGGTGCAGGCGGTGCTCGACGCGGTGGATGCGGACACGATCGTGCTCCGCGAGGCCGACCCGGCGCTCACCGACGAAGTGGATGCCGCCCGTCTGCTGCTCGGCGACGCCGACGACGCCGGCGCGGCGGACGCCGAGGACCACGCGGACGACGACCGGCTCGCCCGCGACCTCTCCGAGCTGCGCCTGGTCAAGGACGACTTCGAGATCGCCGAGCTGCGCGCGGCGGTGGAGGCGACCGCGCGCGGCTTCGAGGACGTGATCGCCGACCTGCCGCGCATCACCGCCCACCCGCGCGGCGAGCGGCTGGTCGAGGGCGTGTTCAACGGACGCGCCCGCGCCGACGGCAACACGGTCGGCTACGACACGATCGCGGCGAGCGGACCGCACGCCTGCATCCTGCACTGGACGCGCAACGACGGTCCGGTCGTGCCGGGCGACCTCATCCTGATGGATGCGGGCGTCGAGCTCGACAGCTACTACACCGCCGACATCACCCGCACGTTCCCGATCGACGGGACGTTCACCGAGACGCAGCGGATGATCTACGAGGCGGTGCTCGAGGCGGCTGACGCGGCGTTCGCGATCGTGAAGCCGGGGATCCGCTTCCGCGAGATCCACGCCACCGCGATGGGCGTGATCGCCCGCCGCACCGCCGAGTGGGGGCTGCTCCCGGTCAGCGCGGAGGAGGCGCTGCAGCAAGAGAACCAGCAGCACCGCCGCTACATGGTGCACGGGACGAGCCACCACCTCGGCCTCGACGTGCACGACTGTGCGCAGGCGCGGCGCGACCTCTATCTCGACGGCGTGCTGGAGCCCGGCATGGTGTTCACCATCGAGCCGGGACTGTACTTCCAGCCGGACGATCTGACGGTGCCCGAGCGGTTCCGTGGGATCGGCGTGCGGATCGAGGACAACATCCTGGTCACGGCCGACGGCGCGGAGAACCTGTCGATCGGCATCCCGCGCACGGCGGACGACGTCGAGGCCTGGGTGCGCCGCCTCTCCCGCTGACCTTTTTCATCCGTGAAGTGCAGCTAGTTGCGGTGCCCTACGGCGTGTCGACCGCAACTACCTGCACTTCGGCGGCTCAAGCCGGCGGCGCGGGGGGACGGTCGTCCGCCGCGGACGGAACAGGCGGTGCGGGCGGCGGGTCGGACGGGTGCTGCGGCTGCGGCGGCGGCGTCCATCCGGGTGCGGTGGCGGTGGGGGCGGCCGGCTGCTCCGCTCCCCCGCCCTGGAGCAGGTTGCGGGCGCGGTTGCCGAGCTCGCTGTCCACGACGACCGAGTAGCTGGTGGCGATGACCTGCTGGATCGACGTGAAGTCGCGACGACGCCGGTTCACGCCGTACGTGACCAGGCCCCACAGCATCCCGAACCCGGCGCCGATCAGCAGCGCGGCGAGCACGAAGGCCAGGCTGACCGTCGGCGAGAAGATGATGAGCAGCAGGCCGAAGAACAGGCCGAGCCAGGCTCCGGACGCAGCGCCCGCGAGTGCAGCGCGTCCCCAAGTCAGCTTGCCGGTGACCCGCTCGACGCTCTTCAGGTCGCTGCCGACGATCGAGACCTTGTCGACCGGGAAGTCCGCGCGGGCCAGCACATCCACCGCCTCCTGTGCCTGCGGGTAGCTCTCGAAGGTGGAGACCACCTCGCCCCGCGGCAGGGTCGGGAAGAGGATGCGGTTGCGCGCGTTCATCGGACCGGGTGTGCTCATGGGGCCATTGTTCCATCCCCGCCCGTGCCCGGCACAGGAAACAGCTGTCGTTCACCCGCGAGGGCTTAGGTTTATAGGGTGAGTGCCACGAGAGTGTTCGTCGCCCGCCTCGCCGGGACGACCGTGTTCGACCCTGTCGGTGACCGGGTCGGCAAGGTCCGCGACGTCCTCGTGGTGTACCGCAAGAACGACCCGCCGCGGGTGGTCGGCCTCATCGTCGAGATCCCGGGAAAGCGCCGCGTCTTCCTCTCGATCGGGCGCGTCACCAGCATCTCGAGCGGGCAGATCATCACCAACGGCCTCATCAACCTGCGCCGCTTCGAGCAGCGCGGCGGAGAGGTGCGCGTCATCGCCGAGATGCTCGGCCGGCGCGTGGTGTTCGCCGACGGCAGCGGCGAGGCGACGATCGAGGACGTCGCGATCGAGGACAGCGACACCGGCGACTGGGCGATCAGCCAGCTCTTCGTGCGGAAGCCGAAGACCGGTCCGTCCCCGTTCGGGAAGGGCCCGACCACCTTCGTCAGCTGGAACGAGGTGCGCGAGAAGCAGAACCGCGGCGAGGCGCAATCTGCCGAGCAGCTGATCGCGACCTACTCCGAGCTCAAACCCGCCGACCTGGCGAACACGCTCCTCGACCTCCGCAGCAGCGCATGCTGGAGGTCGCCGAGGAGCTGCCGGACGACCGGCTCGCCGACGTGCTGGAGGAGATGCCCGAGAGCGAGCAGGTGCAGATCCTCGCCCAGCTCGACGACGACCGCGCGGCCGACGTGCTCGACCAGATGCAGCCGGACGACGCGGCCGACCTCATCGCGCAGCTCTCCGACGAGCGCGGCGAGCACCTCCTGGAGCTGATGGAGCCGGAGGAGGCGGAGGACGTCCGCATGCTCCTCAGCTACAACCCGGACACCGCCGGCGGTCTGATGACGACCGAGCCGATCATCGTGTCGGCCGACGCCACCGTCGCGGAAGGCCTCGCCCTCATCCGCCGCCACGAGCTCGCGCCGGCGCTCGGCGCCGCCGTCTGCGTGACCCTGCCGCCGTACGAGGCGCCGACCGGCCGCTTCCTCGGCGTCGTGCACTTCCAGCGGATGCTGCGCTATCCCCCGCACGTCCGCCTCGGCACCCTGCTCGACCCGGGCCTGGAGCCCGTGACCGCCGACACCTCGGCGGCCGAGGTGTCGCGCATCCTGGCCTCGTACAACCTCGTCTCCGTCCCAGTCGTGGACGACAAGCACCGGCTCGTCGGGGTGGTGACCATCGACGACATCCTCGACTACCTGCTCCCCGACGACTGGCGAAGTCAAGACGAGGACGACCCCGTGAAACGCACGGAGCCGTCCGACCAGACCGGCAGCATCCGCGTTGTGAACGGAAGGAGGGGCGGAAGTGGCACGAGGTAGGCAGGATACGGCGCTGGACGCCCCCAAGGGCCTCCGGACACCGGTGCTCCGGCGCACGCCGGTGGAGTCCAGAGACCGCTTCGGGCGGTTCACCGAGTGGATCGCGCGCGCCATGGGCACGCCGTGGTTCGTGCTCGGTCTCACGATCTTCGTCGTCGCCTGGATGGGCTGGAACACGCTCGCACCCAACGCGTGGCGTTTCGACTCCTCCGCACTCGGGTTCATTGCACTGACGCTGGTGCTGTCCCTTCAGGCGTCGTACGCGGCCCCGCTCATCCTGCTCGCGCAGAACCGGCAGGACGACCGCGACCGCGTCCAGATCGAGCAGGATCGGCAGCGCGCCGAGCGCAACCTCGCCGACACCGAGTACCTGGCCCGCGAGGTCGTCGCGCTGCGGCTGGCCGTGCGCGACATGGCGACGAAGGACTTCATCCGCGCCGAGCTGAGGTCGCTGCTCGAAGACCTGGAGAAGTCCGAGTCGGGCGAGGGCGAACAGGCGGCCCGTGCCTGACGTGTCCGACCTGTCCGGCGCGGTCCGCGGCGCGTTGTCCGCGGTGCTCGACCCGGAGATCCGCAAGCCGATCACCGAGCTCGACATGGTGGACGCGGTGGCGGTGGATGCGGACGGCCGCGCGTCGGTCGGCATCAAGCTGACCATCGTGGGGTGTCCGGCCGCCGACGCGATCGAGCGGGATGTGCGCGCGGCGACGGCGGCGGTGCCGGGCGTGACGTCGGTCGCGGTGGACGTCTCGGTGATGACGCCGGCCGAGCGCCGCGCGCTGACGGAGAAGCTGAGCGCCGGGCGCCCCGCACGCGGGCAGCAGTTCGGGCCGGAGTCGCTGACCCGGGTGTACGCGGTGACCAGCGGTAAGGGCGGTGTCGGCAAGTCGACCGTCACCGCGAACCTCGCGGTCGCCCTGGCGGAGCGCGGGCTGCGCGTCGGGATCGTGGATGCGGACGTCCACGGCTTCTCGATCCCCGGCATCCTGGGCCTCACCGACGAGAACGGCGTCGCGCCGCGTCCGACGCGCGTGGACGACATGATCCTTCCGCCGGTCGCGTACGGCGTGAAGGTCGTCTCGATCGGGATGTTCGTCGACTCCGCCTCGGCGGCGGTCGCGTGGCGCGGACCGATGCTGCACCGCACCATCCAGCAGTTCCTGACGGACGTCTACTTCGGCGACCTGGATGCGCTGCTCCTCGACCTGCCGCCCGGGACCGGCGACGTGGCGATCTCGGTCGGGCAGCTGCTGCCGACCGCGGAGGTGCTCGTCGTGACGACCCCGCAGCCGGCGGCGGCGGACGTGGCCGAGCGGAGCGGGGTCGTGGCCCGGCAGACCGGGCAGAAGGTCATCGGCGTCATCGAGAACATGGCCGGGCTGGTGCAGCCGGACGGGTCGGTGCTCGAGCTGTTCGGGTCGGGGGGCGGCGCGGAGGTCGCGCGACGGCTGTCGGCCGGGCAGGACGAGGAGGTGCCGCTGCTCGCCAGCGTGCCGCTCAGCATCCCGCTGCGTGCCGGGGGCGACGCGGGCGCGCCGATCGTGGTGACCGACCCCGCCGACCCGGCCGCCGCCGCGATCCGCGCGGTCGCCGACCGGCTCGCAATGCGCGCCCGCGGCCTCGCCGGCCGCAAGCTCGGCCTCTCCGTCCGCTGACGCGCCCCCGCGCGCCCGCTCTACCCCGTCCGTGAAGTGCAGGTAGTTGCGCACCTGCACGGCGTGTCGACCGCAACTACCTGCCCCTGAGGCGCCGGGTGGTGACATCTGGTCGCCACTCGGTGCGGATGAGCGCATCTACTCACCACTCGCGGCCGGGTCAGGCGTCGGGAGGCTCCACCGCGCGGGCCAGCAGCTCGACGAGGAGGCGCTCGGCGGTGGGGCGCGGCAGCGCCTCCACGAGGGCGAGCAGCGGGGCCTGGTCGTCGGGGAGGCCGGGGGTCGCGCCTCCGGTGAGGCCGAGCGCGCCCAGGATGCGGGCCGCCGTCGCGGAGTCGAGCGGGCCCGCGTCCGCGAGCCCCGGCGGCAGGGCGCCCAGCACCGCCGCGCGGTCGACCGGCGGGACGCCGCGCGCCTCGTCGGCCGCGCCCCGCAGCGCCGCCTCCAGCTCGTCCAGCCGCCCCGCCGTCACGGGCGTGATCGTAAGGTGAGTGGTGTGCGGCAGCCGCGTCCCGTCGGACTGCGCGAGGCCGGGCTGCAGCTGCAGGATCCATCCCCGGCGCCGGACGCGGTCGGCCCAGTGGTGCGGGTCCACGCGCCGCTCCACCGGCACGGACTCGTCGGTCGCCACCGCGAACAACGGACCGGTCGGCGCGCCCACGACCCGCAGGCCCTCGATGTCGCCGACCACATCCACCAGAGCACGCGTCGCCCTCCCGCACGACTCCGCAAGCCGGGCGAAGCCGCGCGCGCCGAGCGCCTGCACGATGGCCCAGGATGCAGCCAGCGCCGCCGCCGACTTCGAGCCGAGCAGCGTGGCGTTCACGACCGGGTAGCCCGGCCATCCCGTCGTGGCGAAGTACTGCCGGCGCTGCCGGTCACGGTCGCGCTGCAGCAGCACGCTGGCGCCCTTCGGTGCGTAGCCGTACTTGTGCAGGTCGGCGGAGACGCTGGTGACCCCGGGCACGCGGAAGTCCCACGCCGGCAGCGCCGACCCGTCGGCGGACCGCCAGAAGGGCAGCACCCAGCCGCCGATGCAGGCGTCGACGTGGCACGCCACGCCCGCGGCGTCGCACGCGGCCGCGACCTCCTCCACCGGGTCGAGGGTCGCGTACGGGTACGACGGAGCGGACACGACGACGAGCGCGACGTCCGCGCCGATGCGCTCGATGAGGGAGTCGGCGGAGACCCGGCCGGTGCCCGCGTCCACCGGCACCAGGTCGAGCGCGAGGTCGAAGAGGGCCGCCGCCTTCTGGAACGCCGCGTGCACGGTCACCGGCGCGACCAGCCGCGGGGTGCCGCTGCCGCCCTCCGCGCGCCACGCATCCCGGGCCGTCTTCACGGCGAGGAGGCACGACTCGGTCCCGCCGGAGGTCACCGATCCCACCACGTCGTCGCCGCCGTGCAGCAGCTCGCGCGCGAACGCCACGACCTCCCGCTCCATCACCGCGACCGACGTGAACGTGGTCGGGTCGAGGCCGTTCACCGGCTGCACCAGGCGCATGGCCTCCGCGGCCAGCTCGTCGAGCTCGGGCATCCCGGAGTCGTACACGTAGCTGAGCACGCGACCGCCGTGCGTCGGCGCGTCCGCCGCCCGCAGCGTGGAGAGCCGCCCGAGGATCGCGGCCTGTTCAAACGACGCCATCGATGTCTCCCTTCCGCAGCCGGTACCGCGCGAGCGGCACCAGGCTGACCGCGATGATCAGGGCCGGGATAAGACTGAAGCTCAGCGCGATGCCCGCGACCGCGCTCCCCGGCTGAACGGCATCGGCCGCGGCGGCGCTGCGCGAGACGTAGCCGCTCACGGCGAGCACGATGCTGAGCACGGTCGCGCCGAGCGCCATCCCGGTGGTCTCGCCTGCCGTCCACATCCCGCCGAAGGTCCCGGCCCGGCCCTCGCCGTTGCGGCGCGCGTCGTGCGAGATGACGTCGGGGAGCATGGCCATCGGCAGCGACTGCATCCCCGCGTACGCGGCGCCCGCCAGCGCGACGGGCGCGTACACCCAGGCGCCCGGCGCCCACAGCAGCGCGACCATGGACAGCGCGGCGACGCCGAACAGGATGCTCGCGATCGCGAACCCGCGCTCCTTGCCGATGCGCCGGGCGACCACACCCCAGACCGGTGTGACGATCAGCGCCGGGCCGATCAGGGCGATGAACAGGAGCGTCACCGCGTCCTCCGAGTGCAGCACCCACGTCGCAACGTAGTTCGCGCCCGCCAGCATCAGCCCGGTCGCGAGCCCCTGCAGCAGGAAGGCGAGCAGCAGGGCGCGGAAGGGCTGGCTGTCGCGCAGGACGCGCACCCCGGCGGCGTAGTTCGAGCGCAGCGTGACGAGGATGCTCTCCCGCGGCGGCGCGTCGGCACCGGGCAGGCCGCGCGGCGCGACGAAGGCGGAGACGAGCATCCCGGCGCCGATCACGACACCGGCGACGAGGGCCATGAGCAGGTAGCCGCTGAACGCGTTGCCGCCGCCGAGCGACCGCAGTGCCGGTCCCCCAGCCCCGAACAGCAGGATGGCGAACGTCAGCACGACGACGCGCCAGGTCAGCAGCCGCGTCCGTTGGTCGTAGCCGGACGCGAGCTCGGCCGGCAGCGCGATGTACGGCACCTGGAACAGGCTGAACGCCGTCGCCGTCAGCACGAAGGCGACCAGCACCCACACCGCGGCGACCCCGGCCGGCGTCCCCGGCGTCACCGCGAACGTGAGCAGGAAGAACACCGGAAGGGCGATCGCCCCGAGCAGCATCATCGGCCGGCGCGAGCCGCGCACCGCCAGCATCCGGTCGCTCCGGGCGCCGATCACCGGGTCGATGATGACGTCCCACACCTTCGCGACCGTGACCACGACGCCGGCGACGATCGCGGCGACGCCGAGCGAGTCGGTCAGGTAGTAGACGAGGACGAGGCCCGGGAGGGTGGCGAAACCGCCGGTCCCCAGCGATCCGACGGCGTACCGCGCGACGGTCGCCCGGGTCAGCGACAGCTCCGTTGCGATCATGTCCGCAGCGTAGTGGATGCGCGACCGCGCGCCCCGCAGCGGCTCAGGTGGACTCGGTGTCGTACGGCGGCACCGCGCCCGCCGTCAGCGGCATCTTGCGCTGCGCGTACGCGGACTGCGTCACCGGCTTGATCGCACCGCCGGCCGCAGCGCCCGCCCCGGCCGCCGGATCCTCCAGCAGCGCCTCGCGAATGATCCGGCGCGGGTCGTACTGCCGAGGGTCGAGCTTCTTCCAGTCGACCTCGTCGAACTCGGGGCCCATCTCGTCGCGCATGCGGTCTTTCGCACCGTTCGCGAAGTCGCGGAGAGACCGCACCAGCTGGCCGAGCTTGGCCGCGTAGGTCGGGAGGCGCTCCGGGCCGATGACGAACGCCGCAATCACCGCCACGATCAGCAGCTTGTCGAAGGTCAGCCCGAACACCATTCCAGGGTATCGCGGCGGTGCCTCCACGGATGCCGTGCCAGCCGACCGTATCCTCGGAAGAAGCCGCGAGAAGCAGCTGATCGACGGGAGCGCTGTGTCAGAGAAGGACTCGAACTGGAGGTTCGCCGACGACGTCGTCGTCGAGAGCGAGGTGATCGCCCGCGCCCGGCAGCAGTCGCTGGAGCTGGGCATCGAGCCGATCTCCCCCGCGACGGGCGCTCAGGCGGCCGTCGTCGTCGCGGCAACACGCGCGGAGAACGTGGTCGAGATCGGCACCGGCGTCGGGGTCTCCGGCCTGTGGCTGCTCACCGGCGGGACGGAGGCGCAGCTGACGTCCATCGACGTGGAGGTCGAGAACCAGCAGCACGCGCGGGCGTTCTTCACCGAGGCGGGCGTCCCCGCGAACCGCGTGCGCCTCATCCCCGGTCGCGCCCTCGAGGTGCTGCCGCGGATGAACGAGAACTCCTACGACATCGTCTTCATCGACGCCGACCCGCAGTCGGTCATCGAGTACGTCGAGCACGGCCTTCGTCTGGTGCGCCCCGGCGGCACCGTGCTGGTCGCCCGGGCGCTGTGGCGCGGGCGCGTCGCCGACCCGGCGGCACGGGATGAGGTCGCAACCGGCTTCCGGACGCTCATCACCGAGACGTCCGCCTCCGGCGCGGTCATCGCCGCCCTCTCTCCCGCGGGAGAAGGGCTGCTGCAGATCACCAAGCTCGCGCCGTAAGGCCTGGTTCTACCGAGAAGGGCCCCGGATCGGTGCGATCCGGGGCCCTTCTCGGTAGAACGTTGTTTCAGGCGGAGGTCACGACACTCGCAAGCGCATCGTGGAGCTCTTTGGCTTCCGCGTCGTTGACGGAGACCACGAGTCGTCCCCCACCCTCGAGCGGCACACGCACGATGATGAGCCGTCCCTCCTTCACAGCCTCCATAGGCCCGTCCCCGGTCCTCGGCTTCATGGCCGCCATGCAGCTCCCCTTTCGTGGATGTCCTCCTATTATCCGACATCCTGGTGGGCCTGCGGAAATCGTGGGTATCACGGCGGTGACCAGTCGTATCCGTCGATCGTCCAGCAGATCGCGACCCATCCCACCTGGAGCGCGATGAACAGCGCCACCAGCGCCACCCGGTAGACGCGGCTGCGCGGCAGAGCGAGAGCGCCGAGCAGCGGGAACAGGGGCATCAGCAGGCGGAAGGTGCTCGACTGCGGGAAGAACACGGCGAGCAGATAGAGGGAGTAGGCGGCCACCCAGAAGCGCAGGTCGACGCCCAGCCGCCTGACCGCGGGCGAGAACAGCAGCACCGCGAACGCCGCCAGAATGACCACCAGGGCGACCACGCCGATCCATCCCGGCAGCCCGAGCATCGCGCTCGCCCACCAGTCGGCCCCCTGGAACCACGGCGCGAACGGCACCAGGTGCACGTAGCCGATGTACGGGGAGCGCCACGCCAGCTCGGTGTCGGTGTAGGCGGTGAGCGACCCCGTCGCGACGGCTGCGATCGCCGGCCACGCCAGCCCGGCGAGTCCGCTGAACACGGTCAGCGACACGCTCAGGACGCGGTCGCGCACCGGGAAGGGATCGTCGCGCCGGCGCACCCAGCGGTAGACGACGTGCATGGCCAGCGCCAGAGCGAACGCCAGCCCGCTCGGACGCGTGAACGCCATCGCCAGCACGACCGGGAAGAGCCAGCCGTACCTCCGCTCGACGAGCAGCAGCAGCGCGGTGACCAGCAGCAGGATGTACAGCGACTCGGCGTACGCGACCTGGAACAGCGGCGATACTGGCGCGACGCAGAACAGCACCACCGCGAAGAGGCTCTGCGACCGCGAGAGCCCGACCCGCCGCATCAGCTGGTGGAACACCAGGGCGGCGCCGGCTCCCGCCAGGAACGACACCAGCACCGCGGCGTACGGCCACGGCAGCCGAGTGATGAACATGACCGCGTCGACGACGCCCGGGAAGCCGGGCATGAACGCCCAGGCGTTCTCGCTGACGTGTACGCCATCCGTCGTCGGCAAGCTCGCCGGGTAGCCGAAGCCCGCGACGATCTCGTACCAGCGGCCATCCCAGATGTTGGCGAAGGTGAAGTAGTCGGGTGCGGCCGACGTCCACGCGTTCTTCGCCTCCGCGGCGGCGAACGCGAGCAGGATCACCGTGGTGACGACTCGCGCGGCCAGGTAGACGGCCAGCACGCGCACCCACCACAGCGTCCACCAGGCGCGGCGGAGGCCCGCGCCCTCGCGGGGCGCGTCGTCGGCGTCGCTCTGCGCGACGGAATCAGCGGGCGCCTGCACCCGTGAGCCAGGCACGCAGCCCCTCCTCGACCGCCACGATCTGCTCCACGTCCACACGCTCGTCGTCGGCGTGCGCCTTCAGCGGGTCGCCGGGGCCGTAGTTGACCGCCGGGATGCCCAGAGCGCTGAAGCGGGCCACGTCGGTCCATCCGTACTTCGGCTTGGCCACGCCGCCGACCGCGGCGACGAACTCCTGCGCGAGCGGCGCATCCAGCCCCGGACGGGCGCCGTCGGCGCGGTCGACCACCGTGATCTCGTAGTCGCCGAACAGCTCGTGCATGTGCTCGATCGCCTCCTGCGAGCTGCGCGACGGCGCGAACCGGTAGTTGATGTGCACCATGCACTCGTCGGGGATGATGTTGCCCGCGACACCGCCGGAGATGCCGACCGCGTTCAGACCCTCCTTGTAGACGAGGCCGTCGACCTCCACCTCGCGCGCCTCGTAGCCCGCCAGGATGTCCAGGATCGGCGCGGCCTTGTGGATGGCGTTGTCGCCGACCCAGCCGCGGGCCGAGTGCGCGCGCAGGCCGTAGGTGCGGACCTCGACGCGCAGGTTGCCGTTGCAGCCGCCCTCCACGACGCCGTTGCTCGGCTCGCCCAGGATGCCGAAGTCGCCGACGAACAGGTCGGGCCGGTTGCGGGCGAGGCGGCCGAGGCCGTTCAGCTCGGCGTTGACCTCCTCGTGGTCGTACCACATCCACGTCACGTCGACGGCGGGGTCGGTGAGCTCGGCGGCGAGCTTCAGCTGGACCGCGACGCCGGCCTTCATGTCCACCGTGCCGCGGCCCCAGAGGTAGCGGATGCCGTCCTGCGTCTCGAAGCGCGTCGGCAGGTTGCCGTTGAGCGGCACCGTGTCGATGTGCCCGGCGATCAGCGCGCGGCGCTCCCGGCCGAGGTTCGTGCGGGCGACGATCGCATCGCCGTCGCGGATCACCTCGAGGTGCGGCAGACCCGCCAGCGACGCCTCGATGGCGTCGGCGAGGGAGCCCTCGTTGCCCGAGACGGACTCGATGTCGCACAGCTGGCGGGTCAGATCGATGGACGTGGCGCTGAGGTCGAGGGTGAGGCTGTCGTTCTGCACCCTACTAACCTAGGGGCATGCCTTCAGACGTGCCTGACAGTTCCGCCGCGCCCCGCTCCGCCTGGGGCTACGGCCTCGCCACCGTCGCGGCCGACGGCACGGTGCTCGACACCTGGTACCCGTCGCCCCGGCTCGGGACGCTGCCCGCCGGCCGCGACCGCTGGATCGCCCCGGCCGAGTTCGAGGAGCTCGCGGGCGAGGACCCGCGCCGCGCCGTCCGCATCGACATCGTCACGGTCGAGATCGACCTGGATGCGCCTCCTGCCTCGACGCCGGACGCCTACCTGCGCCTTCACCTGCTCTCGCACCTGCTCGTGCAGCCCAACGGGCTGTCACTGGATGGCATCTTCGCCCACCTGCCGAACGTGGCGTGGACCAACGCGGGCCCGGTCAATCCCGCCGACCTCGACCGGCTGCGTCCGCGGCTGCAGCGGGCGGGCATCCAGGTCTCGGGCGTGGACAAGTTCCCGCGGCTGCTCGACTACGTCACGCCGGACCGCGTCCGCATCGCCGACGCCTCCCGCGTCCGCCTGGGCGCGCACCTCGCGCCGGGCACGACGGTCATGCACGAGGGCTTCGTGAACTTCAACGCCGGGACGCTGGGCTCGTCGATGGTCGAGGGCCGCATCTCGCAGGGCGTCGTCGTGGGCGACGGGTCGGACATCGGCGGCGGCGCATCCATCATGGGGACCCTGTCGGGCGGCGGGACGCACCGCGTCTCGATCGGCGAGCGCGCGCTGCTCGGCGCGAACTCGGGCATCGGCATCTCGATCGGCGACGACTCGGTCGTCGAGGCCGGCCTGTATGTGACCGCAGGGACCAAGGTCGTGCTCGTCGGCGAGGCGCCGACCGCCGACGGGCGCCCGCAGACGGTCAAGGCGGCCGAGCTCTCTGGTCAGCCGGGGCTGCTGTTCCGCCGCAACTCGCTGACCGGCGCCGTCGAGGTGCTGCGCCGCGCGGGCGTCGGCGTGGAGCTGAACGCCGCGCTGCACGCGTAGCTGCGGCGCCTACCGGTTCCAACACGCCGTTACGCTGGCGCGCATAACGGCGAGTCGGGACCAGTCCTTCGTCTGTGGGACGCAACGCGCCGTTACGCGGGCGCCGTGACGGCGCGTTGCGACCCATGGATGCGTGTGGTTGACGCGACGCGCCGTGCGGCGCGGGGCGAGCGCGGCGTGTTGCGTCACGCAGAGCGGGTCAGACCATGGTGAGGACGGAGGCGGGGTCGGAGAGGATGCGGCCGACGTCGGCGAGGAAGCGGGAGGCCTGCTCGCCGTCGACGATCCGGTGGTCGAAGGTGAGCGCCAGGGTGAGCACGTCGCGGAGGGCGATGCCGCCCTGGTGCTCCCACGGCTGCCTGCGCACGGCTCCGACCGCGAGGATCGCCGCCTCGCCGGGGGTGAGGATGGGCGTCCCGATGTCCACGCCGAACACGCCGACGTTGGTGATCGTGATGGTTCCGCCGCTGAGGTCGGCCGGCGCGGTGCGGCCGGCCCGGGCGGTCTCGGCGAGCAGCCGGATCGCGCCGGCGAGGTCGGCGAGCGACAGGGCGTCGGCGTCCCGGATGACCGGCACCATCAGGCCGCGCGGGTGGCGGCGGCGATTCCGAGGTGGACGTATTCCGCCTGCACGATCTCGTTCGCCGCGTCGTCCCAGCGGGAGTTGACCTCGGGCGTCCGGCGGACGGCGAGAGTAAGCGCCTTCGCGACCACCGCGAGCAGCCCGGGACGCACCTCGGCGAACTCGGGACGCGCGCGCAAGCGGGCGGTCAGCTCGGTCGTCGGCGTCACATCCACCGTGAGGAAGACGGTCGCCTGCGGCGCGCCGAACGCGCTGCGGACCATCGCCTCCGCGGTCGCCTTGCGCACGCCGCGGATCGGGATGCGCGTCTCGCGCACCCCGGCGGACGGCGTGGTCGGTGCGGAGCCGCCCTGGGCGGACGACTGCACATCGGCGCGGGTGATCAGTCCGCGGTCGCCCGAGCCGGCGATGGATGCGAGATCCACGCCCAGCTCGCGCGCTAGCTTCCGCACGGGCGGCGTCGCCCGCGGCCGCTCGGCCAGCGCGGTGGCAGACGCGACGGACGACGCGGCCCCACCGCCCACTCCCGATGCCACCAGCCCCGGCCGCGCACGCCGCGCCGGGCGGCTCGCCGCATCCGGCCGCGCGCCGTACCCGACCAGCGTCGGCTCCGGGGCGTCCGCCGGACGGCTGTCCGCCACCCGGTCCTCCGCGGCCTCCGGCGCAGGCGACTCGGTCGCCGTCCCGGGGTCCGCCCCTCCACCTCGAACGCGACCAGCGGCTCCCCTACCGCCACCGTCACGCCCGGCTCGACGAACAGCCGCGACACCTTACCGTCGTACGGTGCCGGCAGCTCGACGAGCGCCTTGGCCGTCTCGACCTCCGCGATGATCTGGTTGAGCTGCACGGTGTCGCCGACCGCCACCTTCCACGCGACCAGCTCCGACTCGGTCAGTCCCTCACCGAGGTCGGGCAGCGCGAACTCCTTGACCGCCATCAGTCCTCCACCCCGCTCAGCGAGTTCGGCCGGTCCATCGCGCGGTCGATGCCGTCGAGGATGCGGTCCAGGTCGGGCAGGTGAGCCGACTCCAGGCGTGCGGGCGGGTACGGGATGTCGTGGCCGGTGATCCGGACCGGCGCGTGCTCCAGGTGGTAGAAGCAGCGCTCGGTGATCGACGCCGAGATCTCCGCCGCCAGTCCGCCGGACAGCGCGGCCTCGTGGGTGACGACGAGGCGGCCGGTGCGCTTCACCGACGCGACCACCGTGTCCAGGTCGAGCGGCGACAGCGAGCGCAGGTCGATGACCTCGACCGAGACGCCCTCGTCGGACGCCGCGACCGCGGCATCTCGCGCCAACTGCACCAGGCCGCCGTAGGTCACCAGGGTCACATCGGTGCCCTGCGTCACGACGCGTGCGGTGCCCATCGGGCGGGCGTCCGCGAGCGGGGCGTCCTCATCCACCTCGCCTTTGGCGTGGTAGCGGCGCTTCGGCTCGAAGAACAGCACCGGGTCGTCGGAGGCGATGGCCTGCTGGATGAGCGTGAAGGCGTCCTGCGGGTCCGACGGGCTGACGACGCGCAGGCCGGCCGTGTGGGCGAAGTACGCTTCGGGCGAGTCGGAGTGATGCTCGGCCGAGCCGATGCCGCCGGCGAAGGGGACGCGGATGACGATCGGCATCCGGACGTTGCCGCCGGTCCGGTAGTGCATGCGCGCGACCTGGTTCACGATCTGGTCGAAGGCCGGGTAGATGAAGCCGTCGAACTGGATCTCGACCACCGGCCGGTAGCCGCGGTACGCCATCCCGACCGCCGTGCCGAGGATGCCGGACTCGGCGAGCGGCGAGTCCATCACCCGGCGCGGGCCGAACTCGGTCTGCAGGCCGTCGGTGACGCGGAACACGCCGCCGAGGGTTCCGATGTCCTCGCCCATCAGGACGACGTGGTCGTCGGCGGCGAGCGAGCGGCGGAGGCCGGCGTTGATCGCCTTGGCCATGCTGAGAGAGGTCATCGTCCGTCGCTCCCCACGAACGTGCGGAGGTACCGCGAGTAGTGGTCCCGCTGGCGTGCGAGGCCGGTGTGCGGCTCGGCGTAGACGTTGTCGAAGACGGACAGCGGCTCCGGGTCGGCGAGCGAGGTGATGCCCGCGCGCATCTCGGCGGCCACGGCATCCGCCTTCGCGAGGATCGCGGTCATCCGCTCGTCGGTGAGGGCGCCCTGGGCGTTCAGGTACGCCTCGACGCGCGTCACCGGGTCCTTGCCGCGCCACTGGTCGAGCTCGGACGCGTCGCGGTAGCGGGTGGGGTCGTCGGCGGTCGTGTGCGGGCCCATCCGGTAGGTGACGGCCTCGATGAAGGTCGGGCCGCCTCCGGTGCGGGCGCGGTCGAGCGCTGCACGGGTCACGGCGAGCACGGCGAGGACGTCGTTGCCGTCGACGCGGACGCTCGGCACCCCGAAGCCCGGCGCGCGGTCGGCGATGGGACGCTGCGCCTGCAGCGAGACGGGCTCGGAGATCGCGTACTGGTTGTTCTGGCAGAAGAAGACGACCGGCGCGGCGTAGGTCGCCGCGAAGATCAGCGCCTCGTTGACGTCCCCTTCGCTGGTCGCTCCGTCGCCGAAGTACGCCACGGCGACCGCGTCCGTGCCGTCGGCCTGGATGCCCAGCGCGTACCCGGTCGCGTGCAGCGTCTGCGCGCCGATGATGACCTGAGGGGTCGCCATGTTGATGTCGTACGGGTTCCAGCCGCTCTGCGTCGTGCCGCGCCAGACGCGCAGCAGGTCGACGAGGCCGGCGCCGCGGCAGTAGGCGACGCCGTGCTCGCGGTAGCTGGAGAAGACGAAGTCGTCGGAGCGCAGCGCACGTCCGGAGCCGATCTGGGCGGCCTCCTGGCCGAGCAGCGGGGGCCAGAGGCCCAGCTCGCCCTGACGCTGCAGGGCGGTCGCCTCGGCGTCGATGCGCCGGATGACGCGCATGTCCTCGTAGAGCGCGAGCAGCTGGTCGGTGCCGATGTCCGAGACCCACGCGTCGTAGCGGTCGTCCTCGTGGCGGACGCCGTCCGAGTCCAGCAGACTCACGACGTCGATGACGCCGAGGCCGAGTCCCCCGAGATCCGTGTGGGAGCCACTCCGACGGGTGGCGGGCTGATTGTCGATCGTCACGGTTCACGCAACCTTCACTCTCGCGCCCGGACGGCGAGCTTGTGGCGCGCGCGACCGGCTTCCGGCCTCCTTGCCGGAATTGAGGGAAGGCTACGCTCCCGGATCAGCGCGCACAACCATCGGCGTGTCGGCCGTGCAGGATGCACTATGCACCGACATCAACACCTGCTACTTTTCACACTATGCGCAGCTTCGACAAGACCGACCGACGCATCCTCCTGGCGCTCGCGGACGACCCGCGATCGACCAACGTGTCGCTCGCCGACCGCCTCGGACTCAGCCGGAACACCGTGCAGGCGCGCGTCGCCGAGCTGGAGCGGAGCGGCGCCTTCCTGTCGTTCGAACGCCGGATCTCGGCACGGCTGGCGGGGTACCCGCTGGCGGCCTTCGTCAACGTGCACGTGCAGCAGCAGCGGCTGGCGGAGGTCGTGGAGAGCCTGGCCGCGATCCCCGAGATCGTGCAGGCGCACGGGCTCTCCGGCCCGTCCGACCTACTGCTGCGGGTGGTGTGCGTGGATGCGGAGGACCTGTTCCGGATCACCGGAATCATCCAGTCCACGGAGGGCGTCGACCGGGCCGAGACCTCGCTCGACATGGGCGAGCTCATCCCCTACCGCCTGCGACCGCTCCTCACGCGCGACGCTTAAGACGCGAAAGCCGCGCCGACCCGGGAGTCGACGCGGCCTTCGTGGTGCGAGAGCGTTACGCCTCGGCGGGAGCCTCCACGGGGGCTGCCTCGGCCGGAGCCTCGGCGCCCTCCTCGGCGATCACCGGCGCGAGCGACAGCTTTCCGCGGTCGTCGATCTTGGTGATCTCGACCAGGATCTTCTGGCCGACCCCGAGCACGTCCTCCACGTTCTCCACGCGCTTGCCACCGGCGAGCTTGCGGACCTCGGAGATGTGCAGCAGGCCGTCCTTGCCCGGGAGCAGCGAGACGAACGCACCGAACGCGGCGATCTTGACGACGGTTCCGAGGAACTGCTCGCCGACCTCCGGGTTGGTGGGGTTCGCGATCGCGTTCACCTGGGCACGGGCCGCCTCGGCCGAAGGGCCGTCGGTGGCGCCGATGTAGACGGTGCCGTCCTCCTCGATGGAGATCTCGGCGCCGGTCTCGTCCTGGATCGCGTTGATCGTCTTGCCCTTCGGGCCGATCAGCTCGCCGATCTTGTCGACCGGGATCTGGACCGAGATCACGCGCGGCGCGGTCGGGGCCATCTCGTCCGGACGGTCGATCGCGGCGTTGAGCACGCTCAGGATGGTGGTGCGGGCGTCCTTCGCCTGGGTCAGCGCGCCGGCGAGCACCGACGACGGGATGCCGTCGAGCTTCGTGTCGAGCTGGATCGCGGTGACGAACTCGCTGGTTCCGGCGACCTTGAAGTCCATGTCGCCGAGCGCGTCCTCGGCGCCCAGGATGTCGGTGAGCGCCGCGTAGCGGGTCTCGCCGTCGACGACGTCGGAGATCAGGCCCATGGCGATGCCGGCGACCGGGGCGCGCAGCGGCACACCGGCGTTCAGCAGCGACAGGGTCGAGGCGCAGACGGAGCCCATCGAGGTGGAGCCGTTGGAGCTGAGCGCCTCGGACACCTGACGGATCGCGTACGGGAACTCCTCGCGGCTCGGCAGCACCGGCACGAGCGCGCGCTCGGCGAGGAAGCCGTGCCCGATCTCGCGACGCTTCGGCGAACCCACGCGGCCGGTCTCACCGGTCGAGTAGGGCGGGAAGTTGTAGTGGTGCAGGTAGCGCTTCTTGGTGACCGGCGACAGCGAGTCGATCTGCTGCTCCATCTTGAGCATGTTCAGCGTGGTGACGCCCAGGATCTGGGTCTCGCCGCGCTGGAAGATCGCCGAACCGTGGACGCGCGGGATGACCTGCACCTCGGCGTCGAGCGGACGGATGTCGGTCAGACCGCGACCGTCGATACGGATGCCCTCGCGCAGCACACGGCCGCGCATGACGACCTTCGATACGGACTTGTACGCCGCGGAGAACTGGGTGAGGACCTCAGGCTCGAGGACACCCGCCTCCACCTTCTCGGCGAGGGCCGCCTTGACGCGCTCCTTGAGGGCGTCGTCGGCGTTCTGGCGCTCGACCTTGTCGGCGATCTGGTACACGTTGACGAGCTCGTCGTAGGCGAGGCCGGCGACGTTGTCGTACGTGGTCTGCGAGTAGGGCAGGAACACCGGGTAGTCGGCGATCGCCTTGGCGGACTGCTGCGCGAGCACGTTCTGCGCGCCTACGAGCTCGCGGATGAACGGCTTGGCCGCCTCCAGACCCTGGGCGACGACCTCCTCGCTCGGCTTCACGGCGCCACCCTGGATGAGGTTCCAGCTGTTCTCGGTGGCCTCGGCCTCGACCATCATGATCGCGACGTCGCCCTCGGAGCCGTCCTCGTTGGTGAGGACGCGGCCCGCGACGACGAGGTCGAACACGGCCTCCTCGAGCTGCGAGGCCTTCGGGAACGCGATCCACTGGTCCTCGTGCTGGCCGTTGCCGGGGATGAGCGCGAGGCGCACACCGGCGATCGGGCCGGAGAACGGCAGACCGGAGATCTGGGTGGAGGCGCTGGCCGCGTTGATGGCGAGCGCGTCGTAGAACTCGTCCGGAGCGATGCTCAGGACGGTGATGACGATCTGCACCTCGTTGCGGAGGCCGTCGACGAACGACGGGCGCAGGGGGCGGTCGATCAGACGGCAGACCAGGATCGCCTCGGTCGAGGGGCGGCCCTCGCGCCGGAAGAACGAGCCGGGGATCTTTCCGGCGGCGTACGAGCGCTCCTCGACGTCGACCGTCAGCGGGAAGAAGTCGAAGTTGTCCTTCGGGTGCTTGCTGGCGCTGGTGGCGCTCAGCAGCATGGTCTCCTCGTCGAGGTAGGCGGCGACGGCGCCCTGCGCCTGCTGGGCGAGGCGTCCGGTCTCGAACCGGACGGTGCGGGTGCCGAAGCGGCCGTTGTCGAGGACGGCTTCGGCGAACTTGATCTCAGGACCTTCCAAGAGGTCTGTCTCCTTTGTTTAACGTCGCGGTCCCGTGTGGACGCGACTTCATCCAAGGAGCAGGAACAGGCAGTTCGACACGTTCTGTGTACGCGGCATCCCATGCGGGTGCGTGGGCTGAGCCCGTCTGGCCATCAGTAGAAATACACGGTTGCGACGCCTCTTCAGCACTGTCTCGCATCCGGATACCACCACCGAGGACCAGCTCCTGCCAGCCTGCTCCGGGTTCCTTCTCGGTATTGAGTTGGAATGTCGGCGCACGGCCGACCTCGTCAATCCTACCAGTCGGCGGCCGTCAGAGGGCGAGGGTCGCCCGCGCGGCGTCGGCGAGCGCGTGCCCGTACGACGGTCCATGGCCGGCCGCGTGCACCGCCAGCGGGTGGAGCTGGTGCAGCGGGATGCGGTCGCGCCAGCCCGTGCGAAGCGGCCGGGCGCCCTCGTATCCGGCGGCGATGTCGTCCAGGAACGGCGCGCCGAACAGCGCCAGCATCGCGAGGTCGGTCTCCCGGTGGCCGCCGTGCGCCGCGGGGTCGATGAGCACGGCGCCCCGCGCATCCCACAGCAGGTTGCCGTTCCAGAGGTCGCCGTGGAGGCGCGCGGGCGGCTCGTCGTCGTCGAACTCCCCCGCGTCCACGCGGTCGACCGCCTGGCGGATCACCGGCAGCTGCGCCGAGGTGACGGTGCCCGCCTCCACCGCGATGTCGAGGTACGGGAGGACGCGGTCGCGCGCGTAGAAGCGTCCCCAGCTCGTCTCGTGGGCGACCGGCAGCGGGCGCCGGCCGATGAACAGCGGGCCGTCCCATCCCTCGGGCGGGGCGCCGAAGGCCGACGCGCCTGCCGCGTGCGTCGCGGCGAGCGCCGCCCCGAACGACCGCGCCGCCTCCCGGGTCGGCCGCGCCGCGTGGATGCGCTCCAGCTCGATCCAGCCGGGCCCCACCGAGGCGACGCGCACGACGCGGGCACCGCCTTCGGGCTCCGCCGCGGCGAGCCATTCGAGCCCCGCGGCCTCCGCCTCGAAGAAGCGCGCGGGCGCGTCCTCCCGCTCCTTGGTCACCGTCTCCACGCGGCCACCCTACGACCGAGGACGACGACCGCGACGCCGAGCAGCGTCCCGAGCGTGTTGGCCGCCAGGTCGCGCGGATCGCTCACCCGCGCGGGGAGGAAGAGCTGCACGAACTCGATGACCAGGGTCGCGACGACGCCGATGCCGACGACAAGCCACCACCGCCAGGCGCCGAGCAGCAGGGTGAACAGCACCCCCATCGGGACGAACAGCAGGATGTTCACCGTGAACTCCGCCACGTCGTAGTCCACCCAGCCGAACCCGGGCAGCGACGACACCGCCCGCAGCAGGGCGCGCAGCAGCGGGTTTCCTGCCGGAGCCGGTGGCCGCGGATCCAGTGTGATCACCGCGACCGCGAGCAGATACACGGCGGTCAGGATGGGCAGCACGGCACGACGGCGCATCCTCCTATGCTGGCGCACATGACCAGTGCGTTCCGCATCCCGATGACCGGGCGTTCCACCGACGAGCGGCACCGCGTCTCCAGTCCCCTGGAGCTGCTCTTCGACCTGACGTTCGTCGTGGCCATCGCCCAGGTCGCCGGACAGCTGGCACATGCGAGCGAGGCGGGCCAGGTGCTCGAACGACTGCCCTTCTACCTCATGGTGTTCTTCGCGATCTGGTGGGCGTGGATGAACTTCACCTGGTTCGCCTCGGCCTACGACACCGATGACGTGCCGTACCGGCTGATGACGCTCGTGCAGATGGGCGGCGTGCTGGTGCTGGCCGCGGGCGTGCCCGCGGCGTTCGACGAGGAGAACTTCACGGCGATCATCGTCGGCTACCTGATCATGCGGCTGGCGCTGGTCGGGCAGTGGCTCCGCGCGGGCATCGAGGACCCGGCCGGGCGGCGCACGGCGTTCCGCTATGCGGGCGGCATCGCGGTGGTGCAGGTGCTGTGGGTGGCGTGGGGGTTCCTCCCCCCGCACAGCGCGGTCTGGCTCTTCCCCGTCGGCGTGGCGCTGGAGCTGGCGGTGCCGTTGTGGGCGGAGCGGACCGGGATGACGTCGTGGCACCCGCATCACATCGCCGAGCGGTACGGGCTGTTCACGATCATCGTGCTCGGAGAATCGGTGTCGGCGTCGGCGGTCGGCGTCCAGCAGGCGCTGGCGACGAGCGGATTCTCGGCCTCCCTGGTCTGGATCGCCTCCGCCGGGCTGGTGTTGCTGTTCGCGCTGTGGTGGCTGTACTTCCTGGAGCCGGCGGCCGAGGGGCTGAGCAGCAAGCGTGGGAGGTCGTTCTACTGGGGGTACGGGCACTACTTCGTCTTCGCGTCCCTCGCGGCGCTCGGGCGGGGCTCGAGGTCGCGGTGCAGGCGGGCGCGGCGGACGCGCACACGTCGGAGACGGCGGTCGAGTACGCGATCGCCGTGCCCGTGGCCGTCTTCCTGCTGATGCTGTACATCCTGCACGCGCCGCTGGTGGACGAGGTCGTCATCCGGCCGCTCAAGACCGGCGTCGCGATCGGCCTGGTCCTGCTGCTGCCGCTTGCGTCCCCGTTCCTGGGGCTGGTGGGCGTCACGATCGGGATCGCGCTGGTGGCGTCGGCCCTGGTCGCCACCACGCTGATCGACCGGGCGCTCGCGGGGCGGTCGCGCGAGAAGGAGCCGACCGCGTCCAGGCCCTTGCCCTGACGAACGCGGCGCGGTTGGCTCGGGGCATGACCGAACGTGACGACCGCGCCGATCAGCTGACCACCGCGCCTGCCGCCGACGAGAGCGATGCCGACCCCCGGATCGACGTGTCCGAGGGCGAGGACGGCCGCCGCCGCATCGACATCCGGGACGACGCGACGGTGCGCCCGGGCTCCGATCCGAAGGACCGCTGAGCCCGGGCGCACCGGCACCTCGCGCTAGCCGCCGTGGCCGCGCGGCGCCCCGTAGACGCGGACGTAGTCGAACGTCGTCGTGAAGCCGGCGGCCGCCATCGACACGAGTCCGAGCCGCGGCGGGGTCGCGGCCAGCGGCGTCGTCCAGGTGCCGGCGGTGTCCCAGGTCGCTCCGTCGTCCCTGCTCGTGGTCGCGGTGTAGACGTTCTCGGTGGCCGTGTGCGTGCGGGTGAGCCGCAGCGTTGTCCACTCGCCGACGGGTCCCCCGACCGAGTTGCCGTAGCCCGGGTAACCGGGGCCCTCGGGCGTCTCGCGCTTGCCGAACTCGGTCTGCCGGGTCTCCCAGATGGAGGTGACGGCGAGCTTCACGAAGTTCGCGTCGTCCTGGTAGATCACGAGGCCGCCCTGCGCGTAGTTCTGGCAGCAGCCGTCGCGTGGGACCGTCGTCTTCACGCGGGTCTCGACGGTGTAGTCGCCGGCCGGGAGGGCGCGCACCGGCAGACCGGCGGCGCCCGCATCGGGACCGAGGTCGGCCGCCTGCATCTGCCAGTTCAGCACGCCGCCCGAGACGGATCGGGTCGCCGGGCCGGGGTCGCGGATCCAGGTCCAGGCCGGATCCATCGCGTGGCCGCCGAACTCGTCGGAGAAGGCGGGGAGCTTCGGCCCGCGCGCGGGCGGACCGACGAACGCAGGATGGTAGGCGGCCGGCTGCCCGGCGGTGACGACCGGCGCGGGCTGCGGGCTGTCGGACGGCCCCGCTCCCCCACGGACGACGGGCCAGCCGTCCTTCCAGTCGAGCGGATCCATGAGCACCGGACGCTTGGTGTAGGTGCCGCCGCCCGCGACGTACGGGTCGGTGCGATCGACCGCGTGGTAGAGCATCCACTCCTGGCCGGCGGCGTCGACGGTGCTGGTCACGTGACCCGGCCCGACCCAGCGGTTGCCGTTCTGGTGCAGGACGGGCGTACCCCCGACGCGCGAGTCGAGGAAGGACGCCCCCGTGCGGTCGACGAAGGGTCCGGTCGGCGACGTCGAACGGCCGGCGAAGACGCCGTAGCCGGTCAGCGGGCCGTTGCAGCAGTTCGTCGCCGAGCCGAGCAGGTAGAAGTAGCCGCCGTGCTGGACGACATGCGTCCCCTCGTATCGGTTCGGGATGGCGACCTGCACCTGGCTGGCCGGGTCGGAGTGCAGGCCGTCGGCGCTCACCGTGCGTACCGAGAGGCCGCCGTAGTAGCTGCCGAAGTACAGGTAGTTGGTGCCGCCGACGGAGAGGAACTCAGGGTCGTAGACCCAGCGGCGGTCGTTCGGGTCGGTGTTGCCCGGGGACGGCATCGGCTCGACGACCGGGCCGCCGGAGTCCGTCCACGGTCCCGCGGGGCTGTCGCTCGTCGCGACGCCGATCGCGGAGCCGCCGCCCGGCGTCACCGTGTTGGTCGCCGTGTAGTACAGCAGGTAGCGGCCGCCCACGTACGCGACGTCCGGCGCCCACATGTCGCCGTTCCCGATCCACGCGGGACGGGTGGGCAGCGCCTCCCGCACGAAGGTCCAGTGCACCAGGTCGGTGGAACGGTAGGTCGGGATGCTCGAGAAGACGAGGGAGCCGTCCGGGTTGCGCAGCGACGAGTCGATGACGTCGCGGGTGCAGTAGAGGTACCAGGCCGGATCCGTCGGGCTCTGCGACCGGATCACGTCGGGGTCGGCGCACTGCTCGGCACGCTTGCCGTTCCCGAGTTCGAGGTCGAGTGGGTTGCTGTAGGTCGCGCTGGCGGCAGGTGCGGGCCGGGCAGCCGCTGGTGCGGCCGAGGCCGGCGCCGCGAGCGCTGGGATGCCGACAGCCAGCGCCAGCGCTGTAAGCGCGGCGAGGATCGGTCGTGACGTATGACGCATGACGAGAACTCCCCTTCGAGTCGTGGCGTGCGTCACACCATACAGCGCTGTAAAGCCGCTGCCAAGAGTCCGCGCGAACGAGTGCGCGCAAACAGAACGGGCCGCCACCCGGAGGTGACGGCCCGTCGTGAAGAAGTTCGCGGTCGAATTATCGACGCAGTCCGAGACGCTCGATGAGCGAGCGGTAACGGCTGATGTCGATGTCCGCCAGGTAACCCAGCAGACGGCGACGCTGACCGACCAGCAGAAGCAGGCCACGACGCGAGTGGTGGTCGTGCTTGTGCTCCTTGAGGTGCTCGGTGAGATCCTTGATCCGCTTGGTCAGGATCGCGACCTGGACCTCGGGGGATCCGGTGTCACCGGGGTGGGTAGCGTACTCTTCGATGATCGCCTTCTTGACGTCTGCATCCAGTGCCATAGAGGGATCCCCTTCCTACTCGTTGCGCGGTGCCCGGGGCCGTATGCCTGGGCTCTCTTGATCCGCGGCCGTTCGACGGCAACTGGAAGAGTCTACCAGAGCCGTCGGGTGCCGGAGGGCGTTCAGACGGGCTCGGGCTCCGGCTCCAGAAGGGAGAAGACGGCGCCCTGCGGGTCGACGACCTCGGCCCAGCGGCCGACGCCCGGCGCCGCATTCGGCTCGGTGCGCAGGGTGCCGCCGAGCTCGGTCGCGCGCACCACGGCCGCGTCGAGGTCGGCGACGTTGAAGTACACCAGCCAGGCGGCGGCGTCGGCGCCATCGGACCGGTAGGCGCCCGCGACGCTGGTGTCCCCGACGTCGAACAGCCCGTACGGCTCCTCCCCCACGCGCATCTCGCTCACTCCGACGCCCAGCACGCTCTCATAGAACGCGAACGTCGACGCGGGATCGGGTGCGACCAGCTCCAGCCAGTCGACGGCGCCCGGCTCGTCGCGCAGCCACGGCTCGTTCGACTCCTTCAGCTGCCACAGGCCGAACACCGCACCGGCCGGATCCTGGACGATCGACAGGTGGATGCCCGGGACCGTCTCCGACGGCTCCAGCAGCACGGTCCCGCCGGCGTCGACCGCAGCGCTCGCGGCCGCCGGCAGGTCGTCGACGGCGAAGTACACGGTCCACATGGTGGGCACGTCCTCCGACGGGAGCGGCCCGAGCGCGGCGACAGCGACGCCACGCGCGCGGGCCAGCGAGAAGTGGCCGGTCTCGGCGAGCGCAGGCCCGACGTCCCAGCCGAACAGCTCGCGGTAGTAGGTGGCGGCGGCGGGCTGGTCGGGGCTCTGCAGGTCCACCCAGATGGGAGTGCCGTGCAGGAACACGTCTTCGATCGGCATGGGCCCACGCTACTCGCCGGGCACGTTGTCGGCGAGGCTCGGATCGGCGCGGTCAGATCCGGAGATGATCGCCGCGCCCGACGCGCTCGCGGGCGATCGCCTCCACGAGGATGCGGAGCCCGTCCGGGATCTGCGCCGCCGGGATGCCGCCGAACCCGAGCAGGAGACCGTCCGGGGCGCCCTGCGCCGCGACGCGGAACCGCGACACCGGCTGCACCGCGACACCCGCGACCGCCGCCCGCTCGGCGACACGACGCGCGTCGAACGAACCCGTCTCGGCCTGGAGGACCGCCAGGTGCAGCCCGGCCGCCGACGGGACCAGCCGCAGGTCGGGCGCGAGCGCGCCGACGGCCTCCTCGAGCACCGCGTGCCTTTCGGCGTAGACGCGGGTCGCGGTGCGCACGTGGCGGGCGAAGCCCCCGGAGTCGAGCAGGCGCGCCATCGCCCGCTGCGTCACGGTGTCGTTGTGCCAGTCCGTCAGCCGCTTCGCGTGGCGGATCGCGGCGAGCAGGGCGGGCGGCGCGACGACGAACCCGAGGCGGAGGGCGGGGGCCATGGTCTTCGAGAAGGTGCCCACGTAGACGACGCGGCCCTCCGCATCCAGCCGCTGGAGCGGGTCGAGCGGACGCGCACCGAAGCGGAACTCGCTGTCGTAGTCGTCCTCCACCACGACCGCGTCGTGGCGAGCAGCCCAGTCCAGCAGCGCCACCCGGCGCTCCAGGGGCAGCACACCGCCGAGCGGGAACTGGTGCGACGGCGTCACGTACACGAGCCGCGCGGGCGGCAGCAGGTCGACGCGGAGGCCGTGCTCGTCCACCGGCACCGGCACCACGCGCGCGCCGGCCAATTCGAACAACTGGCGGACCGGCGGGTAGCCGGGGTCCTCCATCGCGACGGCGTCGCCCGGGCGCAGCAGCACGCGGGCGAGGAGGTCGAACGCCTGCTGGGCGCCGCTGGTGACCACCACATCCGCGGGGCCGGCCTCCACCGACCGCGCGACGCCGAGGTGACGCGCGATGCCGGCGCGCAGCCGCTCCACTCCCGCCGGATCGCCGTACCCCGACGAGCGCGGGAAGCCGCCGCGCAGTTCGGCGGCTACGTAGCCGCGCCACGTGTCGAGCGGGAAGAGGGCGGGATCGGGCGAGCCGACGCTGAAGTCGTATGCGATCGGCCGCGGCTCGGTCCAGAGCGGATCGTCGAGGTCGCGCCAGCCGGGAGCGGGGCGCGCGGCGCTGCGGCGCTTGGGCCGGCCGTCGGCGACGGGGGCGGCGGTGTACGCGACGAACGTCCCGGCGCCGACCCGACCCTCCAGGTAGCCCTCGGCGGTGAGCCGTTCGTAGGCGGTCGAGACCGTCGAGCGCGACACCTGCAGCCGCTCCGCGAGCTCGCGGGTCGCGGGCAGCCGCTCGCCGCGGCGCAGGCGGCCGTCGAGCACCGCATCCCGCAGCTGCCGGTAGATGCGGTCGGCGCGGTCGCCGCGACCGCCGATGGCGACGTGAAGGTCCAGGATGCTCCCGAAATGGTCTGATCGGATTACGTCGGATTGGCGCTTACACCGAGCCGATCCGCTTCTTAGCGTAGAGGTCATGACAGAACGAATCCAGATCTCATCCCTGGCCCCGGAGGGCTACCGCAAGGTCGTCAACCTCGACGGCTATGTCGGCGGCGCCGTCGAGGAGCCGCTCGGCGACCTCATCAAGCTCCGCGCCTCCCAGATCAACGGCTGCACCTACTGCGTCGACATGCACTCGGTCGACCTCCAGGGCCGCGGGGTGCCGCTGCGCAAGGTGTTCGCCGTGACGACGTGGCGCGAGTCGCCGTGGTTCACCGACCGCGAGCGGGTGGCGCTCGAGCTGACGGAGACGGTCACGCTGATCCACGAGGGCGGCGTCTCCGACGATCTCTACGCGCGTGCGCTGGCCGAGTTCGGCGAGGACGGCCTCGCCAACCTGCTCCTCGCCATCGCCACCATCAACGTGTGGAACCGGATCGCCATCCCGACCCGGATGGAGCCGGCGGCGCTCTGACCGGCCGAACGGCGAAGCGCTCCCCCGGATCAATCCGGGGGAGCGCTTCTGTTCGCGAGGTGTCGGCTCAGCTGACGCCGAGCAGGTCGATCACGAAGATCAGGGTCTTGCCCGACAGCGGGTGACCGCCACCGGCCGGACCGTACGCCTGCGCGGGCGGGACGGTGAGCTTGCGGCGCCCGCCGACCTTCATGCCCGGGATGCCGTCCTGCCAGCCCTTGATGAGGTTGTTCAGGGGGAAGTTGATCGACTGCCCGCGGCTCCACGAGGAGTCGAACTCCTCGCCGGTCTCGTACTCGACGCCGAGGTAGTGCACGTCGACCTTGGAGCCGGGGGTCGCCTCCGGGCCGGTGCCCTCGACGATGTCGACGATCTCGAGCGTCTCGGGGGCCGGGCCCTCGGGGGCGTCGACCTCGGGCTTCTGGTTGGTGTTCTCTGCCATGTCCACCATCCAACCGCGAGCGAGGCGATTCGGGAAACCCCGTTCGCTGACCGCGCACCGCGGATTCGGGGTTGCGCTCGTGGCGGGCCGGGGGCATCCTTTAAGCCATAACTCGTTCCCCCGGGAGAGCTGCAGGCATCGCCGCACCACCGGGGGTCGAGTCCGTTAAGGGGACTGTTCAGCGGACTCCTCCCGCGCGGTTCTAGTGCCCGAAGACCTTGCCCGGGTTGAGGATGCCCAGCGGATCGAAGACCGACTTGAGCTTGACCTGAAGCTCGTACGAGTCGGGTCCGACCTCGTCCGCCAGCCAGCGGCGCTTCAGCACGCCGACGCCGTGCTCGCCGGTGAGCGTGCCGCCGAGCTCGATCGCGGTCCGGAACAGGTCGTTCGCCGCATCCCACACCGCCGGCGGCACCTCGTCGCCGCTGTAGACGAAGTTGGGGTGGAGGTTGCCGTCGCCGGCGTGCGCGACGGTCGGGATCGGGATGCCGTACTTCTCCGAGATGCGCTCGATCGCCGCGAACATCTCGGGCATGCGCGAGCGCGGCACCGCGACGTCCTCGATCAGGACCTCGCCGCTCGTCGCGAGCGCCGGGTGGAACGCGCGACGCAGGGCGAGCAGGCGCTCCCCCTCCTCGGCGTCGGCGGCGACGCGGACCGTCCCGCCGGTCTCCGCCAGCAGCTCGCCCGCGGCCGTCGCATCCAACGCCGCGGTGGCGCCGTCGAACTGCACCATGAGGTAGGCGGCCCCGCTGCTCGCGCCGAACGCCTCCTGGATGCGCTCCTCGCCGAGGTAGGCCGCGATGCGCTCCAGCGACGGGGCGTCGAGCAGCTCCATGACGGCCGGGCGCAGCTGCGCGGCGGTGATCCGCGCGGACGCCTGCGCGGCCGTCCGGACATCCGGGAACAGGGCGCCGAGGGTCACCGGCTCGCCCGGCGGGATCGGCTGCACGCGCACCGTCGCCTCGACGATCACGCCGAGCGTGCCCTCCGAGCCGACGAAGAGGGCGGTCAGGTCGTAGCCGGTGACGCCCTTGACGGTGCGGTGCCCGGTGCGGACGACGCGGCCGTCGGCGAGCACCACGGTGAGGCCGAGCACCGCCTCCCGGGTCACGCCGTACTTGGCGCACAGCAGGCCGCCGGCGTTGGTCGCGATGTTGCCACCGACGGTCGAGATCGCCTTGCTGGCCGGGTCGGGCGCGAAGAACAGCCCGAACGGCTCCAGCGCGGCGTTGAGGTCGCTGTTGATGACGCCCGGCTGCACCACCGCGAGCTGATCCTCGGCGGAGATCTCGAGGATGCGGTTCATGCCGGAGACGTCGAGCACCAGCGACCCCTCGGTGCCGTTGGCGCCGCCGGCGAGCCCGGTGCCGGCGCCACGGGGGACGACGGGGACGCGGAACTCGCTCGCCGCCCGCAGCGTGGCCTGCACGTGCTCGACGGAGCGCGCGGTCACGATGGCCCGCGGCGCCCCCGGCGCGACCCACCCGGAGCGATCGGTGCGGGCGGCGTCGAGAAGCGCCGGGTCGGTCGTGAGCACGCCGGCGGCGAGGGCCTCCTCGCCGAGCGCCGCCGAGAGCCAGTCCAGAACGTCCATGTCCTCAGGCTAGCCGTCCTGCGCTCATGTCCGATTTCCGCTATCGGATGTCGGCGGCGGGCGTCAGGATGGACGTATGAGCACGATCGAGCGCACGGCATCCGCAGGCGACGCGAAGCTCGCCGACCCGGTTTTCGCCGAGCGCTACCGCGCGATGAGCGCCCGCGACGCGCGGTTCGACGGCCAGTTCATCACCGGCGTCCACACCACCGGCATCTACTGCCGCCCGAGCTGCCCCGCGGTCACGCCGAAGCCGGGCAACGTCACCTTCTACCTGACCGCCGCCGCCGCCCACGAGGCCGGGCTGCGGGCCTGCAAGCGCTGCCTGCCGGACGCCGTCCCCGGGTCGCCCGAGTGGAACGCGCGAGACGACCTCGCGGCCCGCGCCATGCGACTGATCGCCGACGGCACGGTCGAGCGGGAGGGCGTGCCCGGACTCGCGCGACGGCTCGGCTACACGCCGCGCCACCTGGGCCGGGTGCTGACCGCGGAGCTGGGCGCCGGCCCGCTCGCCCTCGCCCGCGCCCACCGGGCACAGACCGCACGGCTGCTCCTCGTCGGCAGCGACCTCCCGATCACCGACGTCGCGTTCGCCGCCGGGTTCAACAGCGTCCGCCAGTTCAACGAGACGATCGCCGAGGTCTACCGGCTCACGCCCGGAGCGCTCCGCGCATCCGCCCGCCGCTCCCCCGCCGCCGGTGCCCACCGGGCCGAGGGCGCCGTGACACTGAGCCTGCGGCTGCCCGCCCGGGCGCCCTTCGACGCGGACTCAGTGCTCGGGTTCCTGGGCGCCCGCGCGATCGCGGGGGTGGAGGCCACGACCGGACCCGGCTACGCCCGCGCGCTGCGCCTCCCGCACGGCCCCGCCGCCGTCCGCCTCATCCCGACCGGGACACCCGACGCGCCGGCCGTCCAGTGCGACGCCGCGCTCGCGGACGTCGCCGACCTCGCCCCGCTCGTCGCCCGCGTGCGCCGGCTGCTCGACCTGGACGCCGACGCCGAGGCGATCGACGCCGTCCTCGCCGCCGACCCGGCGCTCGCGCCGAGCGTGGCCGCGACTCCGGGCCTCCGGCTGCCCGGTGCGGTGGATCCGGAGGAGATCGTCTTCCGCGCTCTGATCGGGCAGCAGGTGTCGGTCGCGGCGGCGCGCACGTCGCTGACTCGGCTGACGGACGCGCTCGGAGAGCCCATCGACCTCGCCGCGCCCGGCGGTCACGCCTCCTTCACGCGACTCTTCCCCACCGCCGCGGCGATCGCCGAACGCGGGCACGAGGTGCTCCGGGGGCCGGCGCGGCGCATCGACGCGATCGTCGGCGTCGCGGAGGCGCTCGCGGACGGCACCCTGACCATCGACGTGGGCGAGTCCCGCGACAACCTCGAGCAGCGGCTGCTTGCGCTGCCGGGGATCGGACCGTGGACGGCCGGATACATCGCGCTGCGGGTGCTCGGCAGCCCCGACATCCTGCTCACCGGCGACCTGGCGCTGCGGCAGGGCGCCGCCCGGCTCGGGCTCCCCGCCGAGCCGCGGGCCCTGGCGGAGTACGGCACGCGGTGGGCGCCGTGGCGCAGCTACGCGGGTCTGCACCTCTGGGCCTCACCGCGCGCATAGGATCCAAACGTGCCCACCGTGTCCGTCGTCATCCCCGTGCTGGACGACTCCGAGATGCTCGCCCGCTGTCTGGCGCTTCTCGCGGCGCAGCTGCGGCCGGCGGACGAGATCGTCGTCGTCGACAACGGGAGCACCGACGACACGCCGGAGGTCGCCCGCGCCGCCGGAGCCCGCGTGATCGAGCAGCCGACCCGCGGCATCTGGCCTGCGGCCTCGGCGGGCTACGACGCCGCCACCGGCGACATCATCGCCCGGCTCGACGCCGATTCGCGGCCCCCGGCCGACTGGCTAATGCACATCGAGGCGGAGCTGGTCGACTCCCCCGAGGTCGGCGTCCTCACCGGGCGCGGGGTGTTCTACGACGGCAACGCGGTCGTCGCCGGGCTCGGCCAGGTGCTCTACATCGGCGGCTACTTCTGGTCGATGGATGTGTGGCTCGGCAACCCGCCGATCTTCGGCTCCAACTTCGCGATGCGCCGCGAGGTGTGGTGGGATGCGCGCGAGCGCGTGCACCGCGATCGGAGCGACATCCACGACGATCTCGACCTGTCGTTCCACCTCGATCTGGCCACGATCGTCCGGTACGACGACCGGCTCACGGTCGGCATCTCCGCGCGGCCGTTCTCGACCTGGAACGGCTTCGGCCGGCGTCTCCGCTGGGCGTACACGACGCTCGCCATGCACCTCCCCGAGCAGTCCCCGTGGCGGCGTCGCACCGCCCGGCGCCGGCGGCTGAGCGAAGAGGAGCGTGGGGCGCCTGGAGCGGTGGCCTGATTCGGCCGCCCACACCGAAGCCCGATAGCCTAGATCGGTGAGATTCTCGCACCTCAGCAGCGCCGCCGATCCCCATCCCCGCCTGGCCGCCGTCCTCGGCGACGGCGCCCTCTTCCTCGACCAGGTGATGGACCGGCCGCCGCGAGACCTGCAAGACCTCATCGAGCGCGGAGACGAGGGGCTGGCCGAGGTGCGCGGCGTCGTCGCCGAGGCGGAGGCCGCCGGAGTCGAGCTGCCGTCCGTGCACGAGCTCCGCCACGCGTCGGCCGTGCTGCGGCCGCCGCACGTCATCGCGATCGGAGCGAACTACGCCGCCCACGCCTCCGAGCTGAAGCTGCGCACCGAGAAGGCGGCGACCGTCTTCAACCTGTGGCCCAACTCCCTCACCGGCCACGGAAGCACCACCTCCTGGCCCGCCGACCTCTCCACCCAGGTCGACTACGAGGCGGAGCTCGGCGTCATCATCGGCAAGCCCGCCCGCAACGTGCCGGTGCGCGACGCGCTCGACTACGTCTGGGGCTACACCGTCGTCAACGACATCACCGCCCGGGACCTGCAGTTCTCCGAGGCGCAGTGGGCGCGCTGCAAGTCGTTCGATGGCTTCACGCCGACCGGCCCCGTCGTGGTCACCGCCGACGAGATCCCCGACCCGCAGGACCTGTGGCTCACGACCAATGTCGACGGCGCGATCCTGCAGGACGCCTCCACCGCCGACATGGTCCGCAGTGTTCCCGAGCTCATCGAGTTCCTCTCGCGCTCGGCGACCATCCCGCCGGGAACGTTGATCTCGACCGGCAGCCCGGGCGGCGCCGGCTACTCGCGTACACCGCCGGTCTTCCTGCGCGACCGGTCGACCGTCACCGTCTCCATCGGCGGGATCGGCTCCCTCACCACGTTCTGCCGCGTCACATGACGCGCGCCGGGGCACCCGGGTGGTCTAGCGTAGCCTCGTGTCCATCGGAGAGCGGCGACCCGTCACGGGCGGCGGCGACGAGGCGGAGCGCCTCGACGCGGCGCTGCCCGACATCGACTGGTCCATCGCGCCGGTCGGAACCGTGTTCTCGCGGTTCGCGTCGCCCAGCGGAGAGCTGGCCGTCGCGGCGCTCGGCGACCCGGAGGACCCCCGCGTGGTCCTCATCCCGGGCGTGACCGGCTCGAAGGAGGACTTCTACCTGCTCGCGCCTATCCTGGTCGCCGCCGGGTACTACGTGCAGAGCTTCGACCTCGCCGGACAGTACGAGTCCGCCGAGGCCGGCCCGCCCCCGGGCGAGAAGTACACCTACCCGCTCCTGACCGGGGACGTGGTGGCCTTCCTGCGCGACGGCGGCCCGGCGCACGTGCTCGGCTACTCGTTCGCGGGGATCCTGGCGCAGCTGGCGCTGGTGACGCATCCCGAGCTCTTCCGGTCGCTCACTCTGCTGACCGCGCCGCCCGAGCCCGGACAGTCGTTCCGCGGCGTGCGGATCATCGGACCGCTGAGCTGGGTGGCCACGCCCCACATCGGCGCATCCCTGATGATCTGGGGCATCACGACCAACAAGAACCGGGTGTCCGACAGCCGTCTCGCGTTCGTGCAGTCGCGGTTCGCCCTGACCCGCCGCTCCAGCGTGGACGACATCGTCGGCCTGATGAAGAACGTCCCGGATGTGCGGGCCCGGGTCGCGGCGACCGGCATCCCGATCCTGGTGGCGACCGGCGATCACGACCTCTGGCCGACCCACCTGCACGCCGCCAACGCGCAGGCGCTCCGGGCACGGCTGGCGGTCTACCGGACCGGGCACAGCCCGTGCGAGACCGCGCCGCACCAGCTCGGGCGCGACATGATCGCGCTGTTCCGCGAGGCGGAGGCGCGAGAGGCCGACTGAGCGTTCCGCCCCCGGTCGGTGGATCGCGAGGACCGGCGCGCGGGGAATAAGGTTCTCCCCATGACCTACCAGCGCTCAGGGTCGTCGATGCTGCGTTGCGTGCTGATCTCGGATGACGGCGAGGAGACCGTGCTCACCGCCCCGTCGCTCGGCGACGCCCCGCCGTCACGTGTCCGTTTGCCCTCATCGTTGGGAGGCGCCGCCGTGCTCGACGTCTACGCGTTCTCGCACAGCCGCGACATCCCGCCCGAGGCGGTCTACGTGTACGTCAGCACCGTGCCGGTCAGCACCGAAGAGGTGACCGGCACGGAGCCGGGCGAACAGGGTCCGCGGCTGCCCGAGTAGTCCGGCTACTCGCCCTCCTGGCGCGCCTCCGCGATCGCGTCGGCCTCGACCACGGGGATGGCCGTGGTGATCGTCTCCAGACCGCTCAGGCGTGCCGGCGACAGCAGCCGGGTGACCTCCTCCCGGCTCATCAGCTTCGCCTCGACCACCAGGTCGGCCACATTGTGGCCGGTGAGCAGCGCCGACTTGGCGAGCGCGGCCGCGGCCGCGTAGCCGATGTGCGGCGTGAGGGCGGTGATCACGCCGACCGACGAGCCGACCATCGCGCCGAGGCGCTCCTCGTTCGCGGTGATGCCGTCGACGCAGTTGATCCGGAGGGTGCGGAAGGCCTGCGCCATCCACGTGATGCTCTGCAGCAGGGAGTGCGCGATGACCGGCTCGAACGCGTTGAGCTGCAGCTGGCCGCCCTCCGCCGCCATGGTGACCGTGACGTCCGCGCCGGCGACCGAGAAGGCGACCTGGTTGACGACCTCCGGGATGACCGGATTGACCTTTCCGGGCATGATGCTGGAGCCGGCCTGACGCGCCGGGAGGTTGATCTCGCCGAGACCCGCCTGCGGACCGGAGGACAGCAGGCGCAGGTCGTTGCAGATCTTCGACAGCTTGATCGCGCTGCGCTTGAGCGAGCCGGAGAACGACATGAACGCACCGGCGTCGCTGGTCGACTCGATGAGGTCGGGGGCCGTCTCGAGGTTGAGCCCTGTGATGGCGTTGAGATGGCGGACGGCCGCGGCGGCGTACCCGGGGTCGGCGGTGATGCCCGTGCCGATCGCGGTCGCGCCGAGGTTGATCTCGGCGAGCAGCCACTTGGTCTCGGTGAGGCGGGCGTGGTCCTCGGTCAGGGTGGTGGCGAACCCGTGGAACTCCTGCCCGAGAGTCATGGGAACCGCATCCTGCAGCTGCGTGCGGCCGACCTTGAGGATGTTGCGGAACTCGTCCGCCTTGTGCGCGAACGAGTCGCGCAGCAGAGCGAGCTCGTCCAGCAGGTGGCTGAGCGCGAAGGTGAGGCCGATCTTGATGGCCGTCGGGTAGGTGTCGTTGGTGCTCTGGCTGCGGTTGACGTCGTCGATCGGGTGGAGGTGGGCGTAGTCGCCCTTCGGGTGGCCGTCGAGCTCGAGCGCGATGTTCGCGATGACCTCGTTGGCATTCATGTTCGTGGAGGTGCCGGCGCCGCCCTGCATGACGCCGACGACGAACTGGTCGTGGAACCCGCCCTCGATGATGAGCTGGCAGGCGCGGTCGATCAGCTCGGCCTTGTGCGGCTCCAGGACGCCGATCTCGAGGTTGGCGCGGGCCGCGGCCTGCTTGACGCTGGCGAGCGCGACGATCAGGTCGGGGTAGACCGAGATGGGGCGCTTCGCGATGGGGAAGTTCTCGAGCGCGCGGGACGTGTGGATGCCCCAGTACGCTTCGGCGGGGATCTCGCGCGCGCCGAGCGAGTCGGTCTCGATGCGGGTGGGTCGGCCCTCGCTGCTGGATGCGGGGACGTCCGACACGTTCTCGGACGCGTCGGTCACCACGGGGATGGTTGCTGTCGGGTTCACGGTTGGCACCGTTGCCTCTCGTCGTGCGTTGGCATGCTTCTGTCGCCGGGAGTTCGTGGCCTCCGGCAGTGCCGAGCCTACCCCCGGGTCGGCGTCGTCCGATGGACTCACTGTCCGGCCTCCCGGGTGCGCATGTACACGATGTCGATCAGCCCAGCTTGCGCAGCAGACCGCGCGCGAAGCGGTCCTTGGACTCGGTGTACGGCGGGTACACCAGCTGCAGGGTGTCGGGGCTGAGCGGCTTGCTGAGCACCGCCTTCTCGTGGCTGAACGTCCGCAGCGAGCGCTCGCCGTGATAGGCCCCCGCGCCGCTCTCCCCCACCCCGCCGAAGGGCAGCCCGGCCACCGCGAGGTGCGCCGCGGGCACCCCGAAGCCGACCGCGCCGGAGCTCGTCTCGGTCAGGATGCGGCGGCGCGTCCGCGCGCTCGAGGTGAAGATGTAGAGGGCGAGCGGCTTGTCGCCGGACCGGATGAAGCGGATCGCGTCGTCCAGCCCGTCCACCGGCAGGATGGGCAGGATCGGGCCGAAGATCTCCTCCGCCATCGCGGGCGAGTCGGGCGCGACATCCGTCAGCACGGTCGGCCCGAGGTAGCGGGTGCGGGCGTCGTGGTCGCCGCCGACGGCCGCGGTGCCGGAGCCGAGCATCCCGGTCAGGCGCTCGAACTGGCGGTCGTTGACGATGCGGCCGTAGTCGGGGCTCTGCGCGGGGTCGTCGCCGTACAACTCGCGCACGGCCTCGCGCAGGGCGGTCGCCAGCCGTGGGGCGACGTCGCGGTCGGCGAGCACGTAGTCGGGGGCCACGCAGGTCTGGCCGGCGTTCATGAACTTGCCCCACGCGATCCGCCGGGCGGCCGCCGCGACATCGACCGTGCGGTCGACGTAGACCGGCGACTTGCCGCCGAGCTCCAGCGTGACCGGGGTGAGGTTCTTCGCGGCGGCGGCTGCGACGATGCGGCCGACGCGTCCGTTGCCGGTGTAGAAGATGTGGTCGAAGCGCTGGGCGAGGAGGTCGGTGGTCTCCTCGACGCCGCCCTCGACGACAGCTACGGCCCGGGAGTCCAGGTACTCGGGGATGAGCCGGGCCATGGCCGCGGAGGTCGCGGGCGCCAGCTCGCTCGGCTTCAGCACGACGGCGTTGCCCGCGGCCAGCGCGCCGATGAGCGGGGCGAGCAGCAGCTGGACGGGGTAGTTCCACGGCGCGATGACCAGGACCACGCCGACCGGCTCCAGGATCGTGTACGCGCGGGCGGGCAGCAGCGCGCCCGGCACCGAGACGCGGCGGGGACGCAGCCAGCGGCGCAGACGCTTCAGGCTGTGGTCGATCTCCCCGACGACGAACCCGAGCTCGGCGATCTGCGACTCGGTCGGGTTCTTGGCGAGATCGGTGCGCAGCGCATCCTCGAACTCGGCGGCGCGCTCGGTGAGCATGCGGCGCAGCGCCCGCAGCTGGGCGAGCCGCCAGGCGAGCGGCTTGGTGAGCCCTCCGTCGAAAGCGGACCGGAGCTCGTCGACCGTGGCGTGCGTCATGCGCCCATCCTAGGGATCGCCGCGGTGCGCAGGTCCGGAACGGAGGAGATCTGCGGACGTGTTCGTGCGAACCCCTCCGTTCGTCGCATCCTGCCGGCGCGTCGCGTCCGTTCTCCTCCCTCTCGCGCGTGGTTCGGGAGGGACGTGGTGACCGGGCAGGAGGGGCCGGGGCGTCAGCGGACGGGGCGGTACGCGAGGTCGAAGATGGCATGGCCGAGGCGCTCGCCTCGACGCTCGAACTTGGTCACCGGGCGATCGTCAGGACGCGGGATGTAGTGCTCGGCGCCGGCGAGGTTGACCAGGGCGGGCTCGGCGTCCAGCACCTCGATCATGTGCTCGGCGTAGGGCTCCCAGTCGGTCGCGAGCCGGAGCACGCCCTCCGGCGCGAGCGCGCGGGCCAGCACCGGTGCGAACTCCGGCTGGATGAGTCGACGCCGGTGGTGCCGGGCCTTCGGCCACGGGTCGGGGAAGAAGATCAGGATCTCGTCGATCGACCCGGCGGCCAGCCCCCGCTCGAAGACCTCGACGGCGTCGTGGCGCACGATCCGGATGTTGGTCAGTCCCCGGTCGCGCATCGCCCCGAGCACGCGGCCGATGCCCGCGCCGTGCACCTCGACGCCCACGAAGTCGCGGTCGGGGTGACGCTCGGCCAGAGTCAGCAGGTTCTCCCCGTTGCCGAAGCCGATCTCGACGACGCGCGGGGCCGTGCGGCCGAAGGCGGCGTCGAGGTCGAGGGGCGAGCCGTCGAACTCGAGGCCGAACGTCGGCCACAGCTCGTCGATGGCGCGGGACTGCGCCTCGGTCTTGCGTCCCCGGACGACGAAACTGCGCGGCCGGACGAGGGGGGATGGTTCCATCCCCCCATTGTCGCAGCCGCGCAGCGGAGGTGGTTTTACAGCCAGGCGCGCGGTGGAGCTCAGGGCAGCGCGGAGCGATGCCGCGACCCCAGCGCCGAGGGAGCCTGCGACCGAGGTAACGGAACGCCGAGGTACTTACATCCAGGCGAACGGCAGTGCCGCCAGCCCGATCCCGAGCCCGATGACGGCGAACAGGAGGCCGATCGCGACGCCCGCGAGCATCACCGCGTTGAGGACGATGCCCCAGATCGCGAAGGTGCGGCCGGCGGGCTCCCGGTTCAGCGCCATGACGCCGACGACGAGTCCGGCGATCGGTGCGATCAGGGTCCAGCCGAAGGCGATGGACGCGATGCCGAGCGCGAAACTGGTGATGCTGAGCGTGCGGTCGGGCACGGCGGCGAGGTTCGGGTTGCTGGTAGTGGTGGTCATGGATCCAGTCAAGCGCCGGGTGGAACCAGGAGCTATCCGGATAACCCCCGATTCCACCCTGATGCTGACTAGACCTGGCCGAGCAGGCCTTCGATCGGGCCGCGGGCGAAGTAGATCAGGAACCCGGCCGCGACCACCCACAGGAGCGGGCTGATCTCGCGCGCCTTGCCGGCGAGCGAGCGGATGAGGACCCAGCTGATGAAGCCGACGCCGATGCCGTTCGCGATCGAGTAGGTGAGCGGCATGACGATGATCGTCAGGAACACCGGCAGCACGACCGAGAACTCGCTCATGTCGATGTGGCGGATCTGCACGACCATGAGCGCACCGACGACGACCAGCGCCGCCGCCGCGACCTCGAGCGGGACGACCTGCGTCAACGGCGTGAAGAACATGGCGAGCAGGAACAGCACGCCGGTGATCACGCTGGCGAAGCCGGTCTTCGCGCCCTCGCCGATGCCCGACGCGGACTCCACGAACACGGTGTTGGACGACGACGACGTTCCGCCGCCGACGATCGCGCCGACGCCCTCCACGATGAGCGCCGACTGCAGGCGCGGGAAGGTGCCGTCGTCGTTTGCCAGGCCCGCGCTGCGCGCCAGGCCGGTCATCGAGCCCATGGCGTCGAAGAAGTTGGTGAAGACGAGCGTGAAGATCAGCATGATCGCGGCCAGGGCGCCGATGCGGCCGAAGGCGCCGAACAGGTCGACCTGGCCGACCAGGCTGAGGTCGGGCAGAGAGACGAGCGAGGTCGGGAGCTGCGGGACGGTGAGGTTCCACCCGGCCGGGTTCTTGCCCATGGACGGTCCGACGTGCCAGATCGCCTCGCCGATGATCGCGACGACGGTGGCCGCGACGATGCCGATGAGGAGCGCGCCCTTGACCTTGCGCGCCATGAGCACGCCCATGATGACCAGGGCGATGAGGAAGGTGATGGTCGGTAGGGTCGCGATCGAGCCCGCCTCGCCCAGCTGCACCGGCGGCGACGAGAGCGTCGTGGTGCGGACGAAGCCGGAGTCGACGAAGCCGATGAACGCGATGAAGAGGCCGATGCCGACCGTGATCGCCGTCTTGAGCGGCGCCGGGACGGCGTTGAAGATGAGCTTGCGCAGACCGGTCGCCGACAGCAGAACGATGATGATGCCGTTGATGACGACGAGGCCCATCGCCTCCTGCCAGGTCAGGACCTTGACCACGTTCACGGCGAGGAACGAGTTGATGCCGAGTCCCGCGGCGAACGCGAACGGCAGGCGCGCGATCAGGCCGAAGAGGAGGGTCATCACGCCGGCGCTGAGCGCGGTCACGGCGGCGACCTGGGTGGTCCCGAGGGTGTGGCCCACCACATCCTTCGTGCCGCCGAGGATGAGCGGGTTGAGGATGACGATGTACGCCATGGTCACGAACGTCAGGACGCCGCCGCGCACCTCGGTGCCCCAGGTGGTGCCGCGTGCGCTGATCTCGAAGAAGCGGTCGAGGCGCCCCTTGGCCGTCGTGGGCGCGCTGGTCGAAGCGGAAATGGTTGACTCCCGTTTAGGATTTTGTGAGCGGTGACCCGGCGAGCGTTCAGCTTCGTCGGGTAGTGCGCGAATGCGCAGACACCAGCCTATTCCGACTCGAACCCTGGTGAGGACACGCATGGCTCTGCCCTGGACACTGCACGGCGACGGCAAGAAGGTGGGAGCGCAGGAGATCGTCCTGCCCGGCGAGCGCCTGACCTGGCCCCGGACCATCGGGCTCGGCGCGCAGCACGTGGTCGCGATGTTCGGCGCGACGTTCCTGGTGCCGCTGCTTACCGGCTTCCCGCCCGCCACGACGCTGCTGTTCTCGGGCGTCGGCACGCTGCTCTTCCTCGTGATCACGGGCAACCGCCTGCCGAGCTACCTCGGCTCGTCGTTCGCCTTCATCGTCCCGATCGTGGCGGCGACGAAGGCGCACGGGATGCCGTCGGCGCTGTTCGGCATCCTGATCACGGGCATCCTGCTCGCGATCGTCGGCCTGATCGTCATCGGAACCGGCACCAAGTGGATCGACGGCCTCATGCCGCCGGTCGTCGCCGGCGCGATCGTCGCCCTGATCGGGTTCAACCTGGCTCCGGCCGCCGGCGCGAACTTCGCCAAGGCGCCGGTGACCGCTCTGGTGACGCTGGCCGCCGTCATCCTGTGCACCGTGCTGTTCCGCGGGATGCTCGGCCGGCTCAGCATCTTCCTCGGCGTCGCGGTCGGGTACGTCTTCGCCGTGATCGTCGGCCAGGTCGACTTCAGCGGCGTCGAGAAGGCGGCGTGGATCGGCCTGCCGCAGTTCACCCTCCCGGCGAACCCGTTCACCGCCCCGGCCGCGACGTGGGGCATCCTGCCTGCGTTCCTCCCCGTCGTGCTCGTGCTGATCGCCGAGAACGTGGGCCACATCCGCGGCGTCGCGCAGCTCACCGACCCGGCGGTGAACCGGCTGACCGGCCGCGCCCTCTTCGCCGACGGCGTCGCCACCACGGTCGCCGGCTTCTTCGGCGGCTCGGGTACCACGACGTACGGCGAGAACATCGGCGTCATGGCCGCGACCCGCGTCTACTCCACGGCGGCGTACTGGGTCGCGGGCATCGTTGCGATCCTGCTCGGCCTCTCCCCCAAGGTCGGCGCCGTCATCAACACGATCCCGGCCGGCGTGCTCGGCGGCGTGACGACCGCGCTGTACGGCCTCATCGGCATCATCGGCGTGAAGATCTGGCTGGACAACAAGGTCGACTTCTCGAAGCCGAAGAACCAGTTCACGGCCGCGACGGCGCTGATCATCGGCATCGGCGACTTCACGCTGAACCTCGGCCAGCTGACGTTCAACGGCATCGCGCTCGGCGCCATCGCCGCGATCGTCGTCTACCACGTGATGAACGCGATCGGCCGGGCGCGCGGGACGGACTGAGCGCGTCATCAATGGGACGCAACACGCCGTCTCCGCTCGACGGGAACGGCGTGTCGCGTCCCATCGACGGTGCGGCGCTCAGTGGTGGAAGTACGGGATGATCAGGTACAGCCCGTACAGCACCGCGAGCGCGCAGACGGTGAAGCACGCGTAGGCCCCGGTGAGGGCGAGGCGCTTCTGGCCGGCGGTCAGCGGGTTCTTGCGCTGGGCCTTCTCAGCCTTGCGCTGCAGCTTGGCGGCCTTCTCGGGCGTCAGAACCGTGATCGCGTCGGTGAACTCGACCGGCTCGACGAACAGCGCCCGGCCGGCGACCGCCAGCAGGCGCGTGCCGAGCGCGTAGGACGCGACGACCACGCAGGAGCCGATGAGCGCGGCCGCGAAGACGACGACGAATGCTGCCCAGTCGATCATGCGGACTCCTTTCGCCGACGATCCCGCTTCAGCGGCTTGACCTTCTCGATCCTGACCGCCTTGCCGGACTGCGCGACCTCGCTCTTGCCCTGCAGCGGGACGGGCTTCACCGCGTTCTCGCTGGTGACCCGGTTGCGGCGCGCGCGCCAGAAGATATACACGACGACGGCCGTGCCGACGATGGTGTCGATGGCGACGCCGACCGGCCCCAGGTTCGCGATCAGGCCCGCGACAGCGCCGACGATCGCGGCGGACGGCAGCGTCAGCAGCCAGCCGATTCCGATGCGTCCGGCCGTCCCCCAGCGCACCGACGAGCCGCGGCGGCCGAGTCCGGAGCCGATGACCGACCCCGAGGCGACCTGCGTGGTCGAGAGGGCGAAGCCCAGATGGCTGGAGGCCAGGATGGTCGCCGCGGTGCTCGTCTCGGCCGCGAAGCCCTGCGCGGGCTTGATCTCGGTGAGACCGCGGCCGAGGGTGCGGATGATGCGCCAGCCGCCCGAGTACGTGCCGAGCGCGATCGCGAGGGCGCAGGCGATGACGACCCAGATCTCCGGGCCCGAGCCGAGCGGCTGCAGCCCAGCGGAAATGAGGGTGAGCGTGATGACGCCCATCGTCTTCTGCGCGTCATTGGTGCCGTGCGAGAGGGCGACGAGCGAGGACGAGAAGATCTGGCCGTAGCGGAAGCCGCCGCGTCCATCCGGCCGTCCGTCGTAGCGCCGCGTGATCCAGTACGCGAGCTTCGTGGCGCTCCACGCCACCACTCCCGCGGTGAACGGGGCGATCAGCGCGGGCAGCACCACCTTGTCCAGCACGACGAGGAAGTCGACGGATTGGATGCCCGCGCCGACGATGGCCGCGCCGATCAGGCCGCCGAAGAGCGCGTGACTGGACGACGACGGCAGCCCGAAGAGCCACGTCACCATGTTCCAGACGATGGCGCCGACCAGTCCGGCGAAGATGAGCACCGGCGTGATCTGGACCCCGCCGTCGCCTTCCTTGATGATGCCGCCGGAGATCGTCTTGGCGACCTCCGTCGACAGGAAGGCGCCGATCAGGTTGAGCACGGCGGCCAGGGCGACGGCGACCTTCGGACGCATCGCTCCGGTCGCGATGGGGGTCGCCATCGCGTTCGCCGTGTCGTGGAAGCCGTTCGTGAAGTCGAAGAAGAGCGCCAGCAGGATGACCAGCACGACGATGAGGGTGAGGTCCACCGTTCTCTTTCTCGCGTTGACGCTGTCGCGTGTCGGATGCGTCCCCTCCCGATCTGAGTCTTCATCAAGAGTTCACGCAAGGGACCTGGCGCTGTTGGGACGCCGTGACGATACTCACACGACGTCCGCGCCGGGTCAAACTCGTCAGAGCCGTCCGACCGAGGTGACCCGGATCACGGCAACGCCTTCGCGCGCCGAGTCCTCGAGCAGCACGTCCGCCGCGATCCCCCAGTCGTGGTCGCCCTCGGGGTCGGCGATGATCTGACGCACCCGCCAGACGCCCTCGGCGCCGTCGGGCTTCTCGTCCACCAGGATCATCGACGCCGACCGCGCGGACGCGTCAGTGAGAATCTCGTCGTGCTCGGCGTAGTAGCCCTCCAGCGCCGCATCCCACTGCGCCTCGGTGAAGGGCGCGGCACCGTCGGCGAGCACCGCGGCCTGCGCCTCCAGCACGCCGAGGTCGTGCACGCGGTCGAGCGCGGCCAGCTGGACGCGGCGGAACAGCTCGTTGCGCACCAGCACGAAGAAGGCGCGCCGGTTGGTGGTGACGTTGCGCGGTGCGGGCGGCGCCAGCTCGGACGACTCGGCGGCGTGCTTGGCGGCATCCGGGTGGACCAGCTCCTCCCACTCGTCCAGCAGGCTCGAGTCGACCTGTCGGACGAGCTCGCCGAGCCACTCGACGATGTCGCGGAGGTCCTCGGTGCGGAGGTCGAGCGGCACGGTCTGGTTGAGCGCGCGGTAGGCGTCGGAGAGATAGCGCAGCACGACGCCCTCCGACCGGGCGAGCTTGTAGAACGCGATGAACTCGCCGAAGGTCATCGCCCGCTCGTACAGGTCGCGCACCACCGACTTGGGGCTCAGCTCGAAGTCGACGACCCACGGCTGGCTCGACGCGTATGTGGCGAACGCCTCGTGCAGCAGGATGTCGTGCGGCTTCGGGTGCGTGACCTCCTCCAGCGCCTCCATCCGCTCCTCGTACTCGATGCCCTCGGCCTTCATCGCCGCGACGGCCTCGCCGCGCGCCTGGAACTGCTGGGCGGACAGCACGGGCCGCGGGTCGTCGAGCGTCGCCTCCACGACCGAGACGATGTCGAGCGCGTACACCGGGGACTCGAGGTCGAACAGCTCGAAAGCGGCGAGCGCGAACGGCGACAGCGGCTGGTTGAGGGCGAAGTTGGGCTGGAGGTCGACGGTCAGCCGGATCTCGACGCCGTCGTGGCTGCGGACCGCCTCGACAACGCCCGCGGTGAGGAGCGACCGGTACAGCTCGATGGCGCGCCGGGCGAGGGCGAGCTGCCTCTTCCACGGCTCGTGGTTGTCGAAGACGAGGTCGCGGACGTGCCCGTAGACGTCGCCGCCGCGGCCGATCACGTTGATCAGCATCGCGCTGGTGATCTGCATCGACGACGTCAGCGTCTCGGGCTCCGACTCGATGAGCTTGCGGAACGACGGCTCGCCCCACGAGACGAAGCCCTCCGGCGCCTTCTTGCGCACGATCTTGCGGCGCTTCTTCGGGTCGTCGCCCGCCTTCTCGAGCGCCTTGAGGTTCTCGGACTCGTGCTCGGGCGCCTGCGCGACGACGGTTCCGGCGGTGTCGTAGCCGGCGCGGCCGGCGCGCCCGGCGATCTGGTGGAACTCGCGGGCGTTGAGCTGCCGCATCCGGGTGCCGTCGAACTTCGTCAGCGCGGTGAGCAGGACGGTGCGGATGGGCACGTTGATGCCGACGCCGAGCGTGTCCGTCCCGCAGATGACACGCAGCATGCCCCGCTGGGCCAGCTGCTCCACCAGGCGGCGGTACTTCGGCAGCATCCCGCGTGGTGGACGCCGATGCCCTGTCGCAGCAGCCGCGAGAGCGTCTTGCCGAAGCTCGTCGTGAAGCGGAAGTCGCCGATCAGCGCGGCGATCGCGTCCCGCTGCTCGCGGCTGGCGATCTTGGCGCTGGAGAGCGACTGCGCGCGCTCCAGCGCGGCGAGCTGCGAGAAGTGCACGACGTAGATCGGGGCCTGGCCGGTGTGGAGCAGCTCCTCGATGGTCTCGTGGACGGGTGTGACCTCGTAGTAGTAGTGCAGCGGCACGGGCCGCTCGACGCCGGTGACGGTCGCCGTCGGCCGGCCGGTGCGGCGCTCCAGGTCGGCGGCGAGCGCCGCCACGTCGCCGAGGGTCGCTGACATGAGCACGAACTGCGTGTTCGGGAGGGTGAGCAGCGGCACCTGCCACGCCCAGCCGCGGTCGGGGTCGGAGTAGAAGTGGAATTCGTCCATCACGACCTGGCCGACCGGCGTCTCGTCGCCGTGCCGCAGGGCGAGGTTGGCGAGGATCTCGGCGGTCGCGCAGACGATGGGGGCGTCGGCGTTGACGGCCGAGTCGCCGGTCGTCATGCCGACGTTCTCGGCGCCGAAGATGTCGACCAGCGCGAAGAACTTCTCGGACACGAGCGCCTTGATCGGCGCCGTGTAGTACGTCCGCTCCCCGCGGGCGAGCGCGGCGAAGTGGGCGCCGACGGCGACGAGCGATTTGCCGGTGCCGGTCGGGGTGCTCAGGATGAGGTTCGCGCCGCCGACGACCTCGATGGCCGACTCGTCCTGCGCCGGGTACAGCCGGATGCCGCCCCGCTCGACCCATGCGACGAACGTGTCGTAGACGGCGTCCTCGGAGACCGAGCCGGGCCCGGTCCAGCCGGGGATGTCCTCGACGCGCAAACGGCGTGGGGCGGAGGGTTCGGAGTCCGACATGATGCCTCCACCCTTTCACAGCCGACGGCGCGCGGGCTCAGCCGAGTATTACGAAGCTGTAATCAGGGGGCCGGTACACAGACGTCGGCCCTAAATTGGCGGTATGGCGGAGTTCTGGCGGCCGGCGGGCGCGGGCGTGGCGAGCGTCGTGGCGGGGGTCGGCGCCGCGGAGCTGTTGAGCGCGTTCCTGGTGCAGAACGGCAGCCCGATCCTCACTGTTGGCGCACTGCTCATCGACCTCGCGCCGCCGTGGCTGAAAGACGCCGTCATCGGACTGTTCGGCACCGGCGACAAGGCGTTCCTGATCGTGTCGCTCGCCGTGGTCGTGCTGGCCGGCGCCGCCGTGGCCGGCTGGCTGGAGCGGATACGGCCGCCGCTCGGCCGCATCCTGATCGGCGTGGGTGGTGCGGTGGGCGTGCTCGCGGCAGTCACCCGGGCGGGCAACGGGATCGTGGATGCGCTGCCCTCCGTCCTCGCGGCGGCCCTGGCCATCCTGCTTCTGGGCTGGCTCATGCGGATGCTGCGCGACACCGAGCCGACCCGGGCGACCCCGCGGGGGCGGGTCAGCCGGCGGCGTTTCGTCGGCACGACGGCGGCGACGGCGGCGGCCGGTGCGCTCGCGCTGGTGATCGGCCAGACGGTCGCCGGCGGCTTCCGCGCGGCATCGGCGGCGCGGGCGGCGATCAAGCTGCCGCGTCCGGCGAAGACGGCATCGCCGATCCCGGCCGGAGCCTCGTTCGACATCCCTGGCCTGTCGCCGATCATCACGCCCAACACCGACTTCTACCGCATCGACACCGCCCTGCAGATCCCCGGCATCGACGCGAACGCGTGGAAGCTGCGGATCTTCGGGATGGTGGAGCACGAGGTCGAGCTGACGTTCGCCGAGCTGCTCGCGCTCCCGCTGGAGGAGTCCACCACCACCCTCACCTGCGTCTCGAACGAGGTCGGAGGCGACCTCATCGGCAACGCGACCTGGCTGGGCTACCCGATCCGGCACCTGCTGGCCAGGGCGAAGCCGTCCTCGAACGCCGACATGGTGCTGTCGACGAGTCAGGACGGCTGGACCGCGTCCACACCGCTCGAGACGCTCACCGACGATCGCAACGCGATCCTGGCCGTGGGGATGAACGGCACCCCGCTGCCGCTGGAGCACGGCTACCCGGTGCGGATGGTCGTGCCCGGGCTGTACGGCTACGTGTCGGCGACCAAGTGGGTGGTGTCGCTGGAGGTGACCCGGTTCGACGAGCACACGGCGTACTGGACCGACCGCGGCTGGTCCGAGCGCGGGCCGGTGAAGCTGTCGTCGCGCATCGACGTGCCGGCCGCCGGGCGGCAGGTGAACGCCGGGACGGTCGCGGTGGCCGGGGTGGCGTGGTCGCAGCACGTCGGCGTGAGCGCCGTGCAGGTGAAGGTGGACGACGGGCCGTGGAAGGAGGCGACCCTCGCGGACGCGATCTCGGCCGACACCTGGCGGCAATGGCGCTTCGCGTGGGAGGCGACGCCGGGCGCGCACACCCTCCGCGTGCGGGCGACCGACGCCAAGGGCCTCGTGCAGACCGCTACGCAGCGGGATGTGGTGCCCGACGGCGCGACCGGCCTGCACGAAGTCCAGGTCACGGTCGTCTGAGCCCGGTGCGGCCGCGCCGCGGGTGTGATTGGCTGAGGACATGGCCCTCCCGCCGCTCGTCGCCCCCGGCCCCGAGCTCTCCCCGAGCGCACCGCCCGCTACGCCCGCACCACGCAGCTGCCCGGCTTCGGCCCGGTCGCGCAGCGCCGCCTCGCCGCCGCACGCGTGCTCGTCGTGGGCGCGGGCGGGCTCGGCTCGGCCGTGCTCCCGCTGCTCGCCTCCGCCGGCGTCGGGACGATCGGCGTCGTCGACGACGACCGGGTCGAGCCGAGCAATCTGCCGCGGCAGAGCATCCACACGCCCGCGGATGTCGGGCGCGCGAAGGTGGAGTCGGCTGCCGACGCCGTCCGGGCGCTCGACGACGGGATCGAGCTGCGGCTGTTTCCTGAGCGGCTGACCTCGGAGAACGCCGAGCGCATCCTCTCCGGGTTCGACCTCGTGCTCGACGGCAGCGACAACTTCCCCACCCGGTACCTGGTGGACGACGCGGCGACCCTCGCGGGCGTCCCCGTGGTGTGGGGCGCGGTGCACCAGACCGGCGGCCAGGCCGGGCTCAGCTGGGCGCAGCGGGGGCCGACCTATCGCGACCTGTTCCCGCTGCCGCCGGCGCCGGGCAGCGTCGCGAGCTGTGCCGAGGCGGGGGCGCTGCCGTCGGTGTGCGGCGTGATCGGCGGCCTGATGGTCGGCGAGGCGCTGAAGCTCATCACGGGCACCGGGGATCCGCTGCTCGGCCGGGTGGTCATCCATGACGCACTGCGCGGAGCGTTCCGCGAGCTGTCGTACGAGCGCGACCCGCAGGCCGCCCCGGTGACGGAGCTGATCGACTACGACCTGTTCTGCGGCGTCACCGACACGATGTCGCCCGCCGAGCTCCACGCCCGCCTGATCGCCGGGGAGGCGCACACGCTCCTCGACGTGCGCGAGACGTGGGAGGCCGACATCGTCGAGCTGCCCGGCTCGCTCCTGGTGCCGCTGGGCGTCGTGCAGCGCGATCCCACCGGGGTGGCCGCACGCCTGCCGCAGGACGACCCGGTGGTGATCGTGTGCCACCACGGCATCCGCGCCGAGACCGCGCGGCAGCTGCTCGCGGATGCGGGGATGCGCGGCGTCGTGCTCGCGGGCGGCCTCGACGCGTGGGCGCGCGACGTCGACCCAGATATGGTCCGGTACTGAGCGCGACGGCAGCGACCGCGGGATACTGAACCCATGACACGCGACCCCGCCGACGAGCGCCGGACCGTCGAAGAGCATGCCGCCGTCGTCGCGCGGATGCTCGAGCCGCTCACCGACGAGCCCATGACCGAGTCCGTTCCGCTCGACCGCGCGCTCGGCCGCGTGACCGCGGCGGAGGTGCGGTCGGAGGTCGACCTTCCGCTGTTCCGCAACTCGCAGATGGACGGCTACGCGGTGCGGGCCGCCGATGTGCGGACCGCGCCGGTCGCGCTCGAGGTGAGCGGCGACATCCCGGCCGGCCATGCGAGCCCGGTGTCGCTCATCCCCGGAACGGCGCTGCGGATCATGACCGGCGCGCCCGTGCCGACCGGCGCGGACGCGATCGTGCCGGTCGAGGACACCGAGCTGGTGCTCGGCCGCGACGACGACCTCGCGGGCGCGATCGTCGAGATCCGGCGCTCGCGGAAGCGCGGCGAGTACGTGCGCGAGCGCGGCAGCGACCTCCGTCGCGGCGAGGTGCTGGTACCGGCGGCCACCCGGCTCGCCCCGCGCCACCTCGCGGCGCTGGCCGCGGCGGGCGTCGAGACCGTGGCCGTACGGGCCCGGCTGCGGGTCGGCATCCTGACCAGCGGCACGGAGCTCGTCACCGGGTCCGTCCCAGCCTTCGGCCAGGTCTACGACGCGAACGGCATCGCGCTCGCCGCCCTCGTCGAGGAGGCCGGCGCCACCGTGTCCGTGCGCGCGAGCAGCAACGACGACCCCGCGGCGTTCGAGCGCATCCTGAACGACGCGCTGCACCGCAGCGACCTCGTGATCACCTCGGGCGGCATCTCGCGCGGCGCGTACGAGGTGGTGCGGGAGGTGCTGCACCCCCATGGCGCCGACATCACCACGGTCGCGATGCAGCCGGGCGGACCGCAGGCGACCGCCGTGATCGGCGGGGTGCCGGTGTTCGCGTTCCCCGGCAACCCGGTGAGCACGCAGGTCTCGTTCGCGGTGTTCCTGCGCGGGCCGCTGCGCGCCGCCGCCGGACTGCCCGCCCTCCCGCCGGTCGAGGCTGCCCTCACCCACCGCGTCGTCTCCGTGCCGGGGCGACGCCAGTTCCTGCGCGGACGCCTCGACGGCACCGGCGGGGTGGCTCCGGTCTCCGGGCCGTCGTCGCACCTCGTCGCCGGGATGGCGCAGGCCGGCGTGCTCATCGACATCCCCGCCGACGCGGACGCCCTGGACGAGGGCGCCGCCGTGACAGTCTGGACGCTATGACCCAGCTCACCCACCTCGACTCCGACGGCCGCGCGCGCATGGTCGACGTCGGAGGCAAGCCCGAAACCGACCGCGAGGCCGTCGCGCGGGGACGCTTCGTGACGACCCCGGAGGTCGTGCGCCTCGTCGCGGCCGACGACCTGCCGAAGGCCGACGTGCTGGCGACCGCGCGCATCGCGGGAATCGGCGGCGCGAAGCGCACGAGCGAGCTCATCCCGCTCTGCCACCCGCTGCCGCTGAACAGCGTCCGGGTCGACTTCGAGCTGGACGCGGAGGCCGGGGCGATCGAGATCGAGGTCGTCGCGCGCACGCACGGTCGCACGGGGGTGGAGATGGAGGCCCTGACCGCCGTCGCGGTCGCCGGCCTCACCCTCCACGACATGGTCAAGGCGGTGGACCCGGCGGCGAGCCTCACGGACGTGCGGCTGGTGGCGAAGAGCGGCGGCAAGCGGGGGGACTGGCGACGGGACGAGGAGCCGGCTCCCGAGGCACCTGCGGCACGCGAGCCTGCGGCGCCCGCGGCGGGCTCGACGCCGTCCGGCGCGATCGTGCTCGTCGCCTCCACGCGCGCCGCGTCCGGCGTGTACGAGGACACCACCGGTCCGGTCATCGCCGAGTGGCTGGCCGAGCGACGCCTGCCCGCGGACGTCCGCGTGGTTCCCGACGCCGAGGTGGACGCGGCCCTGCGCGAGGCGGTCGCCGCGCGTCCCCTCGTCCTCATCACGACCGGCGGCACCGGCGTCTCCCCCACCGACCGCACTCCGGAGGCGACCGCCGCCGTGCTCGACCGCGAGCTGCCCGGCGTCGCCGAGGCGCTGCGGGCGCGCGGCGCCGCCGCCACCCCGCTCGCCGTGCTGAGCCGCGGGCTCGTCGGCGTCGCCGGCCCCACCCTCGTCGTCAACCTGCCGGGCTCGCGCGGCGGCGTGAGCGACGGCCTCGAGGTGCTGGACGGCCTGCTCCCCCACCTGCTCGACCAGCTCCGCGGAGGGGATCACCGATGAGCGACATCCTCGCCACCGTCACACCGGACCCGCTGGAGCCGTCGACCGTCGACGAGTTCGTCTGGCGCGCCGAGGCGGGCGCCGTCGTCTCCTTCCAGGGCATCGTGCGCGACCACGACGGCGGCCGCAGTGTGGTCTCGCTCGACTACCGCGCGCATCCCGAGGCCGAGGACTTCCTGCGGCAGTGCTGCGAGGAGGTCGCCCGGACCACCGGGCTGCGGGTGGCCGCCCAGCACCGCGTCGGGTCGCTGACCATCGGCGACCTCGCACTGATCGCCGCGGTCGCGGCTCCGCACCGCGCGGAGGCGTTCGCCGCGTGCTCCGAACTCGTGGAGATCATCAAGGCGCGCGTCCCGATCTGGAAGCGGCAGCACTTCACCGACGGCGCCTCGGAGTGGGTCGGTCTCTGAACCTGCGGGCCTGGCGCCCTCGACCTGCCGCACCTGCGGCTCTACGATGGGTTTCATGCCGCAGATACGGATCAAGGACGCCGCGCTCTACCTCGGAGTGAGCGACGACACCGTGCGCCGCTGGATCGACTCCGGGGTCCTGAGCAGCCAGCACGACGGGTCGGGACGGACGGTGGTCGACGGCCTGGAGCTCGCACAGCTGGCCAAGCAGAACGCCGTGCTGCCGGCCGACCCGTCCGGCGTCGCCGGGTCCGCCCGCAACCGGTTCGTCGGACTGGTGACCGACATCGTCGCCGACCGCGTCATGGCGCAGGTCGAGCTGCAGTGCGGCCCACATCGCTTCGTGTCGCTGATCAGCAGCGAGGCCGTGCGCGAGCTGGGACTCGAGCTCGGCTCGGTCGCGGTCGCGGTGATCAAGGCGACCAACGTCATGGTCGAGGCGCCGGCGGTGGCGCGATGAGCCGCCGGGTGCGAGTCGCCGCCGCGCTCCTTCTCGCGGGTGCGGCTCTCACCGGGTGCAGCTCGGCCGGCGCAGCCCCGAGCGCGAGCCCCAGCGCCTCCGCAACCGATTCCGTGAGCGGCACCGTGACCGTCTTCGCCGCCGCCTCGCTGACGAAGACGTTCACCGAGCTCGGGAAGGAGTTCGAGGCCGCGCATCCCGGGGCGAAGGTCGCGTTCTCGTTCGCCGGCTCCTCCGACCTCGTCTCGCAGCTGACCGCGGGCGCCCCGGCCGACGTGTTCGCGTCCGCCGACGAGGCGAACATGACCAAGGCCGTCGACGCGAAGGTCATCGACGGCGACCCGGTCGACTTCGCGACGAACGTGCTCGCGATCGCCGTGCCTCCCGGCAACCCTGCGCACGTGAACAGCTTCGCCGACCTCGCCTCGCCCGGCGTGAAGACGGTCGTCTGCGCTCCCCAGGTGCCGTGCGGCGCCGCGACCGCGAAGGTCGAGAAGTCGGCGGGCGTGACGCTGACGCCGGTCAGCCAGGAGTCCTCCGTCACGGATGTGCTCGGCAAGGTCAGCTCGGGCGAGGCGGACGCGGGCATCGTGTACCGGACGGATGTGAAGGGCGCAGGTTCCTCGGTCGAGTCTGTCCCGTTCCCGGAGGCGGCGAAGACGGTCAACGTCTATCCCATCGCGAAGGTGGCGAAGGCGCCGAACGCGGACGGCGCCGCAGCGTTCGTCGCCTTCGTCACCGGTCCCGACGGACGGAAGGCGCTGACCGCCGCCGGGTTCGGCGCGCCGTGATCGCGGGCGCGCGCCTGGGCGTCCCGCGCTGGATCGTCGTCGTCGCGGCCGTCGGCGCGCTTTTCGTGCTGCTCCCGCTCGTCGCGATGGCGCTCCGCGTCGACTGGGCGCACTTCCTCCCGCTGATCACCTCGCCGTCGTCGGTGGATGCGCTGCTGCTCAGCCTGCGCACCTCCCTGCTCGCGACGGCCGGATGCCTGGTGCTCGGCATCCCGATGGCGATCGTGCTGGCGCGCGTCCCGTTCGCCGGGCAGCGGGTGGTGCGGGCGATCGTGCTGCTGCCGCTCGTGCTGCCGCCGGTGGTGGGCGGCCTCGCGCTGCTCGCACTGTACGGTCGGCGCGGGCTGCTCGGCGGCGCGCTCGACGTGGCGTTCTCGACGCCCGCGGTCGTGATCGCGCAGACGTTCGTGGCGCTGCCGTTCCTGGTGCTGAGTCTGGAGGGTGCGCTGCGGTCGGCCGGCGAGCGGTACGAGGCCGTCGCGGCGACGCTCGGAGCGCGTCCGTCTGCCGTGCTATTCCGGGTCACGCTGCCGCTGGTGCTGCCGGCAGTGGTATCGGGCGCCATCCTGTCGTTCGCGCGGGCGCTGGGCGAGTTCGGCGCGACGCTGACCTTCGCCGGGAGCCTCCAGGGCGTCACGCGCACCCTGCCGCTGGAGATCTACCTCCAGCGTGAGACCGACCCGGACGCGGCGGTGGCGCTCTCGCTTGTGCTCGTCGTCGTCGCGATCGCGGTCGTCGCGGTCGCGCACGGCGCGGGCGAGCGGGTGCAGCCATGGCGGGCGCGGCGGCGGTCTGCGCCGTCCACCGCTCGGACGGCCGCATGAGTCTGCGGCTCGCCGCCACCCACGCGGCGCGGGACGTCTCCGTCGACCTCGCGGTGGCGCGCGGCGAGACGCTCGCCCTGCTCGGCCCGAACGGCGCCGGCAAGTCCACCGTGCTCGGGATGCTCGCCGGCCTCATCCGCCCCGACAGCGGACGCGCGACGCTCGGCGACGAGGTGCTGTTCGACCTCCCGGGCGCGTGGCTGCCTCCGCATCGCCGCGGGGTGGCGCTGCTCGCGCAGGACGCGCTGCTGTTCCCGCACCTGACCGTCCGGGCCAACGTCGCATTCGGGCCGCGGGCGACCGGGGCCTCGCGCGCCGAGGCGGCATCCCGAGCCGACGAGTGGCTGCGCCGCACCGGCACCCGCGCGTTCGCCGACCGGCGCCCGTACGAGCTCTCGGGCGGCCAGGCGCAGCGGGTGGCGGTCGCCCGGGCGCTGGCCGCCGAGCCGAGCCTGCTGCTCCTGGACGAACCGCTCTCGGCTCTTGACGTGTCCGTCGCGGCCGAGGTGCGCGGGACGCTCGCCGACGTCCTCAGCGGCCGCACGACGGTGCTGGTCACGCACGACGCCCTGGATGCGTACCTCCTCGCCGATCGCGTCGTCGTCATGCACGACGGCCGGGTCGTGGAGGAGGGACCGACGCGTCAGGTGCTCGAGCAGCCGCGGCACCCGTTCACCGCGGAGCTGTCGGGGCTGACGCTGCTGCGCGGCGTGCGGACCGCCGAGGGGCTGCAGACCGCCGACGGCACGCGGTTGACCGCGGATGGAGCGGGCACGCCAGGCGCAGAAGTCTTCGCGGCCATCCGCCCGTCGGCCGTGCGCCTCCTGCCGCCGACCGCCGCCGCCGTGGTCGGCACCGTCACCGCCCTCGAACCGCAGGCCGACCTCGTCCGCGTCCGCACCGACCGCCTCGACGCCCTCGTCCCGCCCGCGGTCGTGGCCGACCTCCGCCTCCGCCTCGGAGCCCCCATCGGCCTCCACGTCCCGCCCGACGCCGTCTCCCTCTACCCCGCTTAGCCCCGAGCACAGGAAAAACGTCCCCGAGAGAGCCGAGGACGAACGTCTTTCCTGTGCTCGACGGCTGCGGAGTCAGCCGCCGGCGAACGGAGGGAGGACGTCGACGGTGGCGGTCAGCTCGCGCGACGGGTCGCGGGAGACGACGCCGCCGACGAGGAAGGAGCCGGAGCGGACGACGCGCTCCATCGGCTCGCCGTAGCGGGCGACGAGCTCCGCCTGCAGGCCGCCGACCGTCGCGTCCGCGACCTCGACGCGCTCCTCGGGGCGCCCGGCCGCATCCTCCGCCGCCGCGAAGTAGCGCACCAGAACCTCAGCCACCGATCGCCCCCATGCTCCGCACCGGCGGCGCGAACCCGGCCGCGTCCATCCCGTGCCCGGACTGCTTGCCCCACATCGCCGCGCGCCACCACTGCGCGATCTCGGCGTCGTCCGCGCCGCCGCGCAGCAGCCCGCGCAGGTCGGTCTCGTCGTCGCCGAACAGGCAGGAGCGGACCGTGCCCTCCGCGGTGATCCGCGTCCGGTCGCAGGCCGCGCAGAACGACCGTGTCACCGAGGCGATGATGCCGACCGTCGCGGGCGCGCCGTTCAGCGTCCAGCCCTCGACGGTCCACTCCTCCGCCGGCGCGTGGGGATCGTCGCGTCCCGCTTCGGTCAGCTCGAACCGCTCGCCCAGGACGGCGAGCAGCTCGGCCGCGGGCACCATGTTCTCGCGCAGCCAGGAGCGGTCGGCGTCCAGCGGCATCTGCTCGATGAACCGCAGCCGGCAGCCGTTCTCCAGCGCCCACTGCAGCAGGTCGGGCGCGTCGGCGAGGGTGTCCCGCATCATCACCGCGTTCAGCTTGAGCGGCGTCATGCCGGCCTCGTGCGCCGCGCGGATGCCCGCGAACACGGCCGGCAGCCGGTCGCGGCGCGTGAGGCGGGCGAAGTGCTCGCGGTCCACCGTGTCCAGCGACACGTTGACGCGCGTGAGCCCCGCCTCCACCAGGGCGTGGATACGGTGGTCCAGCCCGATGCCGTTCGTCGTGATCGAGAGGTCGATGCCGGGCGCGGCGGCCGCGGACAGGCCGATGATCTCGGCGAGGTCGGCGCGCATCAGCGGTTCACCGCCCGTGAACCGCACCTCGCGTACGCCGAGGTCGCGCACCCCGATGCCGACCAGCCGGGCGATCTCCGCCGCCGAGAGCAGATCGTCCCGCGGGATCGCGGGGAGTCCCTCCGCGGGCATGCAGTACGTGCAGCGCAGCGAGCACTTCTCGGTGACCGACACGCGCAGGTCGCGCGCCACGCGTCCGAACCGGTCGATCAGCCGCCCGTCATCGGGTCGGTCGGAGGTGTCGGGCCGGGACGCCGGCGGCAGGGTCGCCCGAAACGGGAGTCCCAGATTCACGGCGGTCATGCCTTCACCATAGACCGGCCGGAGCACAGGTCGATAAGCTTCGGCACATGGGTATCATCTCGTCCGGCTTCCTCGGCCGTCGGAGGACCGACGACCCCCGCCTCCCACCCGGTCAGTACCTGACCGAGGGCTTCCCGGTGCTCAGCGCCGGGCCCACGCCCCGTATCGCCAAGGACGACTGGGCGTTCACGATCACCACCGAGAAGGGCGACGTCCACCGGTGGAGTTGGGATGAGTTCATGGCCCTCCCGCAGGAGGACGTGAGCACCGACATCCACTGCGTCACCAGCTGGTCGAAGCTCGGGACGTCGTGGCGCGGCGTCGCCCTCGACACCCTGTTCAAGGATGTCGACACGAGCTTCGAGTACACGATGGCGCACAGCTACGGCGGCTACACCACGAACGTGCCGCTCGCCGACCTGCTGAACGGCAAGGCGTGGGTCGCGCACAGCTTCGACGGCAAAGACCTCGAGCCGGAGCACGGCGGCCCCGCCCGACTGCTCGTGCCGCACCTGTACTTCTGGAAGAGCGCGAAGTGGGTCAACGGGCTGCAGATGCTGCCGCAGGACCAGCCGGGCTTCTGGGAGCAGAACGGCTACAACATGTACGGCGACCCCTGGAAGGAACAGCGCTACTGGTGAGCAACGTATGGCGGGCGGCCGACGTCGTCGACACGCGGATGGAGACCCCGACGGCCCGCACCATCCGGTTGCGCATCCCCGGCCTGCACGGCCACCTCGCGGGGCAGCACGTCGACATCCGGTTGACGGCCCCGGACGGCTACCAGGCGGTCCGCTCGTACTCGATCGCGTCCGGCGGAGGCCGCGGCGCGCTCGAACCGCACGAGCTGCCCGACGACGAGCTGGAGCTGACGGTCGAGGAGCTCGCCGACGGCGAGGTCTCCCCCTACCTCGTCCGCGGCCTGCAGAACGGCGACCAGCTGGAGGTGCGCGGACCGGTCGGCGGCTGGTTCGTCTGGCGGCCGGGCGACACGACGCCCGTGCAGCTCATCGCGGGCGGGTCGGGCGTCGTGCCCCTGATGTCCATGGCCCGGGCGCACGCCGCCGCGGCGAGCACGGCGCCGTTCCGGATGCTGTACTCGGTGCGCGCGCCGTTCTCGCGGTACTACACGGACGAGCTCGCGACCCTGGCGACCGACGCGGCCCCGCTCGAGGTCGACTACATCTACACGCGGCAGGCCCCGCCGGACTCGGACGCGAAGCCCGGCCGCCTGACCGCCGAGGGCCTGATGCAGCGCGTGCTGCCGGCCTCCGACTCCCCCACCTTCTTCATCTGCGGTTCGACGCCGTTCGTCGAGGCGGTCTCAGGCTGGCTGGTCGACGCCGGCCACGACCCGGCCCGGGTCCGCACCGAGCGCTACGGCGGAGTCGGAGGCACGCCATGACCGATCTCACCTACCTCGACGGCAACGCGGCCGCCGGCCTGCTGTCGGAGGTCTTCGCCGCCGACATCACCACCGCAGTGGGACGCTGCGCCAACTGCGGCGACGAGGCCGTGGTCGCGCGGGCCCGCGTGTACGTCGACGAGCACGGCCTCGTGGTCCGCTGCTCGGTCTGCGGCGACGTCATCGCCGTCGCCGCAGAACGCGCCGGCCGCCTCTGCCTCGACCTCCGCGGCCTCGCCTGGCTCGAGTTCCCCGTCGAGTAGCCCGCCGCGTCAGGAGACGTGGACGGCGGGGCGGCGCTTGACGTCCTTCTCGGCCTCGCGGAGCACCTCGCGGGTGACCGGAGCGACCTCGCCGACACCGGTGATCAGGTAGCGGAACATGTTCGAGATCGGGTTGCCCTCGGTCCACTCGAAGTAGATCGTCGGCACGACGCCCGTCACATCCCGCATCTCGATCAGCACAGCCGCGATCGTGTTCGGAACGTTGCCGCTCTTCACCTGCAGCACCCGGTAGCCGTGCTTGACGACGCCGTGCACGACCAGATCCTCCTCGAAGTCCGACGAGTCGGACTTCATCACCTCGAGGAAGATGGTCCGCGACCGCTGCGGGATGTGGCTGAACTTCCGCTCGTCCTTGTTCTTCTGCTCGTACTCCTTGGTCGTGTCGACGTCGGGTTCGTGCGAGATGATCCGGATCTCGCCCTCCTCCGCGTCCTCCAGGATGAAGTCGAGCGCCGTCACGTCGAAGGTCACCGAGGTGGCGCGCAGCTGGAAGGACCGACCGATGCGCGACACGATCGACACCACGAGGATGCCCAGGATGAACAGCGCCGCGATCCGCAGGCCGTCGGGTCGCTCGATGATGTTGTCGATGGTCGTGTACACGAAGATCGCCGTGATCAGGCCGAAAACGACCGTGCGCTTCGGCTGCCGCTTGCGCCGCGCCGAGAGCGTGACCGCGAGGGATGCGGACGTGATGAGCACCAGCACGCCGGTCGCGTAGGCGCCGCCCTGCGCATCCACGCTCGCCTCGAAGACCAGCGTGATCAGGAAGGCGATCGCGGTGAACACCAGCACCAGGGGACGCACCGCGCGCGCCCACTGCGGCGCCATCCCGTAGCGCGGCAGGTAGCGCGGCACCAGGTTGAGCAGGCCCGCCATGGCCGAGGCGCCCGCGAACCACAGGATGAGGATGGTCGACAAGTCGTAGACCGTGCCGAAGCCGTTGCCCAGGTACTCGTGCGCGAGGTACGCGAGCGCGCGCCCGTTCGCCTGTCCCCCGGGCTGAAACTCGCGCTGCGGGATGAGCAGCGTGGTGGTGAAGCTCGACGTGATCAGGAAGACGCTCATGATGATCGCGGCGGTGGTGAGCAGCCGGCCGGCGCCGCGGATGCGTCCCTTCGGGTACGCGGGGTCGTCGTCCGGGCGCCCCTTGATCTGCGGCATCACCGCGACCCCGGTCTCGAAGCCGGAGAGGCCCAGCGCCAGCTTCGGGAACACCAGCAGCGCGACGCCGACGATGATCAGCGGATTGCCGTTCTGCCGGAACAGCGCCTCCGACCAGTCGGTGACCGCGGTGGGATGCGCGAACACCTGCACGATGGAGACGCCGACCACGACGACGTTGAGCGCGAGGTAGACGGCGACCAGCACGACCGCGATGCCGATGGCCTCCTTGAACCCCTTGAGGAACACCGCGCCGAGCAGCGCCAGCAGGAACAGCGTGATGAGGACGTTGTTGCCGTGGAACCACTCCGGCGCGAACGGGTTCTCGATCGCGTGCGCCGAGGCGTCGGCGGCCGACAGCGTGATCGTGATCATGAAGTCCGTCGCCGCGAAGCCCAGCAGCACGAGCACCAGCAGCTTGCCCGCCCACCACGGCAGCAGCCGCTCCAGCATGGCGATCGACCCCGAGCCCTTGAAGCTCTCGCGCGCGACCCGGCGATAGACCGGCAGGGCGCCGAGCAGCGTCAGTGCGACAAGCACCAGCGTCGCGAACGGCGAGATCAGGCCCGCGGCGAGCGCGGCGATGGCGGGCTGGTAGCCGAGGGTCGAGAAGTAGTCGACACCGGTGAGGCACATGACCTGCCACCACGGGTGCGTGCGCTCGGGGTTGCGGCCGTGCGGTCCCTGCTGGGTGCCGCGCTCGTCCACCAGGCCGGTGAGCAGCCAGTGCCGGAGGGCGCCGCCCTTCGCCGTCGAGGGGATGGGCCGGGCCTGCCCAGGGACCGTGATCTCGCCGCGCGGGGTGACCCGCGGCAGCGGCGTGCCTTCACTCACGTGCTCAGAGTAGCTCTCACCAGGCCGAGACACGGTAGTCCTTCAGGAACACCCCATGAAGGTCCTCGCCGGCCTCGCCGCGGACGATCGGGTCGTAAACGCGCGCGGCGCCGTCGACCAGGTCGAGCGGGGCGTGGAAGCCCTCCTCGGCGAGCCGCACCTTGGTGTGGTGCGGGCGCTCGTCGGTGATCCATCCCGTGTCGACGCTGGTCATCAGGATGCCGTCGCTCTCGAACAGCTCGCCCGCGCTCGTGCGCGTGAGCATGTTGAGCGCGGCCTTCGACATGTTGGTGTGCGGGTGCCCGGCGCCCTTGTAACGGCGCCCGAAGACGCCCTCCATGGCGGACACGTTGACGACGTACGAACGTCCCGCGGCCGCGAGCGACGGGCGCAGCCGGTCGATCAGGATGAAGGGCGCGGTCTGGTTGCAGAGCTGCACCTCGAGCAGTTCGAGGGCGTCGATGCTGCCGATCGCCTGCGTCCAGCTGTTGACGTGGGCGACGTCGGGTACGAGGCCGCCCGCGTCGATGGCCGTGCCGTCGGCGTGCTTCGCCAGCGATGACGACCCGGCGCTCATGGCGGCCGTCGCGAGGTCGTCGGCGGTGAGCGCCGCGGCTCCGGCCAGCTCGGCGATCGTGCCGCGCACGTCCGCCGCCGACAGCAGCGGATGGGCGGCGACCGAACGCTCCAGGGCGAGCGGATGCGGGTCGGCGGTGTGGCCGAACGTCTCCAGTTCGGGCAGCGGCCCGTCGGGCAGCGGCTGCGTCTCGGCCTCCGCGAGCAGCGAGTACGCGCCCGGCGAGCGGCGGACCGTCTGAGCCGCGTTGTTGATGAGGATGTCGAGGGAGCCGCGCTCGGCGACCGAGTCCGCGAGCGCGATCACCTGGGCGGGGTCGCGCAGGTCGATCCCGACGACGCGCAGCCGGTGCAGCCAGGAGCCGGCGTCCGGCAGCTGGGAGAAGCGGCGCACCGCATCCCGCGGGAACCGCGTCGTGACGGTCAGGTGCGCGCCGTCCCTCAGCAGCCGCAGCGCGATGTGCATGCCGATCTTCGCGCGGCCGCCGGTCAGCAGCGCGCGCTTGCCGGTGAGATCGGTGCGGGCGTTGCGCTTCGCGTGGCTGAACGCCGCGCAGGACGGGCAGAGCTGGTGGTAGAACCAGTCGACCTCGGTGTAGTGCTGCTTACAGATGTAGCAGGCCTGGGAGTTGAGCAGGGTGCCGGCGGTGGTCGAGCCGGTGGTGCTGGAGGTCAGCTCGCGGCCCCGGGTCTCGTCGTCGATGCGGTCCGGCGCACCCGTCGCGGTGGCGGCGATCACGGCGCGGTCGGCGGCGAGCTCCTGCGCGCGGAGCTCGCGGCGGCGCGCCTGCTTGGACGCCTTGAACATGTGCGAGGTCGCCCGGCGCACGGTCACGTAGTCGGGGTGGTCCTTGTCGAGCTCGTGCAGCCGCTCCAGAACGCGGAGGGTCGTGGCGAGCTCGTCGGGATCGAGGCCGGGAGCGGCCGGGGTTTCGGGAGGCACCGGAAGATTCTACGTGGCACGATGAACCCATGGATGCGCACGCGTTCTTCGAGGCGACCGGCACGGCATTCGAGTTCGCCGGGGTGGCCGTGATGGCCGTCGGCCTGCTCGTGGCCGTCGCGCTGGCCCTCATCGCGTGGACGCGTCAGCGCAGCGGGGCTGCGGCGTTCCGCACGCTGCGCGAGAGCTTCGGCGGCGTCATCCTGCTCGGGCTCGAGATCCTGGTCGCGGCGGACCTGGTCCGCACGGTCACGTCGACGCCGTCACTGACCGACGCGATCGTGCTGGCGATCATCGTGCTGATCCGCACCATCCTGAGCTTCTCGCTGCAGGTCGAGATCGACGGGGTCGCTCCCTGGAAGCGCGCCCGGCTGACCAACGGACCGCAGACGCTCGCCCGCGCCGCCCGCTCGGCGACGCGGACGCCGGACGGCGGCCAGCAGCCCAGCGGCGTGTGACGCCAGGGGTGCAGCCCCTACTCGGCGTCTGACCGCCGGGCGGCGCGCTCGGCGTCGCGCTGCTTGACGCGTGCGTTCTCGGCGCGCACCGCGGCCTGGGTGGCCCGCTCGTCGACCAGCCACTGCGGCGGGTCGGCGAGCAGCGCCTTGATCTCGGAGGTGGTCAGCGCCTCCGTGACGCCGCCGCGGGCCAGCCCCGAGTTGGACACCCCGAGCTTGCGCGCCACGACGTCGCGCGGGTGCGGCCCGTCGGCCCGCAGGGACTGCAGCCACTCCAGCGGTTCGGCATTCAGCTCGTCCAGCTCGGTGCGGCTGATCTCGCGGTCGCGGAAGTCGTCGGGCGCCGCCGGCAGGTAGATGCCGAGCTTCTTGGCCGCGGTGGCCGCTTTCATGGTCTGCGCCTTCATGTCCTCCAGGCTACCGTTCGCTACCCTCGTGGGATGTCCACCCGCTTCTCGCTCGCCTTCCCGCTCGGCGTCACCGTCGGAAAGTGGACGCGCACCTTCGAGCAGCGTTTTCCGGATGTGGAGCTGGTGGTGCGGCCGAGCGACGACCCGCTGGGGATGCTCGCGGCGGGGGACGCGGACATGGTGTTCGCCCGCGACGCCACGGCCGACGACGAGCGGCACCTCATCCCGCTCTACGCGGAGGACGTGGTCGTGGTCATGCACCACGAGCACCTGCTGACGCTGGAGGAGCACCTGTTCCTGGAGGAGCTGGCCGACGAGCCGCGGGTGACCGGCGAGCCGTCGGAGGCGTTCATGCGCAGCGTGGCGGCGGGTGACGGCATCGCGCTGCTCCCCGCCTCCGTCGCGAAGGCGCTGCGCCGGAAGGACGTGGTCGCCCTGCGCGTCGAGGACGCCCCGACGAGCAGCATCGGCCTGACCTGGCCGCGCGAGGGACAGCATCCTCTGGTCGACGACTTCATCGGGATCGTGCGCGGCCGCACCGCGCACTCCTCCCGCAACCCCGAGGTCGCTGCCCGCGAGTCCGCGCCCCGCCAGACGCCCGCGCGCAAGCCCGCCCCCGGCGCCCGCGGCAAGCGGCCCCGCCGCCGCTGACGCGCATCCAGGGGTCGCAACGCGCCGTTATGCCGCGCGGATAACGGCGTGTTGCGTCCCTGGATGATCGGGTGAGCCGATGCGCAGCGAGCAGAATGGGGGCATGAGCAGCGCCGGCAGAGACGCCCAGTCGGAGATCTATCGCGCGGGGGTTTCCGGGCGGCGGCCCCGCATCCCGGTCGGGTTCCGGCAGCTGGAGCGCGGGGCCCAGCGGCGGATGAGCCGAGCGGCCTTCGCGTACATCGCCGGCTCTGCGGGGCTCGAGCGCACCGCCCGGGCCAACCTCGACGCGTTCGCGCGGCACCGCATCGTCCCGCGCGTCCTGCGGGATGTGTCGACCCGCGACCTCTCGATCGACCTGTTCGGCGTCCGCCGCCCCACTCCCCTGCTGCTCGCCCCGATCGGGGTGCTGGAGCTCGCCCGGCGCGGCGGCGACGCGGCGGCAGCCCGGGCGGCGGCCTCTCTCGGCGTCCCGGTCACGCTCTCCACCCAGGCGTCGCAGCCGATGGAGGAGGTGGCCGCATCCATGGACGCGGTCGCGCCCGGCGCCTCGCGCTGGTTCCAGCTCTACTGGAGCTCGTCCCGCGATCTCGTCGCCAGCCTGGTCGACCGTGCCGAGCGGTCCGGCTGCGAGGCGATCGTCGTCACCCTCGACACGCATGTGCTCGGCTGGCGGCCGCGCGACCTCGACCTCGGCTACCTGCCGTTCAGCCGCGGTCTCGGCATCGCGCAGTACACCAGCGACCAGGTGTTCCGGGAACTGGTCCAGGAGCGGGCGGCGCGTGGCGGGCACCCGGCCACCACCCCGACGCCGGCCGCGCTCGCGTCGTTCGCGAGCATCCTGCGCCACCACCCCGGCACGCTGCGGGACAACCTCCGCTCGGGCGAGCCGCTGGCCGCGGTCGAGACGTTCCTCGACGTGTTCGCCGACCCGTCCCTCACCTGGGACGACCTCGCCTTCCTGCGCGACCGCACGCGCCTGCCGATCGTGCTCAAGGGCGTGCTGCATCCGGACGACGCGCGGCAGGCGATCGACGCCGGGATGGACGCGGTGCAGGTCTCGAACCACGGCGGACGTCAGATCGACGGCGAGATCGCGGCACTGGATGCGCTGCCCGCGATCGTCGAGGCCGTCGACGGCCGCCTTCCTGTGCTGTTCGACAGCGGCGTCCGCAGCGGGTCGGACGCGGTGGTCGCGCTCGCGCTCGGCGCCCGCGCGGTCGCGATCGGCCGGCCCTACGCCTACGCCCTCGCGCTGGCGGGCGAGGAGGGCGTTCGCGAACTCCTGCGCAACACGATCGCGGAGCTGGACATCACCCTCGGCCTCGCCGGCGTCCGCAGCGTGGAGCAGTTGGACGCGTCCATCCTGGCCGCCGCCTCCGTCGCCACCGTGCCTGGTTGACGCAACACGCCGCGTCCGGCACCGGCTGAGCGGCGTGTTGCGTCAACCAGACGCAGGCTTAGGAGACCGACGCCCCGATCAGCGACAGCAGCGCCTGCGCGTACGCCGTCGCGGCGTCCTCGTGCTCGTAGAAGCGCTCCTCGCCGCCGAAGAACACGGTCACGCGGTAGCCGTCGGGCGTGCGCGCCAGGTGGCGGAAGCTGCCGCCGAGCAGCTCGCGCAGCTGGTCCTCGCGCGGGATCCACAGCGCATCCTCCACTGCCAGCGAGTCAAGCGCCCACTCGGTCGTCCCGTTGAACCCGAGGATCGTGCCGGTGTCGAAGTGGTGCGGCTCGATGGTCATCTCGCTGACCGTGAACCGCTCGCCCTCCATCCCGGGCCGGTCGATGGCGAACGTGTCCCCGGACGCGGGCTGCCAGCGCAGACCCGCGGCCCGAAGCTGCCGGGCGATGTCCTCTGCGATCATGGATGCTCCTCTCGGCGGCCGCGGCCGCGCTCAGTCGGTGACGACGACGACCTTGCCGCGCACGTGGCCGCCCTCCAACCGCCCGTACGCCTCCACCGTCCGCTCGATCGGGAAGATGGAGTCGATGGGCAGCACCAGCTCGTTCTCCGCGAGCAGGTCGGCCAGCTCGGCCAGCTCGTCGTTGCCCGCGGCGCGGCCGCCGACGCTTCGTGCCCCGCGCGCCTCCGGCCCGAAGACGGCGATGGTGTTCACCCGCTCGATCGGCACGCCGAGCTCGAGCGCCGCCTCGATGGTGTCCGCGCCGTGGTTGTCGAGCACGACGGTGACGCGGTCGTCGTCGATCAGGTCGCGCACCCGATCCGCGAGCCCCTCGCCGTAGGTCACCGGGATGACGCCCAGCGACTCCAGGAACTCGTGGTTCTCCTCCCCCGCTGTGCCGATCACGGTGGCGCCGGACCGCACCGCCAGCTGGGCCGCCAGCACGCCGACTCCGCCGGCCGCGGCGCTCACCAGCACCGTGTCACGCTCGTGGATGTCGGCCGCGCGCACCGTCGCCATCGCCGTCCGCCCCACGACGCCCAGCGACCCCGCCGCCTCGAAGGTCAGCGGATCGGGCTTGGCGATCACCTGGCCGTCCTCCGGGACCACGACGAAGTCGGCGATCGCGGCGAACGGCGCCGTTCCGAGCACGGCCTGCCCCATCTCGAACCGCGTGACGCCCTCGCCCAATTCCTCGACGAAGCCCGCGAAGTCCTGCCCCATCCCGCTCGGCAGGGTGACGCCCATGTGGGCCGCCGCCTGCTCCGACCGGTAGGCCTTGATGTCCATCGGGTTGAGTCCCGCCGCCATCACGCGCACGAGGAGCTGGCCGGGGCCGGGCCACGGTCTCTCCCGCTCGACCACCTGCAGGTAGTCGCGGGAACCGAACTCCTCGAACTGGACGAAACGCGGCACTGCAGGCTCCTTCCTCTGGTACCAGGGAGCCTATCCCCGGCGGGCGCGGCCGGGCAGGGCGGTGCAGCGGATGCTCAGCCGAAGAGCAGCGCTGCCTCCTCGTAGCGGGCGTCCGGAACGGTCTTGAGGCCGCCGGTCGCGTCGGCGATCGAGACGTTCACCACATCGGTGCCGCGCAGCGAGACCATCGAGCCCCAGCGGCCCTCGTAGACCGCGTCGACCGCGGCCATGCCGAGGCGCGTGGCGAGCACGCGGTCGTAAGCGCTCGGCACGCCGCCGCGCTGCATGTGGCCGAGGACCGTCGCGCGCGACTCGATGCCGGTGCGCTCCTCGATCATGGGGGCGAGCATCTCGCCGATGCCGCCCAGGCGCGGGCGGTTGAACGCATCCAGGCCCTTGTGCGAGTGCGCCTCCTCCATCGTGTCGAGGTGGAAGCCCTCCGACACCACGATGACGGGCGCGCGGCCGCGGTCTCGGACCGACTCCACCCACTCGCAGATCTGCTCGATGGACTGCGGCTGCTCCGGGATGAGGATGGCGTGCGCGCCGCCCGCCATGCCCGAGTGCAGGGCGATCCAGCCGACGTGGCGGCCCATGACCTCGACGACCATGCAGCGCTGGTGCGACTCGGCGGTGGTGCGCAGGCGGTCGATGGCCTCGGTGGCGATCTCGACGGCGGTGTCGAAGCCGAACGAGTAGTCGGTGGCGGCGAGGTCGTTGTCGATGGTCTTCGGCACGCCGACGATCCTGAGGCCGGCGTCGGTGAGGCGGCGGGCCGCGGTGAGCGTACCCTCGCCGCCGATCGCGATGATCGCGTCGATGCCGTTCTCGTCCATCATGCGCTGGATGTTCTCCGGGCCGCCCTTGTCGCCCTCGAACGGGTTGGTGCGGCTGGAGCCGAGGATGGTGCCGCCCTGGCGGGACAGGCCGCGGACGCTGTGCCGGTCGAGCGGCATGATGTCACCCTCGACCACGCCGCGCCAGCCGTAACGGAAGCCGGCGAACTCGGAGTGGTGCACGCGGTCGCCTTTCAGGACCGCACCGCGGATGACCGCGTTCAGGCCCGGGCAGTCGCCGCCGCTAGTGAGGATGCCGATCTTCATGCTGCTCCGTTTCGAGTCCGTGCTTGAATCATGCCCGCCCGCGCCGGGCTGCACAAAATCGCACTGGACGGATGACGCCCACCGGTGGTAGGCGGATCAGAGCCCGAGGGCGCGCTGCAGCTTCGACGAGCTCTCGGACGGGCGGGCGCCCGCGGCGAGCAGCCGTTCCTCGATCGCGTCGAGCAGCGCCTCCCGGCGCTCGCGCTTGTCCGGCGCACCGGCGAGCAGCTCGACCTCCCATTCGCGCCACTCCAGTGCGCCGCCCGCGCGCAGGTTCTCGCTGCGCACGTGGTCGTCGGTCAGCTCGGCGAGGTCGAAGCCGGCCGCATCCTGAAGCACCACGCTGTCGCGCTGATTCGTCACCCGGGCGATCGGGACGAGCGCCTCGTCGCCGACCAGCGGGCGCAGGTGCTCGCGGACCTCCGCGGGCGGCGTGTCGTCGTCGGTCAGCGGCCAGTGCCGCTCGGTGCGGCCCTCGTCGGCCGGCTCCTTGACGTGCCAGCCCGCGTCGTGGCCGCCGCGGCGGACGCGCAGAGCTGTCCGGTGCTGCGCGAGGGTCAGGTCGGCGGTGTCGAAGTACGTGGCGACGAGCTCGTGCCGGACGGGCTCGCCCTGGACGGCGACCGCGCCCACGCCGACGAGCTGCGGATGCCGGGCGTCGGCCTCCACGTCGTACTTGCGCTCGATCTCGACCTGGGAATGGTGGTTCTGGTCCGGCATCCACCCTGTCTAGTCCACATCTCCGCGGACGCGAAATCCGCTGCGCGCTGTCGGCGGACTCCTCTACGGTGAACGCATGACTGCTGAGACGATCACCGCCCGCTTCGATGTCACCGGCTGGGACCCGGCCGAGCTCCCCGGCATCGACGGCGACTGGGTAGGCGCGGTCGTGATGCGCAAGACGTACACGGAGGGCCTGGTCGGCGAGTCCGTCGCCCACTTCGTCTCGTCGGGCACCGAGGAGGGCGGCCGCGGCTACCTCGCCGCCGAGAGGATCACCGGTCGGCTCGACGACGGACGCGAGGGCTCGATCACCGTGCATCACGGCGCGCTGCAGCACCCCGACGATCCCAGCGCATTCGCCTACATCGTGCCGGGAACGGGCACCGGCGACTTCGCCGGATTCAGCGGCGCGGCGCGGATCGTGCACGACGAGCGCGGGCCGTTCTTCGTGTTCGACCTCGACTGAATCGGGCGCTTCACGCGTCCGCCGCCCGGCGGTACCCTCAGGGCATGAGCGACCCGACCGAACGAGACGAGGACCTCGACGACTTCCGCGAGGCGCAGGAGACCGACTACGAGCCCGAGCCCGTCGTTAACGACCCCGAAGACCTCCCGGTGGTCGACGACGAGGACGACGAGCTGCTCCCCGACGACGACCGCCCGGTCCCGCTCGACCCCGACGACGCCGAGATCGCCTGACGGCTACCGCCGCGGCTTACGCCAGCGCATCCTCCAGCAGGCGGATGAGCGCGTCGAGCTGCACAGAGTCGGCCGAGCCGACCTCGACATCGCTGCCGTCGAGGGCGCGCGCCGCGAGTCCCTGCTTGGCGTCGATCAGCTCCCCGATCTTGGAGTCGATGGTCTGAGCGGCGATGATCCGCCACGCGGTGACCGGCTCCTCCTGGCCGATGCGGTGGACGCGGTCGATCGCCTGCGTCTGCTCGGCGGCGGTCCACGACAGCTCGGCGAGCACCACGTTGGAGGCCGCCTGCAGGTTGAGGCCGACGCCCGCGGCGGTCAGCGAGCAGACCGCGACCGCCACCTCCGGGTCGTTGTTGAAGGCGTCGATCTCCTTTTGGCGGGCCAGCGCGGACTGGTCGCCGCGGATCGAGATCGTCTTGAGGTCGCGGGCGGCGAAGGCCTCCTCCGCCGCATCCATCACGTCGATGTGCTTGGCGAAGAACACCACCTTGCCGACCGAGCGGGCCAGCTGGGCGGTGTAGTCGGAGGCCAGCCCGGCCTTCGCCTGGCCGATCTTGCGGACCATCGTGAAGACGTTGTCGCCGGTCTTGGCCGACTTCGACTCCTCGAGCTCCGACTGAGCGACCAGACGGATGAGGTGGCGGCGGTGCGCCTCGTCGTCGCCCTCGAACGAGTCCGGACGACCGGCGGCCGCGGCACGGTGGAACTTCGCGACCAGGCGCGCGGCCAGCTCCTTCTCCGCCTGGCGGATGGAGCGGCCGAGCTCGTCGTCCAGCTCGACCGGCAGATCCACGACCCGCCGGCTCGGCAGATCGGCGGCGACGTCGATCTTGCGGCGGCGGACGATGCCCATGTCGATGACGGACTCGCGCGCGGCGGCGTAGAAGCCGAAGTCGGCCGGGGTCAGCCCGGTCTCCTCCAGGTGCTCCATGAGCTGTGCGGTCGGCTTGTTCCCGTCGATCCAGCCGAGGAACTGCCAGATCGCCTTGAAGTCGTCGATGTCGTTGATGAGCGGCGTACCGGTCAGCGCGATCATCAGCGGGTCGGGCGTGGCCTGGCGGATGGCGTCGGCGAGTCCCAGCACCAGCCGCGACCGCTGCGAGTGCAGGTTCTTGATGAAGTGCGCCTCGTCGACGACCATCCCCTTGAAGCCGAGCGTGCTCAGCCAGGAGAGGTGCCGATCCAGGACCTCGTAGTTGACGATGACGACGTCGGCGAACGCGTCCAGTCCCTCTCCGTCGCCGTGGATGACGGTGGCGCGGCGGTGCGGCGTCCAGCGCTCGACCTCGCGCGCCCAGTTCATTTTGACCACGTTCGGGACGACGGCGAGCAGCGGGTAGGCGCCCGCGACCGAGGCGGCGAGCACCGACTGCGCGGTCTTGCCGAGGCCCGGCTCGTCGGCGAGCAGGAAGGAGCGGTGACCCTGGCGCACGCTCTCGATGAAGCGCGACTGGTGGTGCATCAGCTCCAGGCCGTTCGGCGAGTAGCGGTCGATCAGCGGCGCCGGCGGCAGCTCCATGCTGGCCGCCTGGCCGCCCGCGCCGTACTCGAACGACTTGAACAGCGGGCCCAGCAGCTCCCACGAGTCCAGACGGCGGCGCGGCGTAGGCGCCGCGGGCGTGAGACGCGAGAGGTCGGGCGCCAGGAACGGGTTGGACAGCTGGCGCGCCTTCACCGACGGCGGCACGACCTGCTTCTCCGCCAGCTCCGGCGGGATGACGCTGTCCTGCTTCGGGGTCGGTCGCTCGATCGTGATGATGAGGTCGTCCGGCGACAGCTCCGTGCCGGACTCGAGCAGCCAGTCGCGTCGCATCTTCTGCGCGGTGGCGCTCGACGCGGTCTCGCTCTCGAGCAGCGAGATGAGCGACGTGTCGCGCGCCGCCGTCTTGGCGAGGATGGTGGCGATGCCGTCGAGCCGCTTCAGCTGCTCGGCGCGGGCGGCGTCGCTCAGCTCCGGGTCGGCCTTCGCGCGGGCGCGCTCCTCGCGCATGAGGAAGGCGATCACCTGGAACTTGGTGCGGTTGGTCGGCCCGAGCTTCTTGCCGTCGGCGGCCTTCGCCTCGACCTCGCGCACCTTGCGGGCGAGGACGGGGATGAGGCCGTCGTTGTTGGCGTGGCGGTTCTTCCGCTGCTGCGGTCTGGTCGAACTGGTGCGCTGACCGGAACGAGACATGGTCCTCCAGTGGAGGGCGCCGCGCGCGGACTGCGGGCACGACGCCATTGGTCATGAGGCCGGCGGGGCGGCGAGCTTCGGGAACCGAGTGGCCCGGGCTCGACGCGGTGACGCCGGGAGCGCGACACAGGAAGGCCGCGCAGCATCCATTCTACCGGCTGCGGGGCCGTTCAGCGACGAGTGTCGGCGGGGATCTTGATGGTGAGCGCGGCGACGACGAACACGGCCGCCGCGGCGAGGCTCAACAGCGGCAGCGCGCCTGCGATCGCGGTGATGGGCCAGACCGGGTTCCACACCACGGCGATCGGGATGAGGCCGGCCAGCCACCACCAGCGCCCCGCCTGCCCCGCGAAGACGCAGAGGATGAGCGCGAGGATGCTGACCGCGTAGCGCACGTAGAGGTACCAATCCCCCGGGAGTGCCAGTCCGAACAGCAGGATCAGCGCGCCGAGCATCCCGGGCGCGAGCGCCGCGCGGTTGAAGGCGGGCTGCTGCGGGGTGTGGGGACGTGACACGGCATCCCACTCTACGCGGCCCGGACATGGTGCGCCCGCCCGGGTATCGGAGACGTCCTCTCCGGCCCGGACGGGCGACGTGGTGGTGCGGGTGCTGTGGTGCAGGCTGCCGGTCAGAGGACCCCCCGGCGGAGGAGGAACGCGCACGGCGGCGCGTCGGAGCCGACGCGGACCGTGACGGCGGAGTCGCGCGCGAGTTCGAGGAACGGCTCGCGCTCCAGGCGGGTCATGGGCACGCGGCGGAGTTCGGCGTCCGACGCGATCCCGTTCACCGCGAACGCGACGTCGGGTACGTCGTAGGGCTCGTCCGCGAGGTCCAGGAACACGATCGGGGAGGCGTCCTCCTGATCGAGCGGGAACACCGAGAGGATCGCCTCGGCGGCGGCCTCGGTGGTGACGCCGTCCCCGAGGTGGACGACGGGCGACGTGATCCGGTCTTCGGGATAGCCGCTGCCCACGAGGGTCAGCGTCTCGCCATCTCTCATGGCGTCGAGAGCGCTCAAGAGCGCGCCGGACAGCAGTGGGCTGAGGTTCTTCAGCAAAGTCGGGCCTTTCCTGTTAAACGAATATTTCTCAACCCCTCCCTGGAGGATAGACCCCGCTGTATGTCCACCCCTATCCCCCGTTCGGGGGCAATCCCGGGAACTGCGTTCGTTCCGCGAGCGCCGAACTACCCCTCTGGGGTATGAAGGCCACGGGCTTATCCTGAGGGGATGATCGCCGACATCAAGAAGCGCGCACTGCACCGGACGCGCATCCTCGAGGGACAGCTCCGGGGGCTCGAGAAGATGATCGAGAACGAGGACTACTGCATCGACATCATCACGCAGTCCCTCGCCATCCAGAAGTCGCTCGGGTCGCTCAACCGCCTGCTGGTGGAGAACCACCTCCGCACGCACGTCACCGAGGCGTTCGAGGAGGGCGGCGACGCGGCGGACGAGGCGATCGTCGAGCTCCTGAAGATCTACGAGCTCTCGAACAACCGGGGCTGAGGGGATGGCCGACGAACTCATCCGCATCGTCCGCGGCGACATCACCGACGAGTCTGTGGACGCGATCGTCAACGCCGCCAACAGCTCGCTGCTCGGCGGAGGCGGCGTCGACGGCGCCATCCACCGCCGCGGCGGCCCGAGCATCCTGCAGGCGACGAAGGAGCTGCGCGCGACGACTCTGCCGGACGGCCTTCCGACCGGGCAGGCGATCGCCACGACCGCCGGCGACCTCGCCGCGAAGTGGGTCATCCACACGGTCGGGCCGGTGTGGTCGTCGCGCGAGGACCGCACCCCCTTCTGCAGAACGCGTACCGCTCGTCGCTGAGGGTCGCGCGCGAGCTCGGCGCGCGCACGGTCGCGTTCCCCGCGGTCTCCGCCGGGATCTACGGCTGGCCGATGGACGACGCGGCGCGCATCGCGATCAGCACGGTCCGCGCCGTGCTGTCGTCCGGCGTCGGGTCGGTCGAACACGTGCGGTTCGTACTGTTCAACGATGAGGCGTTCGACGCCTTCCGCGAAGCGGCCGGCGAGTGAGCGGCGCCGACGACGAGGCGTTGGAGCGCTTCCGGACGCTGCTGCGCATCCCGACCATGTCGCGCAACGCCGTCGAGGAGACCGACTGGGAGGCGTTCGACCGGTTCGTGGACGCGCTTCCCGGGCTGTACCCCGCGCTGCACGACACCCTCGAACGCGAGCGGCACGGCCACTCGCTCCTCTACCGCTGGCGCGGCCGCGGATCGGGTGCCCCGACGGTGCTGATGGCGCACTTCGACGTCGTCCCCGCCACGGACGAGGGATGGACGCATCCCCCGTTCGCCGCGACGCTCACCGGCGACGGCGAGCAGCGGCTGCTGTGGGGCCGCGGGGCGATCGACGACAAGGGCGCGGTGGTCGCCATCCTCGAGGCGGTCGAGGCGCTGGTGCGGTCGGGCTTCCAGCCGGCCGACGACGTCTACCTGAGTTTCGGGCACGACGAGGAGACCGTCGGCTCGGGCGCCCGCGGATCGCCGCGGTGCTGGCCGAGCGCGGGATCCGTCCCGCGCTCGTGCTCGACGAGGGCGGTGCGGTCGTCGAGGGCATCTTCCCGGGCGTCGCGAAGCCGATCGCCGTGGTCGGCGTCAGCGAGAAGGGCATCACCAGCGTGCGGCTCACGGTCGAGCAGCAGGGCGGTCACGCATCCACTCCCCCGCCGATGACCGCCACCGTGCGGCTGGCGCGGGCGATCACCCGGCTCAACGCGCGCCCGTTCCCGGCACGGTTGTCCGAGACGAACCTGCGGATGGTCGAGACGCTGGGCGCGCACGCGACCGGCCCGCTGCGGTCGGTGTTCACGCGGGCCCGGCGCCTGCAGCCCGTGCTGCGAACGGTGTTCGGGAGGCTGAGCGACGAGACGCGGGCGATCGTCCGCACGACGACCGCGGTCACGCAGCTGCGCGGCAGCCTCGCGGCGAACGCGCTGCCCGAGACCGCGGAGGCGACCGTGAACGTCCGGATCGCGGTCGGCTCGTCGGTCGCCGAGACGCTGGACCACCTGCGCCGCGCGATCCGGGACGACGCCGTGCGGGTGGAGGCGGTGGACGCGAGCGAGCCGTCGCCCGTCTCTCCCTCCGACGGACCGCAGTGGGACCGGCTGGCCGGCGCAATTTCCGCGGTGCATCCGGATGCGGTGGTGACGCCGTACATCATGCTCGGCGCGAGCGACAGCCGGCACTTCACCGGCATCTGTCAGGCCGTGTACCGGTTCACGCCGTTCGAGCTGAGCGCGGACGAACGCGCCGCCCTGCACGCACGCGACGAGCGCATCGACGTCGCAACCTGGCTGCGCGGCATCGCCGTCTACGAGCGCCTGCTCCGCGCCTCCTGAACCGTCAGGAGTCGGTACCGAGGTACGGGAGCGTGATCGCGCGGGAGTTCGGCGGCAGCTCGCGGATGCGCTCCAGAGCGGGGGCGAGCTCGCCGGCCCAGACGCGGTAGCCCTCCGCGTTCAAGTGCAGGCGGTCCTCGGTGTAGGCGGGGTTCAGCTCGCCGTCCTCCAGCGCGAGCGCGGGCCACAGGTCGAGCCAGCCGGCATGCGCGCCCGGCGCGAACTGCCACAGGTGGCGGTTGATGTCGCGGATCTGGTCGGCGAACTCGTGCCCGCGCGGCATCACGGACTGGGCCAGGATGCGCGAGTCGGGCAGCTCCCGCCGCAGCGTCACCAGCATGGTCTCGATGTTGCGGACGACGTGCTCGACCGACCGGCGCCAGGCCAGGTCGTTGGTCCCGACGAGTAGAGCCACCGTCGCCGGACGCGCGTCGATCACGTCGCCGAGGCGCGCGATCACGTCGTCGGTCGTGTCGCCGGCCATCCCGAAGTTGCGGACCCTCTCACCGGGAAGCAGCGCATCCCAGTCGCCGCCCTGCGTCAGGCTGTCGCCGACGAGGGCCAGCTCACCGTGCTCCGGTCTCCACTCATCCCCCATGGCGCCTCCCGTCTCGTCCCTTCCATCCTCCCTCACAACCCTGTGAACCGGAAGAAACGCAATCCCCAGCGATGATTCGTGCCGAATGCGCGCCATTCCTCACGAATAGCGCACATTCGGCACGAATCGCGCGGGGTCAGAGCAGCGATTTGGTGTGCCAGACCGTCTTGGTCTCGGTGAAGAACGCGATGCGGTCGAGCGAGGGGGCGGCCGCGTCGGGGCCGTTCTCGGGGTGAGCACGCGCTTCAGGGTGTCCGCGGCGGCGATCTGCAGGTCGATCCACTCCAGGTCGCCCGCGCCCACCAGATCCAGCGCGTTGACGTCGGCGTGCGACGCCAGCCACGGCGCGATCTCGGCCGGGGAGCCGGTCAGGATGTTGACCACGCCGCCCGGGACGTCGCTCGTCGCGAGCACCTCGCTCAGGCTGATCGCAGAGAGCGGGAACCGCTCGCTCGCGATCACGACGACGGTGTTTCCCGCGACGAGCGCCGGGGCGACCGCGCTGACGAAGCCGACGAGGCTCGAGTCCTGCGGCGCGACGATCGCGACGACGCCGGTCGGCTCCGGCACGGAGATGTTGAAGTACGGGCCGGCGACCGGGTTGGCGTTGCCCGCGACCTGCGCGAACTTGTCCGCCCATCCCGCGTACCAGACCCAGCGGTCGATCGCCTCGTCCACCTGGGCGGTCGCGGCGGAGGATGAGACGCCCTCGGCCTGCTGGATCTCGTCGACGAACTGCGCACGACGCCCTTCCAGCAGCTCGGCGATGCGGTAGAGCACCTGGCCGCGGTTGTACGCGGTCGCACCCGACCACCCCGACACCGCGGCGCGGGCGGCGACGACGGCATCGCGGGCGTCCTTGCGGGAGGCCTTGGCGGCGTTCGCCAGGAACGCGCCCTTCGCCGAGACGACTTCGTAGGTGCGGCCGGACTCGCTGCGCGGGAACTTCCCGCCGATGTACAGCTTGTAGGTCTTGGGGACGGCGAGCCGGGTCACTTGGATGCTCCCTTGCGAGCGAGGCGGGCGGGGATGGATGCCGCGGCGGGCAGCGATCGGCCGGGCACCAGGTAGGCGCCGAGACCGTGGCGGCCGCCCTCGCGGCCGTAGCCCGACTCCTTGTAGCCGCCGAACGGGCTCGCCGGGTCGAAGCGGTTGAAGGTGTTCGCCCAGACGACGCCCGCGCGAAGCTGGTCGGCGACGGCGAGGATGCGGCTGCCCTTGTCGGACCAGATGCCGGCGGACAGGCCGTACGGCGTGTTGTTCGCCTTGGCGATGGCCTCCGCCGGCGTGCGGAAGGTCAGCACCGACAGCACCGGGCCGAAGATCTCCTCGCGGGCGATGCGGTGGCTGGTCGAGACGTTGTCGAAGATCGTCGGCGCGAACCAGAACCCGTTCTCGGGGATGGCGCAGTCGGCGGTCCAGCGTTCGGCGCCTTCGGCCTCGCCGATGTCGGACAGCTCGCGGATGCGCTGCAGCTGCTCGGCGGAGTTGATGGCTCCGATGTCGGTGTTCTTGTCGAGGGGGTCGCCGAGGCGCAGTGTCGACAGGCGGCGCTTCAGCCGGTCGACGACCTCGTCGTGGATGCTCTCCTGCACCAGCAGGCGGCTGCCGGCGCAGCAGACGTGGCCCTGGTTGAAGAAGATCCCGTTGACGATGCCCTCGATCGCCTGGTCGATGGGCGCGTCGTCGAAGACGATGTTCGCGGCCTTGCCGCCGAGCTCCAGCGTCAGCTTCTTGGAGGTGCCGGCGACCGTGCGGGCGATCTCGCGTCCGACCGCGGTCGAGCCGGTGAAGGCGACCTTGTTCACGTCGGGGTGCGCGACCAGCTCGCGGCCGGTCTCGCCCGCGCCCGTGACGATGTTGACGACACCGGCGGGCAGGTCGGCCTGCTGCACGATCTCCGCGAACAGCAGCGCGGTGAGCGGCGTGGTCTCGGCCGGCTTCAGCACGACCGTGTTGCCGGCTGCGAGCGCCGGGGCGATCTTCCACGCGAGCATCAGCAGCGGGAAGTTCCACGGGATGACCTGCGCCGCGACACCCAGCGCGCGGGGCGCGGGGCCGAGGCCGGCGTGCTCCAGCTTGTCCGCCCATCCCGCGTAGTAGAAGAACCAGGCGGCGACGAGCGGGACGTCGACATCCCGGCTCTCCTTGATCGGCTTGCCGTTGTCGAGGCTCTCCGCGACGGCGAGCTCGCGGGAGCGCTCCTGGATGAGCCGCGCGATGCGGAACAGGTACTTGCCGCGGTCGCTGCCGCTCATCCGCGACCAGACGCGGTCGTAGGCCCGGCGGGCGGCGGCGACGGCGGTGTCCACATCGGACGCGTCGGCGGTCGCGATGGTCGCCAGGCGCTCCTCGGTGGCCGGGGAGATGGTCTGGAACGGCGTGCCGTGACCGGCGACGAACTCGCCGTCGATGAACAGGCCGTATTCGTCGCGCAGGTTGAGGATCGACCGCGACTCGGGAGCCGGGGCGTATTCGAGGAAGCTCATGTCAGTTCTCGTTTCGGGTCAGTCGATCGTCACGTAGTCGGCGCCGGAGTAGTGCCCGGTCGTCAGCTTCTGCCGCTGCAGCAGCACGTCGTTGAGGAGGCTGGACGCGCCGAACCGGAACAGGTGCGGCTGCAGCCAGTGCTCGCCGACGGTCTCGGCGACGGTGACGAGGTATTTGATGGCGTCCTTCGAGGAGCGGATGCCGCCGGCGGGCTTCACGCCGATCTCCTCGCCGGTGAGCCGATGCCAGTCGCGCACGACCTCCAGCATGAGCAGCGTGACGGGCAGGGTCGCCGCGGGCGACACCTTGCCGGTGGAGGTCTTGATGAAGTCGCCGCCGGCCAGGATGCTGAGCCAGGATGCGCGGCGCACGTTGTCGTAGGTGTTCAGCTCGCCGGTCTCGAGGATCACTTTGAGGTGGGCGTACGTGCCGTCCTCGCGGCGGCAGGCCTCCTTCACGGCGACGATCTCGTCGAACACCTGGCCGTAGCGTCCGGAGAGGAAGGCCCCACGGTCGATGACCATGTCGATCTCGTCGGCGCCCGCGGCCACGGCATCCGCCGTGTCGGCGAGCTTGACCTTCAGGGACGCGCGCCCGCTCGGGAAGGCGGTGGCGACAGCGGCGACGTTGATTCCACCCTGGCCGCCGGCGCGGCGGACCGCCCCGGCGTGGGACGCGCCGAGCGCCTCCACCGCGTACGGGACCATGTCGCCGTAGACGCAGACGGCCGCGGGACGCGGAGCGGTCAGGTCCGACGGGTCGGGGGTGAGCGCCTTGGCGACGAGCGAGCGCACCTTGCCGGGCGTGTCCGCGCCCTCCAGCGTGGTGAGGTCGATGAGCTCGATGACGGTGTCGAGGGCCCACTTCTTGCTGGTCGTCTTGATCGAGCGCGTGCCGAGGCCGGCGGCGCGCTGCTCCAGGCCGACCGCGTCCACGCCCGGGATGCCGCCCAGGTAGCGCCGCAGCGATCCCTCGGTGAGGTCGCCGCCGAGCACCTCGACGGCGCGGGCCGCCGGCGCGAGCGTGCGCACGGGCGGCGTGGTCTCGATGGTCATGTGGTCCTCCATTACTGTGCCGCGACCTGGTCGGCCGTGGCGCTCGGCGCGGTGCGGCCGAGCAGATCGTTGGCGGTGGCCTCGTCGGTGATGAGGGTGGTGCACAGGCCGCTCGCCACGACGGCGTGCGCGACCCGGTGCTTCGCCTCCCCGGCGATGACCGCGATGGATGTGCGCGCTGCCCGGAGCTCGTCGAGGCTGAGCCCCAGCGTGCGCGCGTCGAGCTCGGGATCAGCGACCTGGCCGTCGTCGGTGATGAAGCGGCCGACGACGTCGCCGACCGCGCCTTTCTCGGCGAGCCGGGCCACATCCTCGACCGACAGGTAGCCGGAGTCGACGTGCACCGAGCTGGTGTCGACGACTCCGGCGCTGAACAGGTAGGCGCTCGCGTTGCGGGCGAGTTCGAGCACGCTCTGCACCGAGCGATCGGCCTCGATCGCGCGGCGGGTGGCGGCGTGCTCGAAGATGGCGGGGCTGGGGAGCAGCGTGGCCGTGCCCTGCGCCTTGCGCGCGATGACCACGGCGGTGTCGGCGGCCGCGGTGGCCTGACGGGTGGACGAGACACTCCCGTTGATCTGCACCGGGTTGACGCCGACGGCCCAGCCGGGGCGCAGGCGCGCGGCGACGGCATGCAGGGTGCGGCCCCAGCTCACGCCGAGCGTGCGCGGGACGGGACGCAGCGTGGTCAGGTAGTCGGCGGCCGCCTGGGCGACGCGGCCCTGCACCTCGGCGTCGGACTCCGCGGCGGGGACGACCACCGCGTCCTCCAGGCCGTAGAAGCCGCACAGCTCGCGCTCCAGCGAGAAGCGGCGAGCGCTCGGGTGCACGATCTCGATGCGCACGAACCCGTGCTCGCGGGCGGCGACGAGGAGGCGGCCGACCTTCCAGCGGGAGACGTTCAGAGCGACGCCGATCTCATCCTGCGTCTTGCCGGCCTCGTAGTAGAGCTCTGCGGCTTTGACGGCGAGGATCTCGTCGGAATCGTTCAGGGCCACCCCTCAAGCTTAGGAAGCGTCCGCGCAAGCGAGCAACATGTGCGTGGTGAGTGCTCAAATGAGCACGGCCGGTCTCGTCTATCGTTTAGTCGTGCCCACGGACCTCCAGCCCAGCTCTGCCCTGTTCGCCCTCGCCGTCGACTTCGGCGGCACGAAGGTGGAGGCGGCCCTCGTCGACACCGAGGGGCGCCTGGTCGAGGGATCGCGCCACCGCCGCCCGACCGGGCGCAACGCGACCGTCCCGGAGCTCGAGGAGTCGGTGGGCGGCGTCGTGCGCGCCGCATTCGCGGCCCTGCCCGAGGGCGGCCGGGTCGTCGGCGTCGGCATCGGCAGCGCGGGCCCGATCGACCGCACGCAGGGTCTCGTCTCGCCGCTCAACGTCCCGCACTGGCGCGACTACCCCATGCGCGACTTCGTCTCGCGCGTCGCGGCGGAGCTCGGCCTCGACGTGCCCGTCACGCTGGAGATGGACGGCGTCGCCATCACCATGGCGGAGCACTGGGTCGGCGCCGCACAGGGCGTCGAGAACGTGATGGGCATGGTCATCTCCACCGGCATCGGTGGCGGCCTCATCGTGGGCGGCCGCGTGATCACCGGCCCGACGGGCAACGCCGGTCACATCGGCCATGTCGAGGTCGGCGACATCCGGGGCGAGGACACCTTCGGCAGCCCGTTCGCGCTGGAGGCGATGGCCTCCGGCCCGCACACCGTCGCGTGGGCGCGGCACCACGGCTTCGAGGGATCGACCGGCGAGGAGCTGGCGGCGGCATACGCGGCCGGCGACGCGGTCGCCCGCGAGGCCATCGCCCGCACCGGCCGCGCGGTCGGGCACGCGATCGCGTCCGCGACCGCACTGCTCGACCTGGAGCTCGTCGCGATCGGCGGCGGGTTCTCGCACTCGACGCCCGACCTCTTCGACCACATGCGCGCCGTGATCGCCGAGCACTACTTCCCGTTCGTGCGGAAGGTCCGCATCGTCCCGTCAGGCCTCTCGTCGGAGGGACCGCTCATCGGCGCCGCGGCCCTCATCCACCGCGCGCACCTCCTCCCCTAGCGGCCCCGGCTCAGGGACGCCAGCGCAGCTCGATGATCTGGTGCGCGTCGCTGAGGTAGAAGACGTTCTGCGTGCCGTCGTCCACCTCCACGAAGGCAGCCGCGTCGCCGATCACCGGCGGCGCACCGACGGCCGCCGCGACGTCGTTGAAGTGCCACACCCCGGATCCGTACCACAGCTCGTGGAGCAGGGAGTCGGTCCCCGCGTACCAGACGTGCTGCGTCGCGTCCGGCTGAAGGCGCCCGGACTCGAAGGCGTACCCGGCCGGACTGGACCCCGCGAGCGCGAGCGTGGTCGTGCGCGACGCGGCGGTCAGGTCGTTGTGATGCCAGCCCGTCGGGTAGTACCACCACAGCTCGTGGACGTGACCGTCGGTGCCGACGTAGTCGATGTGCTGCGTCCCCTCCCCGCGGAACACGTACCCGTGGATGCTCTCGCACGGTGAGACGACGGGCGCACCGACCGTCGCGGTGAGGTCGGCCCAGCGCCAGCCAGAGCCGTCCGACCAGTACTCGATGATGTGCCCGTTCCCCGAGTCCGCCTCCGTGTGGACCAGGACGTGGGCCGTGTGCTGGTCCTCGAAGGAGTAGCCGACGGGCGCCGAGGTCGGGGACGCGTTCGGCGCGGCCGCCGCGGCGGTAAGGTCGAGGTGCTGCCAGCCGTCGCCGGAGTTGCGCAGCTCGTGCACGTGCAGGTCCCGGCCCTGGTAGACGACCCGCTGCGCTCCGTCGTAGTACGTCTCGTAGCCGGAGGGCTGGCCGAGCGCGAGAGGCGCGTGCGCGGCGTTCGTCAGGTCGTTCGCGTTCCAGCCGTCGTCGCTCGTGTACCAGAGCTCGTGCACGTGCCCGTCGAACTGGCGTCCCTGGTAGACCACGTGCTGCGACCCCTGGTGCGCCCAGATGTAGCCGTTCGCGTTCGTGGCTGCCGGTGCGCCGCCCGCCTCCGACACGAGGTCCTTGACGTGCCAGTCGTCGCTGGCGCTGCAGTACAGCTCGTAGAGCTGGCCGTCGTCGCCGTTCGTGAAGTCGAACCCCTGGAACACGACGTGACGGGTGAACTGCGCGAAGAGCCACGCAGTGGGCTGGTAGACGGCGAGGCGAGCGCCCGGTGTGCTCGTCGTGAGGTTCTTGGTGGTCCATCCCATGATCCCGCTCCGATCTCGAACCCACCCAGGCTAGAACCGGAGGAGCCGATCGAGACTGCCGGATCCGGCCGGTCAGTCCTCGAGGAAGCGGGGGCGTGCGACGACGGCGCCGGCCACGGCGGCCGCGAGCACGGTCGCGGTCAGCACGAGCAGCGCGAGCGTCCAGGAGCCGGTCAGCTGGTGCAGCACGCCGACCGCGAGCGGCCCGAGGGCGCCGAGCGTGTAGCCCAGGCCCTGCGTGAAGCCGCTCAGCGCGACCGAACCCGCGTGCGTCCGCGTCCGCACGTTGATCAGCACGAGGCACAGCGGGAACAGCAGCGGCCCGAGGCCGGCGAACGCGACCCACAGCCACGTCGCCGCACCCGGCGCGAGGATCAGCCCGAGGTAGCCGGCGACGAAGAACGCGACGCCCGCGTAGATCAGGATGGCGACGTTCCGCATCCGCGCGGCCAGCAGGGGCACGAGCAGCCCGGCCGGTATGCCCATCCCGGCATACACCGAGAGCAGGGCGCCCGCCTCGACCGGCGGGGTGCCCGCGACATCGTGCAGGATCTGCGGAAGCCACGCGAACATCGCGTACGCGTTGAGGCTCGACACGGCGAAGACGACCGCAAGCGCCCAAGCGAGCGACGAGTGCCAGACCCGTCCCGCCATGGCCGGCTGCGCCTTCTCGACGTCGACGTCGTGATCGGGGTGCGCGGGCCGGTGGGTGATCAGGATGCGCAGCCACGGCAGGATGGCGAGCAGGCTCACCAGCCCCCACATGCCCACCGAGACATGCCAGCCCGCCGCGTCTGCGACCGGCACGGCGACCAGCGGCGGGAGCAGCGTCGAGACCGACATCACCGTCGCGTAGAGGGAGGTGACCAGCCCGATCCGGTCCGGGAAATACCGCTTCACGAGCGGCGGCAGCAGGACGTTGCCCACGCCCATCCCGGCGAAGGTCACGGCCGAGCCGATCGCGAGCAGCGCGAACGACGTGGCCGACGCCCGGATGAGATGGCCGAGCAGGATGACGCCGAGCGCGAGCAGCACGACAGTCTCGAGCTTGAGCTTCCGCGTGAACGATGGCGCGATCAGGCCGAACAGCGCGAAGCAGACCGGCGGCAGCATCCCGAGCAGTCCGACGCCGATGCTCGACACCTCGAACTCGGTGCGGATCTCGGCGAAGATCGGCGACAGCGCCGCGACCGCGGTGCGGAGGTTGGCGGCGACGAGCAGGATGCCGACCAGCGCGATCGCGCGGCCGTGCCAGAGCGGCCGCCGTTCCGCGGCCGGAGAGGAGTCCGCCATCAGGACGGCTCGCCCGCGCCCAGGATGCGCCGCGCCTGCTCCACGTCGTCCGCGATCTGCGCGATCAGCGGCTCGACGCCGGTGTAGGCGACCATCCCACGGATGCGGTGCACGAACGACACCTCGACCGTGTGGTCGTACAGGTCGAGTTCGCGGTCGAGCACGTACGCCTCGACCTGCTTGTGCGGCACACCCTCGAACGTCGGGTTGTTGCCGACCGAGATCGCCGCCGGGTAGCGCTCGCCCCCGTCGGTCAGCCAGCCCGCGTACACGCCGTCGGCCGGGATGAGGCCCTCCGACTCCGGCGAGAGGTTCGCCGTCGGGTAGCCGAGTTCACGTCCGCGCGCCGCGCCGTGCACCACGAGACCGCGGACGGTCGGTGCCGACCCGAGCAGCTCGGTCGCGTGGTCGACGTCGCCGTCGGCGAGCAGCTCCCGGATCCACGTGGAGGACACCCGCCGGCCGTGCTCGGGCCGCACGTCGTCGATCAGCTCGACGGTGAACCCGTAGGTCACGCCCAACTCGCGCAGCAGCGCCACATCCCCTGCGCCCCGGGCTCCGAAGCGGAAGTCACTGCCGACCAGCACGGCCGCGGCGTGCAGCCGGTCGACCAGGATGCGGTGCACGAACTCCTCGGGAGGAAGGCCCGCGAGCGCCCGGTCGAAGTGGACCATGAGGGTCGCATCCACCCCGGTCGAGGCGAGCAGGTCGAGCTTCTGCGCGTTGCTCACCAGCGACGCCGGGCACTTCTCGGGCGCCAGCACCTCGAGCGGGTTGCGGTCGAACGTGATGACCGTCGACACCAGCCCGCGCTCGGCGGCGACGGCCCGCAGGCGGTCGATCACCGCGCGGTGCCCGGTGTGGACGCCGTCGAACTTGCCGATGGTGACCGCCGACGGTCCCCAGCCGTCCGGGACCTCCTCGACCGCGTGGAAGACCTTCACGACATCACCTCGCCCGCGGGCGCGTCGACGGGCGGGTGGCGGCGCAGCCACAGCATCCCGAGCACCGGCAGCACGAGCGGGATGAACAGGTACCCCATCCCGTAGACGGACCAGACCGTCGCGTCGCGCCCGAACGGGTCGATGTCGTGCAACCCGAGCACCGCCGGGGCGAAGAGGCTCAGCGACCCGATGATCAGCACGCCGGCGAGCTCGAAGCTGATCGTGATCCACGCCACGCGGTACCAGACGCGCCCCGGCGCGATCAGCGCGATCGTGGCGACGATGTAGACGACCGCGGCGAGCGCCGACAGCGTGAAGGCGACGGGCGCCTCGTGGTAGCGGTCGATGATCTGGAAGACGCTGCGGCCGGTCGCGGCGAGCGCGAGCACGCCGTAGACGAAGACGAGCACCCGGCCCACCCCCGACATCCGCCGCCGGGGTGCCGACGGGTCCGGGTTCGTGCGCGTGGACGTGGTGTGGTGGGACATCGCTTCGATTCTATTTGCGCGGGCCGACGCTCACGCGCCCTGCACGAACCAGATCTGCCCCATCCGGTAGACCATCACCGCGATCGCGAAGCAGACGCCGCCGAGGATGACGGTGCTCCAGCGGTTCCGTTCGATCAGCGCCCAGAAGCCGCCCGCCAGCGGGAGGATGATCGCCGAGATCAGATAGATGTAGAACTCCGCGAGGCTGCCGGACGGGTTGTTGCCGACGGCGGGCGCGATGATCGCGATCACCAGTTGCGCGAGCAGCAGCAGCTCGACGAGCGCGACGGCCCCCATCGAGACGTCGCCGGGCAGCCGCCCGATGAGCCCGAGCACCAGGCACAGGATGCCGGCGGCGCAGGCCACGATGACCTGCACGGTCGTGAACCACTCGATCATGCGCGGCCGACGGCCTCGTCCGTTGGGAAGTTCACGAGCGTCCTGGCTTCCTTTCCGCGGAACTCGATCAGTCCCACAAGCGCTCCGTTCGGGGCGACGGCGGCGACAGGCTCGCCGCCCGGCCCTTCGCGGTCGACGACGTGGATGCGCCGCCCGTGCGTCAGGTCGATCGCCTGCTGCTCGGTGAGGTCGAGCCGCTCGAACAGGTCGGTCGCCGCATCCACAGCCGGGATGAGCGCGGCCTCCGCATCGAGCGTAGCGAGGTCGTGGGCGTCCTGCACGGAGAAGGCGCCGACGCGGGTGCGCCGCAGCGCGGTGAGGTGGCCGCCGACGGCGAGCGACGTGCCGAGGTCGCGGGCGAGCGAGCGGATGTACGTGCCCGACGAGCAGACGACGCGCACGTCGAGGTCGATCGCGCCGTCGATCCGCCGGGTCGCCAACAGCTCGAACTCGGAGACGGTGACGGCGCGCGGCGCGAGCTCGACCTGCTCCCCCGCCCGGACGCGCGCGTACGCCCGCTTGCCGTCCACCTTGATCGCGGAGACGGCGCTGGGGATCTGCTGGATCTCGCCGGTCAGCGCGGCGATGCCTGCAACGATCGCGTCGTCGGCCACCGCGTCCAGCGCGTCCTGCGAGACGGGGGCGAGCAGGTCGCCCTCGGCGTCGTCGGTGGTGGTCCCGGCGCCGAGCCGGATGGTCGCCAGGTACTCCTTGTCGGCCCCGACGATGTAGGTAAGCAGCCGCGTGGACGAGTTGACGCCGACGATGAGCAGGCCGGTCGCCATCGGATCCAGGGTTCCCGCGTGGCCGACCTTGCGGGTGCCTGCGGCCTTGCGCACGCGCGCGACGACGTCGTGGCTCGTCATCCCGTCCGGCTTGTCGATCGGGATGAGTCCGCTGCCGGTCACGCGCGCACGCTCTCGTCGGCGGACACGTCGAGGACGAGCTGCAGCTTGGTGCGGAACGTGCACTCGATGAGCTCGGTCGCCGCCGCGTCCTTCTGGTACTCGTCCGTCAGACGCAGGCCCAGCAGGGTGTTGAGCAGCATCCCCTCGGCGAGGAACGAGCGCGCCTCCTCCGGCTCGAAGCCGGCCTCGTCGCGCAGCAGCCGGTAGATGGTGAGGAAGCCGTCGCGCGCCTTGCCACCGATGGTCGGGTCCTGTCCCATGCTGAACGCCTGCATCAGCGAGAGCAGGAGCCCGCGGTCCTCGATGAGATTGACGTAGGCCAGGCCGAGCCGGCGGCCGATCTCGCCGTGGACCCCGGGCATCATCGCGGCGACGTCGGTGCCGGGCGCGGCGGGCGATCCGTCGGCCTTCCACTGCGCGATGGTCTCGGTGAAGGCGACGAGGAGCCGCTCCAGCGACCGCGAGAGGACGCCGACGAACAGGTTCTCCTTGCTGCCGAACATCCGCACCACGTAGGGCTGGCTGATGCCCGCCTCGCGGGCGATCTGGTCGGTGGTCGCGCCGAAGTAGCCGCGCTCCCCGAAGACCCGGCTGGCGGCTTCGAGGATCTGGACGCGGCGCTCGGCGGAGGAAATCCGCTCGGTGTTCTTGTCCGTCACACTTGACAGGTTATCAGTCGATTACTAATCTCAGCTCTTGTAATCATCCGATAACAACAACTGGAGGCGCCGCATGTCCGCACCTGCCGCACCGCGCACCCGCTCCATCCCCGTCTGGCTGGCGATCGTCGCGGCGTCCCTGCCGATGTTCATGGCCACCCTCGACAACCTCGTCGTCACCAGCGCCCTGCCCGTGATCGCGAAAGACCTGTCCGCCTCCATCGAGGAGCTGCAGTGGGTGGTCAACGCGTACACGCTCAGCTTCGCGACCCTCATGCTCATGGCGGTCGGCCTCGGCGACCGGCTCGGCCGACGGTCGGTGTTCCTCGCCGGCATCGCCGTCTTCACGCTGGCCAGCGCGGCGAGCGCTCTCGCAACCGAGCCGTGGATGCTCATCGCCGCCCGCGCGGTGCAAGGCGCCGGCGCGGCCGCCCTCATGCCGCTGTCCCTGACACTGCTCGCCGGCAGCGTCAGCGAACGCCTCCGCCCGGCGGCGATCGGCATCTGGGGCGGCATCTCCGGCCTCGGCGTCGCCCTCGGCCCGCTGATCGGCGGCGCGGTGGTGCAGGGATGGAACTGGCAGGCGATCTTCTGGCTCAACGTCCCGCTCGGCGTGATCGCCGTCCCGCTGGTGCTCGCCGCCCTGCCGAACAGCTTCGGCGCGCGCGTCCGCGCCGACGTCGTCGGCCTGCTGCTGGCCGCGCCCGGCGTCCTCGGCGTCGTCTTCGCCATCGTGCGCGGCAACGACGCGGGCTGGAGCAGCGCGGAGGTTCTCATCCCCCTGATCGCGGGGGCCGCGCTGCTGGTCGCGTTCGTGTTCTGGGAGTCGCGCGCCTCCGCTCCGCTGCTGCCTCTGCGCCTGTTCCGCGACCGCAGCTTCACCGTCGCCAACCTCGTCGGCGTCACGTTCAGCTTCGGCATCTTCGGGGCGATCTTCATCCTCATCCAGTTCCTCCAGGTCGTGCAGGGCCACACCCCGCTCGAGGCGGGCGTGATGACGATGCCGTGGACCCTGGCGCCGATGGTCGTCGCGCCGCTCACCGGTCTGGTGTCGGGGCGCACCGGCACGCGCCTCCCGGTCGTCGCCGGCCTGGTGCTGCTCGCCGTCGCCATGGGCTGGATCGCGCTGACCCTGTCGGCGACGCTGCCCTACTCGCAGATGTGGCCGCCGTTCCTGCTGGCGGGCATCGGCATGGGCCTGGTGTTCGCGCCGAGCTCGACCGCGGTGCTCGCGAATATGCGACCCGCCGACCACGCCAAGGCGTCCGGCACCAACTCCACCCTGCGGGAGGTCGGCGTCGCGCTCGGCGTCGCCGTGCTCACCGCCGTGTTCACGGGCGCGGGCGGCACGCTCACGCCGACCGGGTACGTGGATGCGGCCATCCCGGCCGTGTGGGTCGGCGCCGGTGTCCTCGCGCTGGCCGCCGTGATCGCGCTGGCGCTGCCGTCGCGCCGCGCGGCCCGCGCGGCCGCCGCCGCTCTCGCCGAGCGCGAGGAGTCGCCGGCCGAGGCCGCCGTCGACGCGCTCGCGACCGCCGAGCCCGCGCCGGTCCTCGCCGACTGACATCCGTGCCATCTATTGGGCCCGACACGCCTTTACGGCCACGACCGTGACGGCGTGTCGGGCCCACTCGTTGGCCGGATTAGGCTGGAGCGCGTGCGTATCGGCGTGATCGGGACTGGGGCCATCGGCGGAACCATCGCGGCCCTCCTGGATCGCGTGGGTCACCTCGTCGAGGTGACCGCACGCGGCGAGCAGCTCGCGGCCATCCGCGTCGACGGTCTCCGGCTCGACGGGGCCTGGGGCACGCACACCGCCCGTCCCGCAGCCGCCGAGACGCTCCAGACGCGCCCCGAGCTCGCGTTCGTGTGCACCAAGGCTCAGGATGCGGCCGCCGCGATCGAGACGAATCGCGCGCAGCTCGACGGCATCCCCGTCGTGATCGTCCAGAACGGCCTCGCCGGCCTCCGCGAGGCCCAGGCCCTGCTGCCGGACTCCGACTGCGTCGGCGCGCTCGCCCTCTACGCCGCGAGCTACCTCTCCCCCGGCCGGGTCTCGGTCACCACCCCGGCGAACACCTACCTCGGCGCCGGAGACGGACCGCCGCCGCCCGCCGCGGTGGAGGGTGCGCGCATCCTCGACGCCGCAATGCCCGCGCAGGCGATCGACAACTTCACCGGGGCGCAGTGGACGAAGCTCATCGTCAACCAGATCAACGCGCTTCCCGCCATCACCGGCCTGAGCGCCCAGGAGGTCATCGGCGACCGACGGCTGCGGCCCATCCTGACCGCGAGCCTGCAGGAGGCGACGCGGGTCGGCTACGCCCGCGGCGTCCGCTACGGCAGCATCCAGGGCCTCGACGACCGGGTGCTGCGCGTCGTGGCCCGCGCACCGCGGTGGGCCGCGCAGGCGGTCCCGCTGCTGATGAAGCGCAGGATGGGCGCCACGCCGAACCTCGGATCGACGCTGCAGAGCATCCGCCGCGGCCAGCTCACCGAGATCGACTACCTCAACGGCGCGGTCGTCGACGAGGCGCGCGCGGCGGGCGTCGAGGCGCCGATCAACGCGGCGATCACCGGGCTCGTGCACGAGGTCGAGCAGAACGGCTTCCTCACGCCCGACCAGGTCGCCGAGCGGATGCGCCCGCTGCTCGCCTGAGTCAGCCGCGCGCCGCCCATATCGGCCGCGCCGGCTCGGTGTCGTCCACCAGGAAGTCGGCGTGCGAGGCGGGGTGGGCGTCCTCGATGTACAGCCCGTCTCGCGGCGCGTTCACGAGCCGGATGGACGCGGTCCACTCGGCGCGCAGGGAGGGCCGCAGCAGGAACTCGCCGTCCAGCACGAGCACCGCATCCATCCCCGCCGTCAGCCACCGCGCCTCCACCGGCTGGTCGCGCACGGCGTCGAAGGCGGCGAGCTGGAAGCCCGTGCTGCCGCCGAGGCGGAACGGGTCGAGCAGCACGCGACGGAGGCTGACGTAGTCGTAGGCGTCGCGGTAGTAGCTCTGCGGCGACTCCGGGCCGAGTCTCGTGCGGTAGGCACGCGACGAGTGGAAGTTCGAGACCGACGCGCGGAACGTGTCCGAACCGGCCTCGCGGAACACGTCCGCGAGGTCGTCGGCGAACCCGCCGTCCAGGCGCCCGCCATCGACGGCGACGGCCACCCGCCCGACCGGCGCCTTCCGGCGGATGGCGGCCACGAGTTCCCGCAGGAACAGCACGCGCGGGGTCGGCGGGAGCATCATGCGACGAGCATAGGCCGCGCACCGGTTAGCCTCGAAGCATGCACGACTTCGCCGGGACGGTGGTGGCCTGGTACCACGCCAACCGGCGCGACCTGCCGTGGCGGCGCGACGGTTTCACGGCCTGGGGAACGCTCGTCAGCGAGTTCATGCTGCAGCAGACCCCGGTGAGCCGGGTCATCCCCCGACTCGAGGAGTGGCTGACGCGCTGGCCGACACCCGCCGACCTCGCGGCGGTCCCTCCCGGCGAAGCGGTGCGCGCGTGGCAGTCGCTCGGCTACCCGCGCCGCGCGCTGTGGCTGCACGCCGCGGCCGTCGCCATCACCGAGCGGCACGGCGGCGTGGTCCCGGAGGATGTGGATGCGCTCCTCGCGCTCCCCGGCATCGGCGACTACACGGCTCGCGCCGTCGCGGCCTTCGCCTACGGCCACCGGCATCCGGTGGTCGACACGAACATCCGCCGGGTGATCGCCCGCGCCGTCGGCGGCCAGGCCGAGCCGGGGCCGCCGTCGAAGCGCGATCTCGCCGCGATGGAGGCGCTGCTCCCGAAGGACCGCCCCGCCGCCGCCGCGTTCAACGCCGGCATGATGGAGCTGGGCGCGATCGTCTGCGTCGCCCGCACGCCGCGCTGCGACGCGTGCCCGCTCGCGGACACCTGCGCCTGGCGCCAGGCGGGCTACCCAGCGTACGACGGGCCGCGCAAGGCGGTGCAGAAGAAGTACGAGGGCAGCGACCGGCAGGTGCGCGGGCGCATCCTCGCGGAACTGCGCGCCTCGCACATCCCGGTCAGCGCGACCGAGCTCGAGGCGGTGTGGCCGGACGCCGCGCAGCGCGACCGCGCGCTCGCGGGACTCGTCGCCGACGGCCTGGCCGTCGCAGCCGAAGGCGGCTACACGCTCCCCTGATCGGGGAACACGATCGGGTCCCAGTCGAGGATGCGGGACCGGTACACGAGCCCCTCGGTGACGAACGGGTCGCTGTCGCGGAATCGCTCGGCGGCCTCGCGCGAACGGAAGATCGCCATCGACCCCTGGGTCATCGGCTCGCCGAAGGTGCCGATCATCAGCACATCGCCGCTCTTCGCGAACTCGTCGAGGTAGGCGCGATGTCGCGGGTACGCCTCGGCGATGCGCTGGAAGCGCTCGGGTGAGGCATCCGGATCGGGGTCGTAGAACGAGACGGCGAACATGCCGTCAGCCTAGGACCGACCCCGACCCGGGCGGGAGGTCACTCCTCCTCGGCGTCCTCGTCGTACTCACGCGGCTTGACGTACGGATCCTCGTCGCCGGCGTAGCTCGCGCCCGCCGCGAGGCCCGCGACCGTGGTGTCGCGCTCGCGCGCTTCCCGCAGCAGGTCCTCGATGTGGGCTGCGTTCTCGGGGATGGCGTCGAGCTGGAACTCCAGCGTCGGCGTCAGCCGCGCGGTGATGTTCTTGCCCACCTCGCTGCGCAGCATCCCGGTCGCCGCCTTGAGCGCCGCCGCCGAGTCCTCGCGCTCCTGCTCGGTGCCGTACACCGTGTAGAACACGGTCGCGTGCTGCAGGTCGCCGGTCACCTGGACGTCCGTGATGGTCACGAAGCCCAGGCGCGGGTCGCGCAGGCCGCGGTCGAGCCGCTTGGCGATGATCTCCTTGATCCTGTCCGCGAGCTTCCTCGCGCGTGCCGGATCGGCCATGATTCTCTCCCTTCAAGCACGATGGCCGGTGGCGTCAGCCACCGGCCATCGTTCGCGACTACACGCGAGGCTTCTCGCGAAGCTCCGTGGTCTCGATCTCGTCACCGATCTGGATGTCGTTGTACTTGCCGAGGCCGATACCGGCCTCGAAGTCCGTACGGACCTCCGTGACGTCGTCCTTGAACCGGCGCAGCGACTCGATGGCGAGGTTGTCCCCCACCACGACGCCGTCGCGGATGACGCGCGCCTTGGCGTTGCGAGTGATCGTTCCGGACCGGACGATGACACCGGCGATGTTGCCGAACTTCGAGGAGCGGAACACCTCGCGGATCTCGGCGACACCCGACTGGACCTCTTCGAACTCGGGCTTGAGCATGCCCTTCAGCGAGTTCTCAATGTCCTCGATGGCGTTGTAGATGACCGAGTAGAAGCGGACATCCACACCCTCGCGGGCAGCACGCTCGCGCGCCTTCACGTCCGGGCGGACGTTGAAGCCGATCACGATCGCGTTGTCGATGGTCGCCAGGTCGATGTCCGACTCGGTGATCGCACCCACACCGCGGTGCAGGATGCGCAGGCTCACCGACTCGTCGACGTCGATCTTCATGAGCGACTCCTCCAGCGCCTCCACGGCACCGGACACGTCGCCCTTGATGATGAGGTTGAGCGCCTCGACCTTGCCTTCTTCCAGAGCGCGGGTGAAGTCCTCGAGCGAGATGCGCTTGCGGGCCTTCGCCAGCTGCGCGTTGCGCTCGGCGGCCTCGCGCTTCTCGGCGATCTGACGCGCGGTGCGGTCCTCCTCGGTGACGAGGAAGGTGTCACCGGCGCGCGGGACGCTGGAGAGACCCTGCACCTGGACCGGACGAGCCGGGGCGGCCTCGAAGACCGGGTCGCCGTTCTCGTCGGCCATCGCACGCACACGGCCGTAAGCAGTGCCGGCCACGATAGCGTCGCCCACCCGGAGTGTTCCGGACTGGATGAGCACGGTCGCCACGGCGCCGCGGCCCTTGTCGAGCTTCGCCTCGATCGCGACACCACGTGCGTCCTTGTTGGGGTTCGCACGGAGGTCGAGACCGGCGTCTGCGGTGAGCAGCACCGCGTCGAGCAGGTCGTCGATGCCGATGTTGTTGCGGGCCGAGACGTCGACGAACAGGACGTCGCCGCCGTACTCCTCCGCCACCAGACCGAACTCGGTGAGCTGCTGACGCACCTTCGCCGGGTTGGCATCGGGCTTGTCGATCTTGTTCACCGCGACCACGATCGGGACGCCGGCCGCCTGGGCGTGGTTCAGCGCCTCGATGGTCTGCGGCATGATGCCGTCGTCCGCCGCGACCACGAGGATCGCGATGTCCGTGACCTGCGCACCACGGGCACGCATGGCGGTGAACGCCTCGTGACCCGGGGTGTCGATGAAGGTGATGGCACGCTCGATGCCGTCGTGCTCCGTCCACACCTGGTACGCACCGATGTGCTGGGTGATGCCGCCGGCCTCGCCCGCGACGACGTTCGCGTTGCGGATGGCGTCGAGCAGTCGGGTCTTACCGTGGTCGACGTGACCCATGACGGTGACGACCGGCGGACGGATCTCGAGGTCCTCGTCGGACTCGCCCTCCAGCTCGGCGTCGAGGTCGATGTCGAAGCCCTCCAGGAGCTCCTTGTCCTCGTCCTCGGGCGAGACGACCTGGATCTTGTAGCCCAGCTCATCGCCGAGCACCTCGAAGGTGGCCTCGTCGAGCGACTCGGTCGCGGTCGCCATCTCGCCCAGGTGGAAGAGGACGGTGACCAGCGACGCGGGGTTCGCGTCGATCTTGTCGGCGAAGTCGGAGATCGAGGAGCCACGACGCAGCCGGATGACCGTGTCGCCGTTGCCGCGGGGTACGGTCACGCCGCCCAGCGACGGGGCCTCCCGCATCTCGAATTCCTGGCGCTTCGCGCGCTTCGACTTGCGTGCCTTGCTCTTGCCGCCACCGCGACCGAACGCACCGGCGGTACCGCCGCCGGGACCACGGCCACGACCGCCGCCGCCACCCGGGCGCGGGCCGCCGAAGCCGCCGCCGGGCCGCTGGAAGCCGCCACCGGCCCCCGCACCTGCACCGCCACCGCTGCCGGGACGCTGCTGGAAGCCGGGACGACCGCCGCCGCCACCGCCCGGACGACCGGGACGGTTGCCGCCGCCCTGGCCGGGCGCGCCGACGCGCGGCGAGCCGGGGCGCGGCGGGGTCGGACGCGGGATGTTGCCGGGCGAGGGACGCTGGCCCATGCCCTGCGACGACGAGAACGGGTTGTTGCCCGGACGCGGCGGGCGCTGGCCCATGCCCTGGTTGCTCGAGTAGGGGTTGTTGCCCGGGCGCGGAGCGCTCGGACGCGGGATGCTGCCGGCGCCGGGGCGCGGCCCCGCGGGCTTCGCGGTGTCGGGCGTGGACGGCTTGCCCTGGCTCGACGAGCTCGGGGCGGAGGTCTCCGCGGCCTTCTCGGCCGCCTTCTCGGCGGCAGCCTTCTCAGCCGCGGCCTGACGCTCGGCGACCGACATCGGGGCCGACGGCTTGGGGCCGGCGGCGGTGGATGCGTCGGACGATCCGGACGCCTGCGGCGGACGCGGTGCCGCCGGACGCGGCGCCTGCGACGGCGCCTTGGGGGCGGAAGCGGTCGCCTTGTCGGCGGACGGCTTCGCACCCTCGGCCTCGAGGGCGGCACGCAGCTTGCGTGCTACCGGAGGCTCGATGCTCGAGGACGGTCCCTTGACGAACTCGCCCATCTCCTTGAGCTTCGCGAGCGCGACCTTGCTGTCGACGCCGAGTTCGCTCGCGACCTCGTGTACGCGTGGTTTTGCAGCCACAATTCTCCTGTCTGGGGGCCTACCCCGGACAGGGCAGGCGTTAGTAGCGGACGGTACTCATTTCGAGCCGCTCATCGGTTGTCACTCATGTGAAGTCAACTTCTTCAGCCTGTTCTAATGAATTGCGACCGGATGGCCGCGGTGTCGAGGGCTCCTTCTACGCGGAGCGCCCGGCCGAAGGCCCGGCGCTTGACCGCGAGGTCGAAGCACTCGGCTGTCGGATGAAGCCACGCGCCCCGCCCCGGCCGGGTGGCGGACGGGTCCGCCACGAGTTCCGATTCCTGGACGACGACCCTCAGAAGAGAGGATCGGGGAGCGCGAGAACGGCATCCGACGCACGTTCTGACGGGTTCCATCTTACTCCTCCCGGCGCGCTGCGCCGAACCTGGCGGCGCCGGCCGCCCGTTCCAGGCTAGTCGTCCCCCGCCCTGTCCGCCGTGTGGAGGACTGGCAGGTGTCCCCCTCTCGGGGGAGACTCGCACAGGGAGGGACCATGACCACTCATCGCGACGACGCGCATCCCGCAGGACGACGCCTGCTCCACCTCACCCTGGCCGCGGCGCTGGCCGCCACCGCTCTCGCGGTCGTGCAGCCGGCGGTCGCACCAGCCGAGGCGGCGCCCGTCGCGTGGAGCCAGTTCGGGAACGGGCCCTCGCACTACGGTGTCAACGCCGCGGAGACGCAGATCATTCCGTCGACCGTCGGCGGCCTGACGCCGCTGTTCACGGCGACGCTCCGCGGCGTGTCGGACGGCCCGCCCGTCGAACAGCCGGTCGTCCAGACGGCGGGAGGGACGCGCGACCTGCTCTTCACGACCACGAAGGACGGCTGGATCACCGCCACCGACGCCCGCACCGGCGCGGAGGTGTGGGCGCATCAGAACGGTCCGGGATCGTGCAAGATCAACAACGGCTCGACCACCTGCTACACCACCTCCTCCCCCGCCGTCGACCCGAGCGGCGCCTTCGTGTACAGCTACGGACTCGACGGCAAGGTGCACAAGTACGCGACGGGCTCGGGCGCGGAGACCATCGGCGGCGGCTGGCCGCAGGTGGCGACCGTCAAGCCGTACGACGAGAAGAGCTCGCCGGCGCTGACGATCGTGACCACCGGCGGCCACACCTATCTGTACGTCTCCAACGGCGGCTATCCCGGCGACCGGGGCGACTACCAGGGCCACGTCACCACCATCGACCTGGCCAGCGGGTCCCAGCGGGTCTTCAACTCCCTCTGCAGCGACAACACCGGCCACCTCGCCGCGGGCGGATGCGCGAACGTGCAGTCGGCGGTGTGGGCGCGCCCGAGCGTGGTGTGGGATCCCGGCACGCAGCGGATCCTGTTCTCCACCGGCAACTCGGTGTTCGACGGCTCCCGGAACTGGGGCGACACGGTGCTCGCCATCAACCCCGACGGCACCGGATCGGGCGGCGGCCCGGTCGACAGCTACACCCCGTCGAACTACACGCAGCTGAACCAGCAGGACCTCGACCTCGGCAGCACCGCGCCGCAGGTCGTTGCGCCGCCGGCCGGCTCGAACTACACCCACCTCGCCGTGCAGAGCGGCAAGGATTCCCGCATCCGCCTGCTGAACACCGCGAACCTGAACGGCTCGGGTCACGCCGGCCCCGTTGGCGGCGAGTTGCAGAACATCGCCGTCCCGCAAGGAGGCCAGGTGCTCACCCAGCCGGCCGACTGGGTGGACGGTTCGGGCGCCTCGTGGGTCTTCATCGCCAACAACAGCGGCATCTCGGCGCTGAAGCTGACCGCGAGCGCCGGGAACCCCTCGCTCACGCCGGTCTGGTCGCAGACCGTCGCGGGAACGACGCCGGTGATCGCGGGCGGAGTGCTGTTCTACCTGTCGCGCAACGGCGTCCGGGCGCTGAACCCGGCGACCGGCGCGCAGCTGTGGACGGACGCGTCGGCCGGGGCGAGCGGGCTGCACTGGCAGAGCCCGATCGTCGTCAACGGCGCGCTGTACTTCACCGACGGCGGCGGCAAGCTGCGCGCCTACTCACTCCCGGCCAGCGCGCAGAAGGTCGGACGAGTGGCCGGCGACGACCGGTTCGCCACCAGTGCCGCAGTGTCGGCGGCCTCCTTCCCGGCGAACGCGCCGGTCGCCTACATCGCTTCGGGGCTGCAGTTCCCGGATGCGCTGTCCGGCTCGGCGGCGGCCGCGCGTGCAGGCGGACCCATGCTGCTCGTGCAGCCGACTGCGATCCCTGCGGCCGTGCAGACGGAGCTGCAGCGCCTCCATCCCGGCAAGATCGTGGTGCTCGGCGGGGCGAACAGCGTCGCCGAGAGCGTGGTCACGCAGCTGAAGGGCTTCACGACCGGAACGGTCACGCGGGTCTCGGGAGGCGACCGGTACGAGACCAGCGCGGCCCTCTCGCGGGCCACCGCCACCGTCGGTGCGGATGTCGCCTACCTGGTGTCGGGCGAGTCGTTCCCGGATGCGCTGTCGGCAGGAGCCCTGGCCGCCCGCACGCCGGGGGCGTCGCTGCTGCTGACCACCCAGTCGTGGGTTCCGACGCCCATCGCCACGGAGCTGAAACGGCTCGCGCCGAAGTCGATCGTGGTCGTCGGAGGCCCGGCGGCGGTGTCGGATGCGGTGCTAGCCGGTCTCAAGGCGTACACGACAGGATCGGTCACCCGGGTGAGCGGCTCCGACCGGTTCGAGACCAGCGCCGCCGCCGCTGCCGCCTTCGCCGCGGGCACGTCGTCGGCGTTCGTGTCCTCGGGGGTCGACTTCCCCGACGCGCTGTCGGCGTCGGCCGCCGCCGGGAAGAGCGGAGCGCCGCTCCTCCTGACGCTCGCCGGTTCCGTGCCGCCCAGCGTCGGGGCGCAGCTGAACCGGATCGGACCGGGACACATCGCCCTCGTGGGAGGCGAGAACGTGATCGGCGACGGCGTGCAGACGGCGCTGGCGGCCTACGTGAAGTAGGCCGCCGGCGCGGCGCCGCGCGTCAGCCGCAGCGGATCAGTCGCGGTCGAGGATCGAATCGGGCTGGATGCTGTGCTTGGGTGCCTGCGGCAACCGTGGCGCCACGGCTCCGCCGCGTCGGCACGGCGCGAAGATCGACATCGATCAGTCGCGGTCGAGGATCGAATCGGGCTGGATGTCGATTTTCGCGCCCGTCAGCTTCGCGGCGAGGCGGGCGTTCTGGCCCTCCTTGCCGATCGCGAGCGACAGCTGGTAGTCGGGCACGAGCGCCCGAACGGCCTTCAGCGACTCGTCGATCACGAAAGCGCTGGTGACCTTTGCCGGGCTCAGCGCACTCGACACGAAGGTCGCGAGGTCGGGCGAGTAGTCGACGATGTCGATCTTCTCGTTGTTCAGCTCCGCTGTGACCGCCCGGACGCGCTGCCCGAGCTCGCCGATGCAGGCGCCCTTGGCGTTCACGCCCGGCTCGGTCGCGCGCACGGCGATCTTCGTACGGTGTCCGGCCTCGCGGGCCAGCGAGACGATCTCGACAACGCCGCTCGCGATCTCCGGGACCTCGAGCGCGAACAGCTTGCGGACGAGCGCCGGATGCGTGCGCGACACCGTGATCGACGGGCCCTTCGGTCCCTTCGTCACGCTCGTGACGTAGACGCGGATGCGCGAGCCGTGCGTGTACTCCTCGCCCGGCACCTGCTCCTCGGGCGGGAGGATGGCCTCCACCGTGCCGAGGTCGATGTGGATCATCCGCGGGTTCGGGCCCTGCTGGATGACACCGGCGACGATGTCCCCCTCGCGGCCCCGGAACTCGCCCAGCACCGCGTCGTCGGCGATGTCACGCAGACGCTGGTTGATGACCTGCTTGGCCGCGAAGGCGGCGATGCGGCCGAAGTCGCTCGGGCTGTCCTCGGCCTCGCCGATGACGTTGCCCTCCTCGTCGCGCTCGGGCACGTAGACGGTGACATGCCCGGTCTTGCGGTCGAGGTGCACGCGCGCGGCCGGCGGCTGGTCGCTGTGACCGTGCCGGTGGTCGGCCTGGTTGGTGTGCTTCAGATAGGCGGTCAGGATGGCCTGTTCGATGATCTGCACCAGCTCGTCGAACGGGATCTCCTTCTCGCGCTCCATGAGACGCAAGACGCTGAGGTCGATGTCCATGCCGGCCTCCTCTATTCAGATCTCGCCGCCGCGCGATGGCGCGGCGGACTCAGTCCTCCAGGGTACCCGAGATTCCGGAAGCCGTGTGAGCCGGGTACCGTGCACACCATGACGTCCCCTACCCGAGCGGCCGCCCGCGTCGAGCGTCAGCCCGCCGTGCGCGTGCTGGCGCGCGTGGGGCTCTTCGCCATCGGCATCCTGCACATCCTGATCGGGATCATCGCGCTGGCGGTCGCGTTCGGCTCTGGCGGCAATGCCGACCAGTCGGGTGCGCTCCAGGCCGTGGCGGCCGTTCCCGGCGGTCTCTTCGTCCTCTGGGCGGTGGTCGTCGGGCTGATCTTCCTGTCGCTGTGGCAGATCCTGCAGGCCATCACCGCCCACGGGGCCGGCCAGAGGCTCACCGAAGTCGTGAAGTGCGTCGTCTACGCGGCCCTCGCCGTGATCACGGTCTCGATCGCCCTCGGCGGACGGAGCAACTCGTCCTCCTCCGAGAAGTCGACCTCCGCCAAGCTGCTGGCCATGCCGGGCGGCGTCTTCCTGCTCGCGGCGATCGGCGTGGTCATCGCCGTCGTCGGAGCGGTGTTCATCGTGAACGGCGTGACTCACCGCTTCGAGCGGGACCTGCGCCTCCCGCCGAACCGATGGGCCTACATCACCACGACACTGGGCCGTGTCGGCTACGTCGCCAAGGGCATCGCCCTCATCATCGTCGGCGGCCTCGTCGTCTTCGGCGCCGTCACCTCCGACCCGAGCAAGGCCAGCGGCCTCGACGGGAGCCTCAAGGCGCTGACGAAGGTGCCGTTCGGCGTCTTCCTGCTCATCCTCATCGCCCTCGGGCTGATCGCCTACGGGCTCTTCTGGTGCGTCCGCGCCTTCGCCTCGCGGCTGAAGGAGCCGTGATCGGCGAGCCTCTCCGCGCTCAGTCGACGGCGAAGATCTGCGAGATCGCGGCGACGTCCTCCGGCGACGGGGTCCACGCGGTCGCCGCCTCGGCGTTCGCCACGATCTGCTCCGGCTTGGTCGCGCCGGCGATCACGCTGGTCAGCCCCGGCTGCGCCAGCAGCCAGGCGAACGTCGCCTCGAGCATCGTCACGCCGCGCTCGTCGCAGAAGGCCTGGAAGCGGTCCATGCGGTCCCACGGCGCGTTGTCGAGCAGGTGCTTGCGCAGGTTCATGATGCGGCTGTCGGCCGGGCCGCCCTCGCGCGTGAACTTGCCCGTGAAGAGCCCGTTGTAGAGCGGGAAGTACGGCAGGAAGCCGAGACCGTAGCGGTTCACCGCAGGCAGCACTTCGCGCTCCGCATCGCGCGCGAGCAGGCTGTACTCGTTCTGGGCCGAGACGAACTTCGGGTGGCGGTTCAGCTCGGCGGTGAACTCCGCCTCCGCGATCTCCCAGCCGGCGAGGTTGGAGTGGCCGATGTAGCGGATCTTGCCCTCGCGGATGAGGTCGTCCAGCGTCGCCAGCGTCTCCTCGATCGGCGTGATGCCGTCCGGCCGGTGCAGCTGGTAGAGGTCGATCCAGTCCGTCTGCAACCGGCGGAGCGAGCTCTCGACCGCCAGGCGGATGTAGCGGCGGGAGGCGCGGGCGTCCCAGTCGGGGCCGTTGACGCCGGCCATGTCCATGCCGAACTTGGTCGCCAGGACGATGCGGTCGCGCTTGCCCTGAAGCGCGTTGCCCATCAGCGTCTCCGAGAGGCCCCGCCTGGCGCCGTAGATGTCGGCGGTGTCGAACAGCGTCACGCCGGCGTCGATCGCGGCGCCGATGACCGCGTCCGTGCCCTCCTGCGTCTCGGTCAGGGTGTCTTTGCGGCCGAAGTTGTTGCAGCCGAGCCCGATGGTCGAGACGACGAGTCCTGAGCGGCCGAGGGTGCGGTATTCGATGTTCGCCATGCTCCGAGTCTAGGCACGCGACGGACACCGGATCGGCGGGCGGAAACTGTCCACAGGGAGCGATGTTCGCGAGTTATCCCCCATGTCCGATTCTCGCGAGTGCGCGTCGGCGGTGCGCTCTAGAGTCGACCCATGAGCAGTTCCTTCGCCTACCTCCTTCGCACGCCGAGCCCCATCGGGAGGCTCGAACTCACCAGCGACGGCACCGCCGTGACGTCGCTCTCCATCGAGCGCGCCGGCCGGTTGCCGCTCGAGGAGCACCCCGAACGCAGCACGGCCGTGCTCGACGACGCGGCGGCGCAGCTGGCCGAGTACTTCGACGGCTCGCGCCGCAGCTTCGACGTACCCGTGCGACTGCAGGGGACGCCGTTCCGCCAGGCGGTGTGGGAGCAGCTCGCCGCGCTCGAGTTCGGCACCTTCGTCTCGTACGGCGAACTGGGCGCGTCGCTCGGCCATGCCGGCTACGGCCGGGCCATCGGAGGCGCGGTCGGCGCCAACCCGGTGCCGATCATCGTCGGCTGCCACCGCGTGCTGTCCTCGAGCGGGCGCGTCACCGGTTACAGCGGAGGCGACGGCATCCCCACCAAGCTCTGGCTGCTCGAGCACGAGGGGATCCTGCTGGCCGCATGAGCGCATCGACCGACGAAGCCGCCTCCCCCGCCGCCCCTGCCACTGCCGCCACGGCCACGGAGGCGCCGCAGCGCGCCGCCGTCGTGGTCGGTGACGACGGTCTCGCGCGCTGCTCCTGGGCGGCGAGCGACCCGGAGTACCAGCGTTACCACGACGAGGAGTGGGGGCGCCCGCAGCACGATCCGCGCGCCCTCTACGAGAAGCTGTGCCTCGAGGGGTTCCAGGCCGGTCTCTCGTGGATCACCATTCTGCGCCGGCGTCCGGCGTTCCGCGAGGACTTCCTGAACTTCGAGCCCGAGAGGGTCGCCGCCATGAGCGAGTCCGACGTCGAGCGGCTGCTGCAGGATGCGCGCATCATCCGGCACCGGGGCAAGATCGAGGCGACCATCGCCAATGCCCGGGCGGTGCTCGCGCTCGATCTTCCGCTGGAGGAGCTGATGTGGTCCTTCGCGCCCGAGCCGCGTGAGGGTCGGCGGCCGACGTCGTGGGGCGAGATCCCCGCGGTCACGCCGGAGTCCACGGCGATGAGCAAGGAGCTCCGGCGGCGGGGCTTCCGCTTCGTCGGACCGACCACCATGTATGCGCTCATGCAGTCCACTGGGATGGTCGACGACCACTTCGAAGGGTGCTTCCGCGCGAGCGAGTAACCGAGAGAGTCGGGCCGACGGCGGAGGACTCCACCGCCGGATTCTCGCTGGTGAGGGCGATACCGCTCGTGCCCGACCGCAGGCGGATTCTTGGTGCCTCACACTCCGACAGGAAAACGACGCATGGGGATGACGCGTCGGCCTCCGCACATCGGCCCGACTTGTTGAGGTCGTAAGGTCTGCACACGTGCGCGCCTACGCCTCGGATCAGTGATCCTCTCTCTTGGTCGTGAGCTTATCTCACTTTTCAGTACTGCACCACTGTGAATTCGAGGTGAGTCGCAGGGTTTCCGATCAGGCTCGGAGGGCCGCCATGAGACGCCCGGGAACGCCCCTCACCTCGGGCACGACAAGCAGCAGATCGCCGGATCCGTCGTCCGCGAGCCGCAGTTCGTAACCCTCCGCCGCGGCCCAGTCGAGCAGCTCGCCGGTGGAGCCGAAACCCGCTCCCGCCTCGATGAGGGCCCGGGTCAGCAGCCCCTTGGCCTGCTTGTTGAAGTGGTTCAGCGCGCGCACCTGGCCGTCGTCCCCGCGAGCCAGCACGCGGACGTAGTGGGCGCCGTCGCGCTCCGGCAGCGGCGCCAGCGCCGCATACCCCTCCGACCGCAGATCGAGCAGGAGGCCGTCGCGCTCGGCCAGTGCAGCGGCACCGGCGGCGGCCCAGCGCTTCTTCAGCGAGGCCGCGCCGCGCTTCGTCCCGAGTCGCGAGTCGAACGACAGCCGGTACGCCGGGATGGGATCCGCGGCCCCCACGAGACCGAGCAGCGCCGACTGCACCGCCACCGACTCCGCCGCGACCTCCCACTCGGCGTCGCTCAGCGAGCCTGCATCCAGCGCGTCGTAGAGCACGCCGGTATACCGCTCGAGCGCGCGCAATGTCGGCGCGCTCGGGACGGCCCGGTTCCGCTCCACCTCGCCGGCCTGCTTGGGGCCGAGTTTGAGGGCTTTCACCGACGCGTCGTGGTCCGCTGACAGCTCCGCCAGCGCGTCCAGCACATCACGGCGGACCGGGTTCAGCACAGGGAAGCGCAGGCGCTCGAGGGCGAGCGGCGACCCCGCTCCCCCGTCCCTCTTGGTCTCCGAGGGCGGAAGCAGGATCAGCACCTCAGCCAGCCACGAAGTCCAGGGCGGCTTCCACGTTCTCGCCCAGCGGGAGGGAAGTGTCGAGGGTGACGCGCGGGAGGGAGCCGCAGGCGCCCCTCCACTCGTCGTACTCGTCGGTGCTCTGCTCGACGGCGTACGCCGCGACCAATGGCGAGCGCTTGGACAACCGCTCCTCGTGCAGCTCGGGGTCGGAGCACACCGTCTCGACGACCCGGAGCTTCACATCGCACCGCTCCGCCAGGTCGCGCCACTGCAAGCGCGCCGGCTCCACCGCGTTGACGGCGTCCACGACGACCGAGTGGCCGGAGAGCAGCACCTGCTCCGCCATCGTCTCGGCGACGAGATAGGCAGCGAGCCCGGTCGGCTGGTCCGACTCGATCCCCGCGCGGAGGATCGAGGCCTCGATCGGGTCCACCGAGATCACCGTGGCGCCGAGGCGGCCGGCCAGGATCTCCGCGATGGTGGACTTGCCGGAACCGGGAAGCCCCGCCATCGCCACCAGCATCGGGACGCGGACGTCTCCGAACTGGCGCTCCAGCGGGGCTCCCGGTTCAGCCATGTCAGACCAGCTCGGCCTGACGGGCCACGATCGTGACCGTGTTGTTCTCGACGGAGAGGAAGCCGTCATCGGCGTTCGCCGTGACCGACTCTCCCCCGTTCAGGGTGACGCGCACCTCGCCCTCGGCGAGGATGGCGAGCAGCGGCTCGTGGCCGGGCAGGATACCGATCTGCCCCTCCACGGTCCGTGCGACGACCATGCTCGCCTCGCCCGACCACACCTCGTGGTCGGCGGCGACGACGCTCACGTTGAGGACAGCCATGATCAGCCGTTCTCCTTCTGGATCTGCGCCCACTTCTCCTCGACGTCGGAGATCGCACCGACGTTGAAGAAGGCCTGCTCGGCGACGTGGTCGAACTCGCCCTTGGCGATCGCGTCGAACGACTCGATGGTGTCCTTCAGCGGGACGGTCGAGCCCTCCACGCCGGTGAACTTCTTCGCCATGTAGGTGTTCTGCGAGAGGAACTGCTGGATGCGGCGCGCACGCGACACCGTGATCTTGTCCTCTTCGGAGAGCTCGTCGACACCGAGGATTGCGATGATCTCCTGCAGCTCCTTGTTCTTCTGGAGGATCTGCTTGACCGTGGTGGCCACGCGGTAGTGGTCCTCGCCCAGGTAACGGGGGTCGAGGATGCGCGAGGTCGAGGTCAACGGGTCGACGGCCGGGTACAGGCCCTTCGACGCGATCTCACGGGAGAGCTCGGTCGTGGCGTCGAGGTGCGCGAACGTGGTTGCCGGCGCCGGGTCGGTGTAGTCGTCGGCCGGCACGTAGATCGCCTGCAGCGAGGTGATCGAGTGACCGCGCGTCGAGGTGATGCGCTCCTGGAGCTGGCCCATCTCGTCGGCGAGGTTCGGCTGGTAGCCCACCGCGGATGGCATCCGGCCGAGCAGGGTCGACACCTCGGAACCCGCCTGGGTGAACCGGAAGATGTTGTCGATGAAGAGCAGCACGTCCTGGTTCTGCACGTCGCGGAAGTACTCCGCCATCGTCAGAGCGGACAGCGCGACGCGCAGACGCGTCCCCGGCGGCTCGTCCATCTGGCCGAAGACGAGAGCGGTCTTGTCGAAGACGCCCGCCTCCTCCATCTCGTGGATGAGGTCGTTGCCCTCACGGGTGCGCTCGCCCACACCGGCGAACACCGACACACCACCGTGGTCCTGCGCCACGCGCTGGATCATCTCCTGGATGAGGACCGTCTTGCCGACGCCCGCGCCGCCGAAGAGGCCGATCTTGCCACCCTGCACGTACGGGGTGAGCAGGTCGATGACCTTGATGCCGGTCTCGAACAGCTGGGTCTTGGACTCGAGCTGGTCGAACGCCGGAGGCTGGCGGTGGATCGGCCAGCGCTCGGTGATCTCGACCTTCTCGCCCGGCTCGAGGTTCAGGATCTCGCCGGTGACGTCGAACACCTTGCCCTTGGTCACGTCTCCCACCGGGACGCTGATCGGGGCGCCGGTGTCGCGCACCTCGCCGCCGCGGACCAGGCCGTCGGTCGGCTTCAGCGCGATCGCGCGGACCAGGTCGTCGCCGAGGTGCTGAGCAACCTCGAGGGTGATCTCGTTCGACTGGTCGCCGATCGTGATCGTGGTCTTCAGAGCGTTGTAGATGCCCGGGATCGCATCGTGCGGGAACTCGATGTCGACCACGGGGCCGGTGACGCGCGCGATGCGCCCGACGCCCGGCTGCGCGGTCGAAGCCTGGGCTTCGGCGGTAGCGGTAGTCATGATTTCTATCTCTCTCGTAGACGTTTTACTTGGCCGAGCTCAGCGCGTCCGCGCCGCCGACGATCTCGGAGATCTGCTGGGTGATCTCCGCCTGACGGGCGTTGTTCGCGAGACGCGTGTAGTCGGTGATGAGCTTGTCGGCGTTGTCGCTCGCGGCCTTCATGGCCTTCTGCGTCGCCGCGTGCTTGGAGGCGGCGGACTGCAGCATCGCGTTGAAGATGCGGCTCTCGATGTAGACGGGCAGCAGCGAGTCGAGGACGGTGCCCACATCGGGCTCGAACTCGTACAGCGGCAGGACCTGTGTGCGGTCGGGCTCCTCGACACCCTCCACGACCTCCAGGGGAAGCAGGCGGACGACCTGCGGCTCCTGCGTCAGCATGCTGACGAAGCGGTTGTAGATGATGTGGATCTCGTCCACGCCGCCGTCGGAGGCGTCGCGCAGGAACGACTCGAGGATCGCGTCGGCGACCTCCTTCGCCTGCTCGAACTCCGGGGCGTCCGTGTTGCCGGTCCAGACCCGCTCGAACGCGCGGCGACGGAAGCTGAAGTAGCCCTGCGCCTTGCGGCCGATGAGGAAGTACACGACCTCCTTGCCCTGGCTGCGCAGCAGCTCGGCGAGCTTCTCGCTCTCCTTGAGGACGTTCGAGTTGAACGCGCCGGCGAGACCGCGGTCCGACGAGAAGATGACGATCGCGGCGCGCTCGATCTTCTCAGGTTCCGTGGTCAGCACGTGGTCGACGTTCGAGTAGGTCGCCACCGCCGACACCGCGCGCGTGATCGCGCGGGCGTACGGCGAGCTGGCGGCCACCCGGGCCTGAGCCTTCTGGATGCGGGAGGCGGAGATCAGCTCCATCGCACGGGTGATCTTCTTGGTCGTCTGGGCAGATCTGATCTTCTGCCGGTAGACCCGAAGCTGTGCTCCCATGTGTCTCCTAAGTACCTAGTATCGTCCGGCCGCGCTCAGCGCTTGGCCTTGACGATGCGCTCCTGGTCGACGTCGCCCTCGTCGATGGCCTCGAACTCCTCGCGTCCGACCGAGGCCAGCGGCTTGCCCTCGCCGGTCTGGAACTCGAGCTTGAACGCGTCCACCTCGGAGTCGAGCTTCGCGACCGTGTCGTCGTCGAGGACGTTGGTCTCGCGCAGCGTCGTGAGGATGTCGGTGTTGCGGCGCAGGTGGTCCAGGAGCTCCGACTCGAAGCGCAGGACGTCCTCCACCGCGACCTCGTCGAGCTTGCCGTTGGTGCCGGCCCAGATCGAGACGACCTGCTCCTCCACCGGGTACGGCGAGTACTGCGGCTGCTTGAGCAGCTCGGTGAGGCGCGCGCCACGGGCGAGCTGACGACGGCTGGCCGCGTCGAGGTCGGACGCGAACATCGCGAACGCCTCGAGGGAGCGGTACTGCGCGAGCTCGAGCTTGAGGGTGCCGGAGACCTTCTTGATCGACTTCACCTGCGCGTCGCCGCCGACTCGGGAGACCGAGATGCCGACGTCGACAGCGGGACGCTGGTTGGCGTTGAAGAGGTCGGACTGGAGGAAGATCTGGCCGTCGGTGATCGAGATCACGTTGGTCGGGATGTACGCGGAGACGTCGTTCGCCTTGGTCTCGATGATCGGCAGACCGGTCATCGACCCGGCGCCCAGCTCGTCGGAGAGCTTGGCGCAGCGCTCCAGCAGGCGGGAGTGCAGGTAGAAGACGTCGCCCGGGTAGGCCTCGCGTCCCGGCGGACGGCGGAGGAGGAGCGACACGGCGCGGTACGCCTCGGCCTGCTTGGACAGGTCGTCGAAGACGATGAGGACGTGCTTGCCGCCGTACATCCAGTGCTGGCCGATGGCGGAGCCGGTGTAGGGGGCGAGGTACTTGAAGCCGGCCGGGTCGGAGGCCGGGGCGGCGACGATGGTGGTGTACTCCATCGCGCCGGCGTCCTCGAGCGCGCCCTTCACCGAGGCGATGGTCGAGCCCTTCTGGCCGATCGCGACGTAGATGCAGCGGACCTGCTTGTTCTCGTCGCCCGACTCCCAGTTGGCCTTCTGGTTGATGATCGTGTCGATCGCGATGGCCGTCTTACCGGTCTGGCGGTCGCCGATGATGAGCTGGCGCTGGCCGCGGCCGACGGGGATCATGGCGTCAATCGCCTTGATGCCGGTCTGGAGCGGCTCGTGCACCGACTTGCGCTGCATGACGCCGGGGGCCTGGAGCTCGAGCTCGCGGCGGCCCTCGCTGGCGATCTCGCCGAGGCCGTCGATCGGGTTGCCCAGCGGGTCCACGACGCGGCCGAGGTAGCCGTCGCCGACCGGGACGGAGAGGACCTCGCCGGTGCGGGTCACCTCCATGCCCTCGACGATGTCGTCGAACTCGCCGAGGACGACGACGCCGACCTCGTTCTCATCGAGGTTCTGCGCGAGGCCGAGCGTGCCGTCCGAGAAGCGGATGAGCTCGTTCGCCATGACGCTCGGGAGGCCCTCGACGTGCGCGATGCCGTCGGAGGCGTCCAGGACGTGGCCGATCTCGGTCGCCTCGGCGCCGGTGGGCTCGTAGCTGTTGACGAAGTCCTTGAGCGCGTCGCGGATCTCGTCGGGGCTGATCTGGATGTCTGCCATTGTGATTCCTATCTTGAGGCGGTCAGCCCGCCAGCTGAAGCCGGAGTTCGGCCAGACGCGATGCGATGCTTCCGTCGATGACGTCGTCACCGATCTGTACGCGCAATCCGCCGATGATCGAGGGGTCGACGACCTGGTTGATCTTCAGGTCGCCATAGGTGGCGCTGAGCACCGAGCGCAGGCGCTCGGCCTGGGCCTCGGGAAGCGGGGACGCGGCGTAGACCGTCGCGATGGTCAGCCCCTCCTGGGCCGCGACGATGCGCGCGGCCGAACGGAGCGACTCCCGGATGCTGCGGCCGCGGGGCTGCTCGACGAGCTGCCGCACGACGGCGAGGGTCTCCTTCGACGCCCGTCCGCCCAGCAGACGCTCGACCAGGGCGACCTTGGCGTCGCTGTCGGCCAGCTTGCTGCGGAGCGCGAGCTCGAGCTGCGCGTCGGAGGTCACGGCGCCTCCGAAGGTGAACAGCTCCGCCACGACATCGACGTTCCGCGGCGCCGAGGCGGCGATCGCCCGGATCCCCAGCTCTTCGATGGCCGCGAGGAGGTCGTCGTGCGACGACCAGCGCTGCGCGACGACGACGCCGAGCAGCGTGACAGCCGGCTCCGACAGCGAGGCGAAGACGCGCTTCACGAGCGCCGCCTTGCCCGTCGCGTCGGCCGTGGGGTCGCTGAGGACCGCTCGGAGCTGGGCGGAGTCGGCGACGACTCGTCCTGCGGCGAACAGGTCCTCGGCCGTCGCCAGATCGGCCTTGGATCCCAGGTCGGCGAGAGCCGACACGGACCGGGCCAATGCTTCTCTGGTGGCGCTTCCCATCAGTTGCCCGATCCTGCCTTCTGCTCGTCGGCCTCGAGGTCCGCCAGGAAGCGGTCCACGATCGCCTGAGCGCGCTTGTCCTCGTCGAGCGACTCGCGCACGACGGTCGACGCGAGGTCGATCGCGAGCGAGCCGACCTCGCCGCGCAGCTGCACGAGCGCCGTCTGGCGCTCCGCCTCGAGCTGCGCCTGGGCCTGTGCGGTCACGCGGGCGGCCTCGGCCGTCGCGGTCTCGCGGGCCTCGGCGACGATCTTCTGACCGTCAGCGCGCGCAGTCTCGCGAATCTTGCCGGCCTCAGCGCGTGCCTCGGCGAGCTGGGCGGTGTACTCCTCCAGCAGGGCCTCGGCCTTGCGCTGTGCTTCGTCGGCCTTCTCGATGTTGCCCTCGATCGCTTCGGCGCGCTCATCCAGCAGCTTCTTCATGCGCGGAAGCACGAGCTTCCAGAAGAAGAACAGGATGATGATGAAGCAGATCAGCGCACCGATGATGTCGGGCCACTCGGGGATGAGTGGATTGTGCTGCGCCTCCTCGGCGGCGATCACCACACCTTTGAGCATGGTTCCTCCTTTACTGAGTGAGAAAAGAGGACTCAGACGAAGATGAAGTAGGTCGCGATACCGATGAACGCGAGCGCCTCGGTGAACGCGATACCGATGTACATCAGGACCTGGAGACGGCCGGCCAGCTCGGGCTGACGGGCCACGCCCTCGATGGTCTTGCCGACGACGATGCCCACGCCGATGGCCGGGCCGATGGCGGCGAGGCCGTAACCGACGGTGGCGATGTTGCCGTTGATTGCAGCGATGTCCACGTTGTGTGTTTCCTTCCGTGATGGCGATCCGTGCGGGTGCGCGGATCGTTCTTAGTGTTCCTCGGCGACTGCCAGCTGGATGTAGACAGCGGTGAGCAGTGCGAAGACGTAGGCCTGCAGGACTGCGACCAGGATCTCGAAGAGCGTGAAGACGAACCCGAAGGCGAAGGTGCCGATGCCGAACAGCGCCCACAGGCCGCCGGCCTGGAAGAAGAAGAACGTCGTCGCGGTGAAGAAGAGCACCAGCAGGAGGTGCCCGACGACCATGTTCATCAGCAGTCGGAGGGTCAGCGTGATCGGACGCAGGATGAAGGTCGAGACGAACTCGATCGGTGTCACGATGATGTACAGCGGCCACGGCACGCCGGGCGGGAAGAGCGAGTTCTTGAAGAAGTTCTTCGGGCTCTTCTTGATGCCCGCGTAGATGAACGCGATGTACGCGACGATCGCCAGCAGCAGCGGGACCGCGATCACGGAGGTTCCCGCGATGTTGAGGAACGGGATGATGCCTGTCAGGTTGAAGAACAGGATCATGAAGAAGATCGTGGTCAGCAGCGGCAGGAACCGGCGGCCGTCCTTCTTGCCCAGCAGGTCTTCCGCGATGTTGACGCGGACGAAGTCGAGGCCCATCTCGACGACCGACTGGAAGCGGCCCGGGATGAGCTTCATGCGGCGCGTGCCGAGCCAGAAGATCAGGAGGAGCGCGATCGTCGCCAGGAGGCGCACGACGATGATGCGGTTGAACTCGAGGCCACCGATGGTGAACAGGGTCGGGGGGAAGAACTCGTTGATCGAGGGACCCTGGAAGCTTCCATCATCGGAGCTTGCGGCCTGGACCAGCAGGTTCACAGCGTTAGCTAACAGCGCTATCTCCTGTTTCGGGGCGTCGAGCTCATGGCTCTCGCGACGACGAACGGTGGGGAACCCGGCACTACTCGCACTACGGGTTTCTTCGCGCGAACGGGTGGGGGATCACTGATAACTCTACAAGAGTTTTCAGTCCATAACGAATCAGAAACGGGTCAGCGCTTCTCACCCGGAAGGGTGACGTCGCTGGCGTAGGGGACGCGCGACCGGAAGACCACGATCATGTCCACCACGAGCGATCCGATCACGCCCGCGATGAGGCTCAGGAACAGCACGACCGGGTTGATCCAGGGCTGGTCCCGCAGCAGGATCGCGAGCACCAGGAACAGCACGAACTTCAGGATCCAGCCGCCCAGCACGATGCCGAAGAACAGGCCCACGAAGAGGTCGGAGCCGATGAACCGGTTGGCGATCAGGATGCTCAGCGCGGTGATCGAGAGGAACACCGCGGCCATCGCCGTGCCGATCAGGGCGCTGGTGACGCCGATCCAGCCCGCGAACAGACCGCCGAGCAGCATCCCGACGATGGCGATCGCGCCGGCGAGGATGAGCCCGTACTTGAGGACGTCGCGCAGTACCGGCGTCGAGGTGGGCTGGGCGGCGGGCTGGGCCGGCCGGGGGGCGGGGGTGCCGTCCGGGTGGTCGGTCATCGGGTCTCCTCTGTGAGGGTCGGGCTGAGGGATTCGGAGGCCGGGCGCTCGCTCGCGGCGTCGAGCTGGTCGAAGCGCGCCGTCACGGCGGCCTCGACGCTGCCCGCGGGGGCGAGCTCGGCGACGGCCTCGTTGGCCTTGCGGCGGCTGAGCGGCGCGAGCGTGAAAGCGGTGCAGACGACCAGGCCGATGGCGACGAACACGATCGCCATCCAGTACGGGTCGAAGAAGAACAGCAGGCAGCCGATCGACAGCACGGCGGTCCACGCGTAGAAGATGAGCACGGCGTGCAGATGCGTGTGGCCCATGTCGAGCAGGCGGTGGTGCAGATGCTTGCGGTCGGCGCTGAACGGCGACTTGCCCGCCCGCAGGCGGCGGATGACCGCGAGCCCGAAGTCGAGCAGCGGCACGACCAGGACGGCGAAGGGCAGGATGACCGGGATGAACGCGGGCACCAGGGACGACTTGCCCAGCGTCTGCAGCGCCTCCGGATTGATCGTGCCGGTGACAGAGATGGCCGAGGTCGCCATGAGCAGGCCGATGAGGAGCGCTCCCGCATCCCCCATGAACATCTTCGCGGGGTGCCAGTTGAGCGGCAGGAACCCGGCGCAAGCGCCGACCAGGATCGCGGCGATCACGCCGGCCAGGCTGAAGTAGTTCTGCGGGCTGATCTCGCGCTGCAGGAGGTACGTGTAGACGAGGAACGTGCCGTTGGCGATCAGCGCGACCCCGGCGACCAGGCCGTCCAGCCCGTCGATGAAGTTGATGGCGTTCATCACCAGCACGATCGCGAAGAGGGTGATGATGATCGACATCACCGGCGAGCCCACCGTCAGGCCGCCGATCGGCAGCGAGTAGATCTGCACGCCCAGCCAGGCCACGAGCCCTGCGGCCACGAACTGACCGGCGAGCTTGGTCATCCAGTCGAGGTCCCAGAGGTCGTCGGCGACGCCGAGCACCACGATGAGCAGCGAGGCGCCCAGGATGGCGAGGATCGGCCCCTGATCCGAGAAGATCAGCGACAGCACGCCGAACTGGCTCGACAGCAGCCACGAGACGCCGAACGCCACGAGGATGCCGAGGAACATCGCCACGCCGCCGAGCCGGGGCGTGGGACGCGTGTGCACATCCCGTGCACGGATCTTCGGGTAGAGCTTGAAGCGCATCGCCAGCTTGTAGACGACGAACGACATCCCGAACGTGATGACGGCCGAGATCAGGGCGAGCGCGAGGAGGAGGGTCACGGGTCAGGCGTCCGAGGGGACGGCGAGGACGTCGCCGACGACCTCCCGCAGCTGCTCGACCGAGATGACGCCGTGGCGGAGGATGCGCAGACCCCCGAGCCCGACGCCAGCGCGGTGGCGTCCACGATGGTCGAGGAGCTGTCCTTGCCCTCGACGCGCTCGTAGTTGTCGCCGGCCTCTCCCCCGTCGAGGTAGACCGAGATGGAGTCGCCGAGCATCGCCTCGGCCTCCGCAGCGGTGCGGGCGGCGGGAAGGCCGGTCTTGTTCGCCGACGAGACGGCGAGCGGGCCCGTCTCGGACAGCAGCTCGAGCGCGATGGTGTTGTCGGGCATGCGGAGCGCGACGGTGCCCTTGGTCTCGCCGAGATCCCAGACCAGCGACGGGGAGGCGGGCAGCACGATGGTGAGGCCACCCGGCCAGAACGCCTTGACGAGCGCATCGACCTCGTCAGGCACCCGCTCGGCGAGAGCGGCCAGGGTGGGGATGCCGGGGACGAGCACGGGCGGGGGCGACTGGCGGCCGCGTCCCTTCGCGTCGAGGAGACGCTGGACGGCCGCAGGGCTGAAGGCGTCGGCGGCGACGCCGTACACCGTGTCGGTGGGGATGACGACGAGTTCGCCGCGCCCGATCGCCGCCCGGGCGAGACGCATGCCGGTGAGCAGCTCGGAGTCGACCGAGCAGTCGTAGATGGTTGCCATGACGGGGTCAATGATAGCCGGGGGGACGACGCCCAGACTGGGAGGACGATACTGGAGTCGATGGACGTCTACTTCTTCGACTGCGACAAGACGCTCTACGACTACGACTTCCACAAGCGGCTCCCGAAGCTCGCTGAGCTGGGAGGTGTGAGCCAGTACCGGCTCGCCTCCTCCTGGTGGGCCGGCGGTTTCGAGCGAGCGGCCGAGATCGGCGAGTACTCCACCAGCGAGGAGTACCTGGCCGCGTTCGCCGAGGTGACGGGCGCCCGGCTGACGCTCGAGGAGTGGCAGGAGGCGCGGAAGGCCGCGATGACACCGATCCCGGGCGCCATCGAGGCGCTGCACGAGGCCGCGGAGCTCGGGACCGTGTCGCTGCTCTCGAACAACCCCATCCCGTTCAAGGATTCGCTCCCGGTGCTGACCCCCGAGATCGTCGACGTCCTCGGCGGCAACGACCTGGTGTCGGCGGTGCTGGGCGCCCGGAAGCCCGAGCGCCGCATCTACACGCGGGCGCTCGGGCGGTTCGGGGTGGAGCCGGAGAACGCGATCCTGTTCGACGACTCGATCGCGAACGTCGAAGGCGCCCGCGAGTGCGGGATGCAGGCGTACCACTTCGTCAAGCGCGAGGACGGCTCGTTCGACACCGACGGCCTGCGGGAGGCGATCCGCGCCTTCGCCTCCCGCGACCGCTGACCCCGCTGTCGGCTAGCGCCGGGCCGCCGAGCGGCGGAACAGCCAGGCGGCCCAGACGTAGGCGCCGACGATGATGAGCGCGCACCAGCCGAGCGCCCACCACAGGTCGCTGCCCGGGTCGCGTCCGAACAGGAACGCGCGGATCGTCTCGATGATCGGCGTGATCGGCTGGTTCTCGGCGATCCACTGCAGCCAGGTCGGCATCGTGTCCGTGGGGACGAACGCGCTCGACAGGTAGGGCAGGAACAGCAGCGCGAAGCCGTAGCCGCTCGCCGCGGTCGGGCTCTTCGCCGCGAGGCCGATCCCGGCGTAGAGCCAGGTGATGGCGAGGATGAAGAGGGCCACGACGCCGAGGGCGCCGATCCACTGCAGCGCGTTCGCGGTGGGACGGAAACCGACCAGCAGGGCGACCCCGATCACGACACCGGTCGCGAAGAGGTTGCGCAGCAGGCTGGCGACGACGTGGCCGGTCACGACGCCGCGCGAGCGCAGCGGCATGGTGCGGAACCGGTCCACGATGCCGTCGCTCATGTCCTGCGCGACGTCGACGGCCGTGCTGGAGGCGCCGAAGCCCGCGCAGAGCAGGATGATGCCCGGTACCACGTACTGCACGTAGCCGCCGTCGCGATCCAGCGCTCCCCCGAACACGAAGGTGAACAGGAGCATGAGCATGACGGGCAGGACGATCGCCATCGTCAGCGCCTCCACGTCGCGGAGCGAGTGACGGATGCTGCGGCCCACGAAGACGCGGGCGCTGGTGAGCGGCGCGACGGCGCGCTCGGGGCGGGTGGTGAGGGTCGCGGTGGTCATCGGACGGCCTCCTCGTCGGTGGGTGCTGCTGTGGACTGCCCCGTCAGGGCGAGGAACGCGTCGTCGAGCGACGGCTTGCGGATGCCGATCGTGCCGTCCGCGATCCCGAGGGCGTCGAGCTGGTCGATCGCGGTGCGGAGCGCCTCCACGGTCCCGTCGGTGGGGAGTTCGCGCACGAGCTCGCCGCGCGCATCCCGCAGCTCGACGACCTCGCCGCCGACCCGCGCCTTCAGCTCGGCGGCGGTGCCCTCGGCGACGATCATGCCGTGGTCGAGCACCGCGATGCGGTCGGCCAGCTGGTCGGCCTCCTCGAGGTACTGCGTCGTCAGCAGGATCGTGGTCCCGCGGCGGGCCAGGTTGAGGATGATGTCCCACAGCGTCTGCCGGCTGCGGGTGTCGAGGCCGGTGGTCGGCTCGTCCAGGAAGATGACGGGCGGGGTCGCGACGAGGCTGAGCGCCAGGTCGAGCCGCCGCCGCATCCCGCCGGAGTAGGTGGAGACGCGCCTGCGGGCGGCGGCCCGGAGGTCGAAGCGCTCGATCAGCTCGGCGGCTCGAACCTTGGCCTCGGCGGGCGTCGCTCCGGACAGCCTGGCCATCATGCGCAGGTTCTCCTCGCCGGTGAGCACGCCGTCCACCGCGGCCGCCTGGCCGGTGACGCTGATGACGCGGCGGATGCCCTCCGCGTCCGTCTCCAGGTCGTGGCCCTCGATGACGACGCGTCCCGCATCCGGGCGCACCAGCGTGGACAGGATGGTGATGAGCGTGGTCTTGCCCGCTCCGTTCGGCCCCAGCAGGGCGAACACGCTGCCCGCCGGAACGCGCAGGTCGATGCCGTCGAGCACCGTCTGCGCGCCGTAGGACTTGCGCACCCCCGTGACCTCGATCGCGGGTCGGTTCATGGTGATCCCTCTCTGTGTGTCGCGTAAACTGTTTATGCCGCATACGGTTGTTTAAGTGATACACAGTTCTAGGATGGGTGTCAACAGGAAGGTGGTGCGATGGCCGACGACGTCGAGGACGTGCTCCCCCGCGCCGTCGCGCTGAGCTGGGGCGTCGCCGAGCGCCCGCAGCGCGGACCCAAACGCGAGCTGAGCGTCGAGCGCATCGTCGACACCGCGATCGAGCTGGCCGACGCCGAGGGACTCGGGGCCGTGTCCATGAGCCGAATAGCGAGCGAGCTGGGCTTCACGACCATGTCGCTGTACCGGTACGTGACCAGCAAGGACGACGTGCTGGCACTGATGCAGGACGCGGTGTGCGCCGTCCCCATCCCACCGGACGAGACACTCGCCGGCGGCGCTCCCGACCACGACTGGCGCGAGGGCCTTCGGCGGTGGTCGATGGCGACGATCGACGTGATGCGCGAGCACCCGTGGTTCCCCGACATCCCGATCAGCGGCATCCCGCTCATGCCGAACAACCTCGCGGTGCTCGACTGGGGACTGCGCGAGATGCGGACGTTGCCGCTGACCGACGCCGAGAAGATGTCGACCGCGCTGCTGCTGTCGTCGTACGCGCGGGCGGTGGGCGTCGTGGAACGGGATGTGAGCCGGTCGCGCCAGACGGACGGGCCGCCGGCGAACGGCGAGGCGTTCACGTCCGCGCTCGCGGAGCTGGTCACGCCGGAGCGGTTCCCCGACCTCGCGCCGCTGGTAGCATCCGGCACCTACGCGGACGCGGAGGGCGACGACCTGGACGACTTCGCCTTCGGCCTGGAGCGCATCCTGGACGGCATCGAGCGCTACGTCGCCGCACGCGGCGAGGGCGCCACGATCGCGCCGGTCCCCCGCCCCGAGTCCGCCCGCGCGACAAGGCCGTCCGCGAGGCCGCCAAGGCGCGCCGCGAGGCCGAGTCCAAGCTCCGCGAGGCCCGCAAGCGCGAGCGCGAGGCGATCGCCCGCGCCGCCGAGCGCGCCGCCCGTGAGTCCGACCGCGCCTCCCGCTAGATGTAGATGGCGGGGTCGATCCAGTCGTCGCCGGCGATCTGCTCGTGGCCGGAGCGCGGGCGCGGATGCGCGGGGACCCCGACGAGGAGCGAGTCGGCGGGGGCGTCGCGCGTGACGACGGCGTTCGCGCCGATCACGGAGTGCGCGCCGATCGTGATCGAGCCGAGCACCTTCGCGCCGGCGCCGACGATGACGCCGTCCTCGATGGTCGGGTGGCGTTTGCCGTGCCCGCTCCCCCGGCCGCCTAGGGTGACGGCGTGGTACAGCATCACGTCGTCGCCGATCCACGTCGTCTCGCCGATCACCACGCCCATTCCGTGGTCGATGAAGAAGCGCCGCCCGATGCGCGCACCGGGGTGGATCTCGATGCCCGTCAGGAACCGCGTCAGCTGGGACAGGATGCGCGCCGGCATGCGCAGACCGGCCTGCCACAGCCGGTGCGCGACCCGGTAGGACCAGACGGCGTGCAGGCCGGAGTAGACGACGGCGACCTCGGCATCGCCGCGCGCCGCCGGGTCGTGACGGCGGGCGTTGCGGATGTCCTCGCGCGCCCGGAAGATCGGCACCCCGGTCAGTCCAGCAGGTCGGCCCACAGCGGGGTCGAGATGTAGCGCTCGCCCGTGTCGCACACGATCGCGACGACGGTCTTGCCGGCGTTCTCCGGGCGCTTCGCCACCTGAAGGGCCGCCCAGATGATGGCGCCGGACGAGATGCCCGCGAGGATGCCCTCCTCGATCGCCAGCTTCTTGGCGACGTCGAGCGCGTCGTCGAGCGAGACATCGACGACCTCGTCGTAGATCGTGGTGTCCAGGATCTCGGGCACGAAGTTCGCGCCGATGCCCTGGATCTTGTGCGGGCCCGGCTGGCCGCCGTTCAGGATGGGCGAGTCCAGCGGCTCGACCGCGATCACCTTCACGTCGGGCTTGCGCTCCTTCAGCACCTGACCGACGCCGGTGATGGTGCCGCCGGTGCCGACGCCCGCGACGAAGATGTCGACGCCGCCGTCGGTGTCCTCCCAGATCTCCTCGGCCGTGGTGGCGCGGTGGATGGCCGGGTTGGCCTCGTTCTCGAACTGGCGGGCCCAGATGGCGTTCTCGGTGGTGTCGACGATCTCCCGCGCCCGGGCGACCGCACCGCGCATCCCGTCGGGGCCGGGGGTCAGCACGACCTGGGCGCCGAACGCGCGCATCACGACGCGGCGCTCCTTGCTCGCCGTCTCGGGCATCGCGAGGATCACCGTGTAGCCGCGGGCGGCGCCGACCATCGCGAGTGCGATGCCGGTGTTGCCGCTGGTCGCCTCCACGATCGTCCCGCCCGGGCGCAGCGCTCCGGCCTTCTCGGCGGCGTCGATGATGGCGACGCCGATGCGGTCCTTCACGCTCGCGGCCGGATTGTAGAACTCCAGCTTCGCGAGCACGGTCGCGTCGATCCCCTCCGCGAGGCGGTTGAGCCGGACGAGCGGGGTGCGGCCGACGGCCTCGGTGACGTTGGCGTAGATGTGTCCGGACATGGGCCTCTTCCTTGGTCGAGGTGGCGGATGGGATCGCGTCACCACTCTAGACGTCACGCGCCAACAGGGAACGACTGTGACGGGTAGGCTCGTTCGGCGATGAATCCCGAACCCGCCTCCCCGGCCGCCCGCTCCGCCCGCGCCCTCCGCGACGAGACCGCCGCCGTGCTCGCGCGCGCCGGTGTGCCGGACCCCCAGGTGGATGCGGAGCTGCTGATCGGCCACGTGCTCGGCGAGAGCCGCGGTCGCGTCCAGGCGCTGGTGGTGATGGATGCGGAGGTGTCCGACGACGACGCTGCCCGCCTGCGCGAGCTGGTCGAGCGCCGCGCGGCGCGGGAGCCCCTGCAGCACATCACCGGCCGGGCGCCGTTCCGGTCGCTGGAGCTGAATGTCGGGCCGGGGGTGTTCGTCCCGCGCCCGGAGACGGAGCAGGTGGCGCAGTTCGCGATCGACGCGCTGCGTGCCGTTCCGTCGCCGGAGCCGGTCGCGGTCGACCTGGGGACGGGCAGCGGAGCGATCGCGCTGGCGCTCGCCACCGAGGTGCCGCACGCCCGCGTCTACGCGGTCGAGAACTCCCCCGAGGCGTTCATCTGGGCGCGTCGCAACATCGACGAGGTGGGCGCGGCGAATCTGACGCCGGTGTTCATCGACCTCGCCGACGCCCTGCCGCAGCTCGACGGGACGGTCGACGTCGTGATCTCGAACCCGCCGTACGTGCCCGACGACGCCATCCCCCGCGACCCCGAGGTGCGCCTCCACGACCCGCACGCGGCCCTCTACGGCGGCCCGGACGGACTGGATGTGGTGCGCACGATCTCCCGCGTGGCCCGGCGCCTGCTCCACCCCGGCGGCACCCTCGTGCTGGAGCACGGGGAGCTGCAGGGCGCCGCGATCCGCGACCTCCTGACCGCCGACGGCTGGCGCGCGGCCGCCACGCACCGCGACCTCACCACCCGCGACCGCGCCACCACGGCACTCCGCTGACGGCCGGCGGGCTACTCCTGGCCGAGATCGGCGAGGCGGGCCTCCTCGTCGGCCTCGATGTTGCTGTCGATGACGGGGTCCAGGGCTCCGTTCATGACGGCGTCGAGGTTGTAGGCCTTGTAGCCGGTGCGGTGGTCCGCGATGCGGTTCTCGGGGAAGTTGTAGGTGCGGATGCGCTCCGAGCGGTCCATGGTGCGGATCTGGCCCTTGCGGAACTCGGCCGCCTCGGCGTCCGCCTCCTCCTGCTGCCGCGCGAGCAGGCGGGCGCGCAGCACGCGCATCGCCGCCTCGCGGTTCTGCAACTGGCTCTTCTCGTTCTGCATCGACACGACGATGCCGGTCGGGACGTGCGTGATGCGCACCGCCGAGTCGGTCGTGTTGACCGACTGCCCTCCGGGGCCGGACGACCGGAACACGTCGATCTTGAGGTCGTTCGGGTTGATCTCGACCTCCTCCGGCTCGTCCACCTCCGGGAAGACGAGCACGCCGGCGGCGGAGGTGTGGATGCGGCCCTGCGACTCGGTGGCCGGCACGCGCTGCACGCGGTGCACGCCGCCCTCGTACTTGAGGTGCGCCCAGACGCCCTCGGCCGGGTCGCTGGAGCCGCCCTTGAAGGCGACCTGCACGTCCTTGATGCCGCCCAGGTCGCTCGAGGTCTGCTCGATGATCTCGGCCTTCCAGCGGCGCGAGTCGGCGTAGTGGAGGTACATGCGCAGCAGGTCGCCGGCGAACAGCGCGGACTCGGCGCCGCCCTCGCCCATCTTGATCTCCATGATGACGTCGCGGCTGTCGTTGGGGTCGCGCGGGATGAGCAGACGGCGCAGCTTCTCGGACGACTCCGCGAGGCTCGCCTCCAGGCCCGGGATCTCCTCGGCGAACGCGGCGTCCTCGGCGGCCAGCTCGCGGGCGGCCTCCAGGTCGTCCGTCAGCTGCTTCCACTCGTTGTAGGCCGCGACGATGCGCGACAGCTCGGCGTAGCGCCGGTTCACCTTCTTGGAGCGCACCGGATCGCTGTGCAGGTCGGGGTCGGACAGCTGGCGCTGCAGGTCGTCGTGCTCGGCGATGAGCGTGTTCACCGATTCGAACATGGGGGTCTTCTTTCTGCCGAGGGGAGGCCGGGGAACGACGAAGCGCCCGCCCACCCTGCGCGTGGCAGGGCGGACGGGCGCTGATCGCAGCTAGCGGTGGTCGTTCTCGTGACCGTGCGAGTGCGCGTTGCCGTGGCCGTTGGTCGGCTGCGGCATCGACTTCTGCACCTGCATCAGGAACTCGACGTTGCTCGAGGTCTCCTTGAGGCGGCCGAGGACGATCTCGAGCGCCTGCTGCTGGTCGAGCCCAGCGAGGGCGCGGCGCAGCTTCCAGGTGATCTTGACCTCGTCCTGGCCCATCAGCATCTCCTCGCGGCGGGTGCCGGAGGCGTTGACGTCGACGGCCGGGAAGATGCGCTTGTCGGCCAGCTGGCGCGACAGGCGGAGCTCCATGTTGCCGGTGCCCTTGAACTCCTCGAAGATGACCTCGTCCATCTTGGAGCCGGTCTCCACCAGCGCCGAGGCGAGGATGGTCAGCGAGCCGCCGTGCTCGATGTTGCGCGCGGCGCCGAAGAAGCGCTTCGGCGGGTACAGCGCCGACGCGTCCACACCACCGGAGAGGATGCGGCCCGACGCCGGAGCGGTCAGGTTGTACGCACGGCCCAGTCGGGTGATGGAGTCGAGCAGCACGACCACGTCGTGGCCCAGCTCCACCAGGCGCTTCGCGCGCTCGATGGCGAGCTCGGCGACGGTGGTGTGGTCCTCGGCGGGACGGTCGAAGGTCGAGGCGATGACCTCGCCCTTCACCGTGCGCTGCATGTCGGTGACCTCTTCTGGGCGCTCGTCCACCAGCACCACCATGAGGTGAACCTCGGGGTTGTTTGCGGTGATCGCGTTGGCAATCTGCTGCATCACGATGGTCTTGCCGGCCTTCGGCGGCGCGACGATGAGGCCGCGCTGGCCCTTGCCGATCGGGGCGACCAGGTCGATGATCCGCTGGGTCACCTTGCTGGGCTCGGTCTCGAGGCGCAGGCGCTCCTGCGGGTACAGCGGCGTCAGCTTGCCGAACTCGACGCGGGCCGCGGCCTCCTCCGGGGTCTGCCCGTTGATGGAGTCGACCTTGACCAGCGCGTTGTACTTCTGGCGGCTGTTGTTCTCGTTGTCGCGCGGCTGGCGGATGGCGCCGACCACGGCGTCGCCCTTGCGCAGGTTGTACTTCTTGACCTGGCCCAGCGAGACGTACACGTCGCTCGCGCCCGGCAGGTAGCCGGTGGTGCGGACGAACGCGTAGTTGTCGAGCACGTCGAGGATGCCCGCGACGGGGATGAGGACGTCGTCCTCGGTCAGCTCCGGCTCGAACTCATCGCCGCCGACGCCGCCGCGACGCTTGCGGTTGCGGTCGCGGTAGCGGCCGCCGCGCTCGCCCTCGGCGTCGCTCTGCTGGGTCTGGGCGTTCTGGCCCCGGTTCTGCTGGCCCTGGCCACCCTGCTGCAGGTCCTTCGGCTGGCCCTGCTGATTCTGCTGGCCCTGCTCGTTCTGCTGCTGGTTGTTCTTGTTGCGGTTGCGGTTGCGGCGGTTGCGGCCGGAGCCCTGCTGCTCGTTCTGGCCGTCGGCCTGGTCGGCCTGCTGGTCGGCCTGCTCGCCCTGCGCCTGCGCGGCGTCCTGGCCCTGCTGGCCGTTCTGCTGCTCCTGGCCGCCCTGCTCGCCGTTCTGGCCGCCACGGCCACGGCGACGGCGTCCGCCGCCCTGGCCCTGCTCGCCGTTCTGGGCGTTCTGGCCGTTCTGCTGGCCGCGGGCCTGCTCGCGGGAGGCGAGCGCGGAGTCGAGCAGCGCATCCACATCGGGGATGAGCGAGTCGACGCCGGTGGCGCCGGAGTTGACGTGCGAGCCGGTCGCGACGGGCGCCGCGATGCCGGTGCCGTCGGGGCTGGTCACGCGACGCGAGCCGCGGCGGCGCGGCTCGGAGCCGGCCTGGTCGCCCGTCGGGGCCTCGGCGCTCTGCGCGGCATCGGCCGGCGGCAGCACCGGGTCGCCCACGGTGGGCTCGACGCGCTCGGCGCCGGCCGGCTCGGCGATGAGCGGCTCGGCGATGAGAGGCTCGGTGAGGACCTGCGAGGCCGCGGCGGGCGCCGCGTCGACCTCGGTGGTCTCGATCAGGGCCGGCTCGGCGGAGTCGGCCGGAGCGCCCGCTGCGCGTGCAGCGGCGATCGCCTCGACCAGCTCGCCCTTGCGGAGCCGGCCTGCGCCCTGGAGCCCGAGCTCGGCGGCGAGAGCCTGCAGCTCCGCCACCTTGAGCGAGGTCAGGTCGCTGGTGTCCACGCCCCCGGCGTGGAGTTCGACATCAGTCACGGAAGAGGATCCTTTCCCCCGGCGCGCCCTTGCGCGCCGTCTGTGAAGCTTCGTCACATGAACTGCCGGAACGTGCTGCGTTCTGATCCGCGCTACGTCGCCCTCTTCGGTTCTCGCGAGAGGAGGACCTGAAGGGCAGGCAGGAGTGACGGCATGATTGCTAGGAGATCACCCGGAAGCTGGATTCGCTCGTGACGCGGGTTCTTCACGGGTGCGAGTGCAGTTTACCACCTCGGGACGGGCGCTCCGGACGCTAGGCCGCCGGTGTGTCCGCCCGGGCCGACTCGGTGCGCACGACCGTGGCGCCCTTGAAGTCGACGGCGAGCATCAGCGGCTGCCAGCGGGTCTGCGCGGCCTCTTCGACCAGCTTCGCGGCCGCGAGCCGCTGGCTCGGGTCGCTGCCGAGCACGAGGATGGACGGCCCCGCACCCGAGACGACGGCGGCGAAGCCGTTGTCGCGCAGCAGCGTGATCAGCCGGTCGGTCTCCGGCATGGCCGAGGCGCGGTAGCTCTGGTGGAGCTTGTCCTCGGTCGCCGCGTGCAGCAGCTCGGGGCTCTGGATGAGTGCCGCGACCAGCAGCGCGGAGCGGGAGACGTTGAACACGGCATCCTCGTGCGGGACGGACTGCGGCTGCAGGCTGCGCGCGAGGGCGGTGGACATGACGTGTTCGGGCACCAGCACGAGCGGCGAGACGCCGCGGTGGACGATCAGCTTCTTGAAACGCGGGCCCTCGGGAGTCACCCACGCGATGGTCAGGCCGCCGAACAGGGCGGGCGCGACGTTGTCGGGGTGGCCCTCCATGTCGTTCGCCAGCGCCAGCAGCTGCTGCGCGTCGAGGTCGACGACGCCCTCGAGCAGCCCCTTGGCCGCCATGATGCCGGAGACGATCGCGGCGCCGGAGGAGCCCATCCCCCGGCCGTGCGGGATGCTGTTGCGCGCCCGCAGGTTCAGGCCGGGCAGCGGCACGCCGACCGCCTCGAAGGTGTGCGCGATGGCGCGGACCACGAGGTTGCCCTCGTCGGTCGCGACCTCGCCCTCGCCGACGCCGGTGACCTCGACGGTCGCGCCGGGCTCGTCGCGGACGGACACCTCGAGCTCGTCGTACAGCGCGAGCGCGAGGCCGAGCGTGTCGAAGCCCGGGCCGAGGTTCGCGCTGGTGGCGGGGACCTTGACGACGACCGTGCGGCCGCGCAGGTCGGGCGACGTCACGCGTTCGCCTCGGCGTTCGAGGTGGCGCCGCTGGCCTGCAGGCCGAGCACGTCGGCGATCGCCGTCGTGTCCACCGGCACCACGGTCGGCTGCACGTCGGAGCCGTCGGCGGTGCGGAGGGCCCACTGCGGGTCCTTCAGGCCGTGGCCGGTCACGGTCAGCACGACGGTCGCGCCGGCGGGGATGACGCCCGCCTCAGCGCGCTCGAGCAGGCCCGCGACGCTGATCGCGGAGGCCGGCTCGACGAAGATGCCGACCTCGGCGGACAGGATGCGGTGCGCCTCGAGGATCTTGGCGTCGTCGATCGCGCCGAACCAGCCGTCGCTGTCGTCGCGCGCGTTGAGCGCGAGCTCCCACGAGGCCGGGTTGCCGATGCGGATCGCGGTCGCGATGGTGTCGGGCTCCTTCACGGCGTGGCCGAGCACGATCGGCGCGCTGCCCGCGGCCTGGAAGCCGAACATCCGCGGCAGCTTCGTCGACTCGCCGCGCTGCAGCTCCTCGGTGTAGCCGCGGTGGTAGGCGGTGTAGTTGCCGGCGTTCCCGACCGGGACGAGGTGGAAGTCGGGCGCGTCGCCGAGCGCCTCCACGACCTCGAAGGCGGCGGTCTTCTGGCCCTCGATGCGGTCCGGGTTGACGGAGTTGACCAGGTGCACCGGGTAGTTGGTCGCAAGCTCGCGCGCGATGTCGAGGCAGTCGTCGAAGTTGCCCTGCACCTGCAGCAGCTGGGCGTTGTGAGCGATCGCCTGGCTGAGCTTGCCCATCGCGATCTTGCCCTCCGGCACGAGCACGACGGACTGGATGCCGGCGTGCGTCGCGTACGCGGCGGCCGAGGCCGAGGTGTTGCCGGTGGAGGCGCAGATGACGGCCTTCGCGCCGTGCTCGACGGCCTTCGAGATGGCCATGGTCATGCCGCGGTCCTTGAACGACCCGGTCGGGTTCATGCCCTCGAACTTCACGTACACGTCGGCGCCGGTGCGCGCAGACAGCGCCGGAGCCGGGATGAGCGGCGTGCCGCCCTCGCCGAGCGTGACGATCGGAGTGGCGTCGGAGATGTTCAGGCGGTCCGCGTACTCGCGGAGGACGCCTCGCCACTGACGACTGTAGGCCTTCGGCTGGGGCATTACGATCCTTCGACTCGGAGAACGGAAGAGATGGCGACCACGACGTCGCTCGCTGCGAGCGCCTCGACGGTGGCCGCGAGCGCGGCCTCCTCGGCTTCGTGGGTTCCGATGACCAGGGTAGCGGTGGCCGTCCCGCCGCCGTGAATCGGCGAGCCCGGCTCGCCTCCCGCGTTACCCGCGATGACGACGGGCCCGGTCAGGCTCGGCACAGACTGTTGCACGGTCTCGACGCTGACGCCGCCGTCGCTCAGGATGCGCGCGACCGCGGCGAGGACGCCCGGCTGGTCCGCCACATCGAGGGTGATCTGGTAGCGGGTGACGACGCGCCCGATGTCGAGGACCGGGATGCCGGCGTGCGTCGACTCGGCGACGCCCGGGCCGCCGACGACGTGACGGCGGGCCGCGGACACGACATCGCCGAGCACAGCGGAGGCGGTCTCGACGCCGCCGGCGCCTGCGCCGTAGAACATGAGGTCGCCCGCGGCGGCGGACTGCACGAAGACGGCGTTGTGCGCGCCGTGCACGGCGGCGAGCGGGTGGTCGCGGCTGATCAGCGCCGGGTAGACGCGGGCCGAGACGCCCTCCTCCCCCGTCTCCGGGTCGGTCATGCGCTCGCAGATGGCCAGCAGCTTGATGACCGCGTTCGCCTCGCGCGCCGCATCCACCTGCTGCTTGGTGATGCTGGTGATGCCCTCGCGGTAGACGCGGTCGAGCGGGACGGTGGTGTGGAAGGCGAGGCTCGCCAGGATGGCCGCCTTCTGCGCCGCGTCGTAGCCGCCGATGTCGGCGGTCGGGTCGGCCTCGGCGTAGCCGCGCTCGCCGGCGGTCGCCAGGGCGTCCTGCAGGGTCTCGCCCACCACATCCATGCGGTCGAGGATGAAGTTGGTCGTGCCGTTCACGATGCCGAGGATGCGGTTGATCCGGTCGCCGGCGAGGCTGTCGCGCAGGGGACGGATGATCGGGATCGCCCCGGCGACGGCCGCCTCGTAGTAGAGCTGCGCGCCGACCTGCTCGGCCGCTTCGAACAGCTCGGGGCCGTGGGTCGCCAGCAGCGCCTTGTTCGCGGTGATGACGTCGGCGCCGGAGTTGAGCGCCTCGAGCACGTAGCCGCGGGCCGGCTCGACGCCGCCCATCAGCTCCACGACGATGTCGGCGCCCAGGATGAGCGAGCTGGCGTCGGTCGTGAACAGGTGGCGCGGGAGGTCGACGTCGCGCGGCGCGTCCACGTCGCGGACGGCGATGCCCACCAGTTCGAGGCGGGCGCCGATGCGGGAGGCGAACTCGTCCCCCTGCTCCAGCAGCAGACGGGCCACCTGCGAGCCGACGGAGCCGGCCCCGAGCAGGGCGACACGGAGGTTGCGGTACTCGATCATGCCTGGTTGCGCTCCTTCGTCGCGGTGGTGCGGGCGGCGGCGACATCGTATGCGGCGTCCCGCGCCAGCAGGTCGTCGATCGTCTCGCCACGGACGATGACGCGGGCGTCGCCGTCGCGCACGGCGACGACGGGCGGGCGCCCGAGATAGTTGTAGTTGCTCGACAGGGCGAAGCAGTAGGCACCGGTCGCGGGGACGGCGAGGAGGTCGCCCGGTGCGACGTCGCCCGGGAGGTACTCGGCGTCCACCACGATGTCCCCGCTCTCGCAGTGCTTGCCCGCGACCCGGACGAGCGCCGGCGGGACTGAAGAGACGCGGTTGGCGAGGCGGGCCGAGTAGTCGGCCTCGTACAGCGCGGGGCGGGCGTTGTCGCTCATCCCGCCGTCGACGCTGACGTAGCGCCGGAGGGCGGACTCGCCGTCGTCCTGGAAGGCGACCGGGACATCCTTCGTCGTCCCGACCGTGTAGAGCGTGAGGCCGGCGGTGCCGATGATCGACCGGCCGGGCTCGAACGCGACCACCGGGAGCGGGATGTCGAGCTCCGCGCATCCGGCGGCCACCGTCTCGGCGATCCGCCGCGCCAGCTCGTCGATCGGCGCCGGATCGTCGGCGGACGTGTAGGCGATGCCGAAGCCGCCGCCGAGGTTGAGCTCGGGCACGTCGCCGCCTTCGAGCAGCTGCCGGTGCAGGGTGAGGAGGCGGGCGGCGGACTCGGCGAAGCCGTCCGCGCCGAAGATCTGCGAGCCGATGTGGCAATGCAGTCCCTTGAAGACGAGCGAGTCGTGCGAGCGGATGCGCGACACCGCATCCACGGCCGCCTCCAGCCCGATGCCGAACTTCTGGTCCTCGTGCGCCGTCGCCAGGAACGCGTGGGTGTGCGCGTGCACACCGCTGTTCACCCGCAGGCGGACGCTCTGCCGCACGCCGTGGCGCGCCGCCGCCTCGGCGACGCGGTCGATCTCCTGCAGGCTGTCGATGACGATCGCGCCGATCCCGATCTCGACGGCGCGATCGATCTCGGCGAGCGACTTGTTGTTGCCGTGGAAGCCGAGGCGCTCCGGGTCGACGCCGGCGGCCAGGGCGACGGCGAGCTCCCCGCCGCTGCACACGTCGATGAAGAGGCCCGCGGCATCCATCCACCGGGCGACCTCGACGCTCAGGAAGGCCTTGCCCGCGTAGTAGACCTTCGCGGCGGTGCCGACCTCGCCGAACGCGTCGTCGAAGGCGCGGCGCACCTCGGCGGCGCGCGAGCGGGCGTCGGCCTCGTCGATGACGTAGAGCGGTGTGCCGAAGCGCTCGGCCAGCTCGGTGGCGGCGACGCCGCCGACGGTCAGCACGCCGCCGTCACGGGCGACGGTGCGCGACCACAGACCGGGCGCGAGGGCGTTAGCGTCGGCGGGGAGGTGCAGCCACGGCGGGGCGAGCGGGTTGGGGGCAGCGGCGGAGACGGCCATAGGGATCCTCACGGGCGGCGACGAGTGGGGGCCTCCTAGGCGAGCGGACCCGGATTGGCCCCTGAAGCCGGATGGAGAGTGCTCTCGAAGTCTATCGGGGCGGAACAGGGCCCTTGGTGCGTGTTACGAACCCACCCGGCCGGGTCTTTAGGGGTATGGACACCTTCACCTACGACCTCCGCGTGCACGGATGCACGCACCGCCAGCTCTCCTCGTACGCCCGCGCCGTGACCGGGCGACCGGCGATGAGCATCCAGCCGGTGGATGCGCCCTCCGACGGTCCCGGCGCCTACCGCCTGGTGGTGCGGCCCGCCGCGCACGGCGTGGACGCCGCCACGACGGTCGCCTCCCTCGCCTGGATGCTGAAGGCGGCCGGACGCCTCATCTCGCTGCGCCCGCGCACCTGAGCAGGCTCCCTCAGGAGCAGCTGCCCTTGCTGTTCAAGAACTTCTCGTCGAGCACGAAGCCGGAGGCGGTGAGCGTCACCGTCGCGTGACCGGGCGTCACTGCGATGTCGGAGACCTTCACGCCCTCCGGCAGGTACTGCGCGGCGCAGACCGGGAACGGCCCCTGCGAGGTCAGCGACTGCAGCAGGCGGTCGAGGTTGACGTTGCCCGCACCGGTCTTGAGCGACGCCTTGTCGGCGGTGAGGAGCACCTGGTCGCCCGCGGCCTTCGGCGTCGCGGTCACGGTGTAGCCGACGGGCAGCCCGAGCAGGTCGATCGTGCCGTCGTAGCCGATCGTCCCGTCGTTCAGCGTGATGTCGCCCGTCGCGCCGGGGATTTGCACCAGCTTGTTGAGCGACGCCTGGCTGATGGACAGCGTCCCGGTCGCATCCGCGATGGGCTTCGAAAAGTCCGCGGGGACGCCCGTCGCGACGACCTTCGCGCTGAGCGGCGCGCCCTTCACCACGACCTGCGGCGCATCCAGCTCGACCCGCTGGAACGTCCCGGACAGGTACTGCTGGATGACCGAGAAGCCGCCGATGTGCGTGTGCACCTGGCCCTGGATGTCGGACGGCAGGCTCTTCTCGATCTCATCGGACACCCGCTGCTCGGCGTAGGCGCGCACCGCGAAGTCGGCGATCACGAGGAGCACCACGATGACGACGACCGGTATCCCGATCCCGAGCAGCAGCTTCAGCCCGCGCGGCCGACGACGGCGCGCGGGCGTCTCGGCGCCGGGCAGCACCTGCGTGGTGTTGTCGCTCATGCGTCCCCCTTACATGCGGTCGGGCGCCGAAACCCCCAGCAGCCCGAGACCGTTGCGGATGACCTGGCCGGTCGCATCGTTCAGCCAGAGGCGGGTGCGGTGCAGGTCGGTGACCGGCTCCTCGCCGTGCGGGAGCACGCGGGTCGAGCCGTCGCGGACCGCGTACCAGGCGTGGTACAGCCCGGCGAGCTCCTCGATGTAGCGGGCGACGCGGTGCGGCTCGCGCAGCTCGGCCGCCTGGGCGACGATGCGCGGGAACTCCTGCAGACCGCCCAGCAGCGCCGACTCGGTCTCGTGCGTGAGCAACTCGGGCGCGAATGCGCTGTGGTCGACCCCCGCCTTCTCGGCGTTCGCCGCGACCGACCGGGTGCGGGCGTGCGCGTACTGCACGTAGTAGACGGGGTTCTCGTTGCTGCGCTTGGCGAGCAGGTCGAGGTCGATGTCGAGCTGCGAGTCGGTGGACGAGCGGACCAGCGCGTAGCGCGCGGCGTCGACGCCCACGGCGTCCACCAGGTCGTCGAGCGTCACGATGGTTCCTGCCCGCTTGGACATGCGGACCGGCTCGCCGTCCTTCACCAGGTTGACGAGCTGACCGATCAGGATCTGCAGGTTGACGTTCGGGACGTCGCCGAACGCCTCGACCATCGCCATCATCCGGCCGATGTACCCGTGGTGGTCGGCGCCCAGCATGATGATGTTCTGCTCGAAGCCGCGCTCGCGCTTGTCGAGGTAGTAGCCGAGGTCGCCCGAGATGTAGGCCGGCTCGCCGTTGGAGCGGATGACGACGCGGTCGCGGTCGTCGCCGAACGTCGTCGTGCGCAGCCAGATCGCGCCGTCCGCCTCGAAGATGTGACCCTGCTCGCGCAGGCGCTCGATGGCCCGCTCGACCGCGCCGGACTCGTGCAGCGAGTCCTCGTGGAAGTAGACGTCGAAGTCGACGCCGAACGAGTGGAGGCGCTGCTTGATCTCCTCGAACATCAGCTGCGTGCCGATGGAGCGGAACACCTCCTGCTGCTGCTCGCGCGGGAGGGCGGAGAGGTCGGTGCCCTGGGCCTGCGACTCCGCCACCACTCGGTCGGCGATCTCGCCGATGTACGCGCCGCCGTAGCCGTCCTCCGGCGTCGGCTCGCCGAGGTAGGCCGCGAGGAGGCTCCGGGCGAATCGGTCGATCTGCGAGCCGTGGTCGTTGAAGTAGTACTCGCGGGTCACGTCCGCGCCCTCGGCCTGCAGGATGCGCGCCAGGCTGTCGCCGACGGCGGCCCAGCGGGCGCCGCCCATGTGCACGGGGCCGGTGGGGTTGGCGGAGACGAACTCCAGGTTGACGGTCAGACCGTCGTAGACGTCCCCGCGGCCGTACGCCTCGCCCGCCTCGACGATGGTCTGCGCCAGTTGGCCGGCAGCGGCAGCCTCGAGGCGGAAGTTGATGAAGCCCGGTCCCGCCACCTCGGCGGACGCGACGCCGTCGATGCCGGCGGCCGCGGTCGCGATCTGCTCGGCGAGCTCGCGCGGGTTCGCGCCGACCTTCTTCGCGAGGCGCATCGCGACGTTCGAGGCCCAGTCACCGTGGTCGCGGTTCTTCGGGCGCTCCAGCGGCACGTCGTCGACGGTCAGGGTGAGCTGAGGGATGTCGGCGCCGGCCTCTCGTCGCTGCTCGACCACCGTCGTCACGATGTCGAGGAGGGCGGCGGAGAGGTCAGCGGGAGTCATGAGGATCGATTCTACCGGGCGTGCGGGCGCGCCTCCCGCGCGCGGTCGGAAGGGGCACTGCCTGAATTGATAGGGTCGTCGCGACGCGCGTCCCCGCACGGCGCGCGCCGAGCAGAAAGACGAGTCGCCGCATGACACTCACCACCCGCCGCTTCGCTCTTCTCGCCGCGACGGCAGCGGCCGGTCTGGCCGCCGCAGCCCTCCTCGCCGGGTGCGCCCCCAGCGCGACGCCGGCCGCCACCCCCTCGCACACCGCGAGCGCGAGCGCGACCGGGAAGCCCTCCGACGTGCCGCTCCCCGTCGTCACCCCGACGGCCCCGCCGACCCCGGTCGGGCTCACCTGCGACCAGGTCCTCACCGCCGACCAGCTGTACGCGTTCAACCCCAACTTCGGACCGGATCCGGACTACGCGCCGAAGGACGGCTCGCTCGAGAAGAAGATCACCGACTGGCAGGGCGTCGCGTGCGCGTACCTGAACCAGACCAGCGGCGACGTCATCCAGATCGCGGTGGCGAAGCCCCCGTCGGACGTGATGGAGAGCCTCAAGAACACGGCGATCACCACCGCGAAGCCCGTGCCCACCTACGGCACGCCGCCGACCGTCGAGGGCTACTTCAAGCCGGGCGAGGCGGGTCAGGTGCAGATCTTCCGCGGCTCGTACTGGATCGTCGCCGAGTCGACGTCGTTCTTCGAGCCGGGCGACGCGGCGCCCCTGATGCAGAGCGTCCTGGGGAACGTCCCCGCGTCCTGACCCTGTCACGGGCGGCGCCCCGGGGATGCTAGCCTGGTTGCGCACCCTGGCCCCCATAGCTCAGGGGATAGAGCGTCTGCCTCCGGAGCAGAAGGCCGTAGGTTCAAATCCTACTGGGGGCACCCTTTCTCCCCTGGTGGTACCAGGTCACTCCTCGCGAAGGTACGACGACACCGGCGGCGCCGGTCGCAGCACGCCGTCCACGATCGCCTCGATGGCGAAGGCGCTCGCCTCGGCCAGGTCGACCGCGTCCGGCTCGAGCAGCCACTGCAGCTGCAGCCCGTCCATGACCGCGAGGATGGACGCCGAGGCCTTCGCGATCGTCTCGGGTTCCGTCACACCTTCCTGGGCGCAGAGCGCGCGGAAGGCGTCGGCGACCTCGCCGCGGAGGGTGCGATACCGCTCCTCGAAGAACGACTTCGCGGGGTGCTCGTCGGTCACCGACTCGGCCGAGAGCACGGTGTAGACCTGCACGATCCCTTCGCGCTGGGCGTTGCGCTGAGCCGTGGCGACGAGATGGGCGAAGAGCGCCGGCCCGTCGGGGATGCGGCGCGAGGCGAGGTGCGCGACGTCGTCGCGATCGCGGAACTCGAGCATCTCGAGCAACAGGTTCTGCTTCGACCCGAAGTGGTGGAGCACGCCGGCGTGGGTGATGCCGACCTGCTCGGCGACGTCGTTGAGCGTCCCGTTCACCGAGCCCTTCGTCCCGAAGGTCTCGATCGCAGCCCGCAGGATCTCCGTGCGCTTGCGCTCCGTCGCGGGGCGCGGATGGGCGGTGCCGCTGCTCATGGGACCTTCCGTCGTGCTTTCTTCCTGGTGCGGTTGCGTGCGAGCTTACCAGCCAGTAACCTCACTCCAACTTGGTTACTTTCTGACCAGTAAGCAAGCAATCATTCCGCAGCACCACCCGGACACAACGGACGTGTCCACCACGAAGGAGAAGCAATGAGGCTTAGGAAGTACTTGGTCACGGCATCCGCGGTCGCCGCCATCGGCGCGATGGCGCTCACCGGCTGCTCGTCGAACGGCTCGAACGGCACCAGCAGCTCGACCGGCGGATCGCTCACCGTGGCGAAGCCGGACGGCGCGGCCATCCTGGCGACGCAGATCAACAACCCGTTCATCACCACCGGATCCGGCATGTCGCTCGGCTACGACCGGATGATCTACGAGCCCCTCGCGATCGTGAACCCGGTCGGCAAGAACGAGACCACCCCGTGGCTCGCCTCGAAGGTCGAGTGGAACTCCGACTACACGCAGCTCACGGTCACCCCGCGCAAGGGCGTCAAGTGGAACGACGGCAAGCCGTTCACCGCCGACGACATCGTCTTCACCTTCAACCTGATCAAGAACACCCCGGCTCTCGACCTCGGCGGCCTCAAGCTCAGCGACGTCCAGAAGGACGGCGACAACGTGGTCCTGAAGTTCAGCGAGTCCAAGTTCGTCAAGCAGGGCGATGTGCTCCAGGTCGCGATCGTCCCCGAGCACCAGTGGAAGGACATCGCCGACCCGACGAAGGACGCGGTCAAGAACGCGGTCGGAACCGGCCCTTACACGGTCAAGAGCTTCTCGTCGCAGGGCGTGGTGCTCAAGGCGCGGACCGACTACTGGAAGGGCACCGTCCCCGTCGGCGAGCTGAAGTACCTCGAGTACAACGACAACACCGGCCTCCTCCGCGCGCTGCAGAGCGGCGAGACCGACTGGGCGCAGATCTTCATCACGGACTACCAGAAGAACTACGTCGACAAGGACCCGAAGCACAACGTGTTCTGGGGCGCCAACGTCCTCAGCCCGGACATGATCGTCGTCAACACGACCAAGGCGCCGTTCAACGACGTCGCATTCCGCCAGGCGGTCAACATGGTCGTCGATCGCAAGGCGCACGCCGAGAAGGCGCGCAGCAACGCCGGCCCGGAGCTGACCAACGTGACGGGCATCCCGCAGCCGACCGGCGACCAGTACATCGCCGACGAGTACAAGGACAAGACCTTCAAGATCGACGTCGACGGCGCCAAGAAGGTCCTCTCCGACGCCGGTTACACCTGGAAGGACGGCGCCCTGATCGACCCGAAGGGCTCCCCTGTCTCGTTCACCCTGCAGGACCCGCAGGGCTGGAACGACTACGTGACGGGCATCCAGCTCGCCGCGACGCAGATCAAGAGCACGCTCGGCGCCGACGCGAAGGTCGCGACCCCGGACGCGGACACCTGGTTCGCCAACATGGCGTCCGGCAACTTCGACGCCGCCCTGCACTGGACCGGCTCCGGCTCGAACCCGTGGCACATCTACGACGACGTCATGAACTCGAGCTACCTCGACCAGGCCGCCGACGGGAAGGTCTCGGACAACTTCGGTCGCTACAGCAACCCGGAGGCCACGGCCCTGCTGAAGGAGTACGCCCAGGCGTCCGATGACAGCGCCCGCACCGCCGCCCTCGAGAAGCTGCAGAAGATCTTCGTGGAGGACGTCCCGGCCATCGCGATCGGCACCCACCCGCAGCTGGCCCAGTACAACACCCGGAAGTTCACCGGCTGGCCCAGCGAGAAGGACCAGTACGCGACCGCCGACCCGACCCAGCCGTCGGCCGTCCAGGTGCTGATGAACCTGAAGCCCGCAGGCAAGTAGTCACCGACATCCGAGGCGGGTGCGGCTCCCCCGGCCGCACCCGCCCCGGACCCTCCGCGGACAGCAGGAAAGCGACACCTCCATGACAGACTCCCTTCTCTCCGTACGCGACTTCTCGGTCGTGTACGACGTGGACCCGCCGGTTGCGGCGGTCAAGAACGTCACCCTCGACATCAAACGCGGCGAGATCGTCGGCCTCGCCGGCGAAAGCGGCTGCGGCAAGACCACCCTCGCCTACGGCGTGCAGCGCCTCCTCAAGCCGCCCGCGGTCATCACCAGCGGCAGCGTCGTCTTCCACGACGAGAGCGGCGAGGACATCGCGATCGACGCCCTCGACGCGGAGCAGATGCGCCGCTTCCGCTGGGACAAGGTCTCGATGGTCTTCCAGGGCGCGATGAACGCCCTCAACCCGGTCGCGACGATCGGCTCCCAGCTCGACGACGTGTTCCGCGTGCACCGCCCGCGGATGAGCCGGAAGGAGCGCCGCGCGGCCGTCATCGAACTCCTCGAGATCGTGAAGGTCGGCGGCCAGCGGATCAAGTCCTACCCGCACGAGCTCTCCGGCGGCATGCGCCAGCGCGTCATGATCGCCATGGCTCTCGCCCTGCGCCCGCAGCTGATGGTGATGGACGAGCCGACCACGGCCCTCGACGTGCTCGTGCAGCGCGAGATCCTCAAGCAGATCTCGCAGCTCCGCCACGACTTCGGGTTCTCCGTCGTCTTCATCACGCACGACCTCCCGCTGCTGCTGGAGATCAGCGACCGGATCGCGATCATGCGGGAGGGCGAGATCGTCGAGCTCGCGACCGCCGAGCAGATCTGGACGAACCCGCAGCACGACTACACCCGCACGCTGCTGCGGTCGTTCCCGCGGCTCACCGGCGAGAGAGGAGTGGTGGTCCGATGACGACGCTCGAGTTCAAGAACGTCACCAAGATCTACAACGTCCGCGGCTCCGGCCAGCTGAAGGCGCTCGACGACGTCAGCTTCACGCTCGGCCCTCGGCAGACGATCGGCCTGGTCGGCCAGTCGGGGAGCGGCAAGTCCACGATCGCCAAGATCCTCACCCAACTGGAGACCCCGACCAGCGGCGAGGTGCTGCTCGACGGCGCGCCCGTCCCGCGCTCCGGCAAGAAGCTGCGCCGCTACCGGCAGCAGCTGCGGATGGTCTTCCAGGATCCGTTCGCCTCGCTGAACCCCTCGCACTCGATCCGGCACCACATCGAGCGGCCGCTCCGGCTCGACCGCGTGGTGCCGCGCGCCCAGGTGGACGACGAGGTGCGGCGCCTGCTGCAGCGCGTCCAGCTGGATGCCGACGCGGTGATCGACCGCCGCCCCCACGAGCTGTCCGGCGGTCAGCGCCAGCGCGTCGCCATCGCCCGCGCCCTCGCGTCCCGTCCCGCCCTCCTGGTCGCGGACGAGCCGGTGTCGATGCTCGACGTGTCGCTGCGCCTCGGGGTGCTGAACCTGCTCGCCGACCTGCAGCGCGAGGAGGGGCTCGGGGTGCTCTACATCACCCACGACCTCGCCACCGCGCGGCACTTCAGCGACGAGATCATCGTGCTCAACCAGGGCGTGATCGTCGAGCACGGCACGGCCGATGACGTCATCCTCCGCCCGCAGGACCCGTACGCGCGCGAGCTCCGCGCCGCATCCCCCGACCCGGAGGAGCACTTCGGGACGCTGACCGCCCAGACCTCAGGAGGTGCGCTGTGAGCGCCGAGACGACGTCGCCCCCGATCGACCCGACGCTGGTCGGCACGACCGCCACCCGCGCCGAGCGGGGCCGCGCCCGCATCCCGTGGCGCTTCATCGGCGGCCGCGTGGCCTTCTACGCGTTCACCCTCTGGGCCGCGATCACGATCAACTTCTTCCTGCCGCGCCTGATGAAGGGCGACGCCGTCGACTCGTACATGGCGCGCAGCCAGGGCCAGCTGACGCCCGAGGCCGAGAAGGCGCTGCGGCTCATGTTCGGTCTCGACAAGTCCGTCCCGCTCTGGCAGCAGTACGTGGACTACTGGAACATGCTGCTCCACGGCAACCTCGGCGTGTCCATCTCCACCGGCATGGCGCCCGTGGGCGACGCGATCGCCTCCGCCCTTCCCTGGACGCTGGGGCTGGTCGGCTTCGCCACGGTGATCTCGTTCCTCGTCGGAACCAGCCTCGGAGCCGTCATCGGCTGGAAGCGCGGAAGCCGGCTGGACCTGTTCATCCCGGCCACCACGTTCCTCGGCACCGTGCCGTACTTCTGGCTCGGCCTGATCTTCATCGCCATCTTCTCCACGACCCTCGGCTGGTTCCCGGCCGGGCACGCCTACGAACTCGGCGTCGAGCCCGGCTGGAACGGGGAGTTCATCGGCCAGGTGATCTCGCACGCCGCGCTCCCGATGTTCACGATCATCGTGGTCTCGCTGGGCGGCTGGGTGCTCGGCATGCGCAACATGATGCTGACCGTGCTCGACGAGGACTACATCACCGTCGCGCAGGCGAAGGGCATGCCGAATCGCCGCGTGCTCTGGCGGTACGCCGCCCGCAACGCGGTGCTCCCGCAGATCCAGAGCTTCGCCCTGGCCATCGGCTTCATCGTGAGCGGCACGATCGTGATGGAGATGGTGTTCTCCTACCCCGGCATCGGCCTGCTGCTGCTCAACGCCACCAACGCCAAGGACTACGCGCTGATGCAGGGCATCTTCCTCGTCCTCGTGCTCGCGGTGCTGATCGCGAACATCATCGCGGACATCGCCTACGCCATCCTTGACCCGCGCACCCGTCAGACGGAGGCCTGACCATGACGACCCCCTCCACGTACCACCTGAAGGCCGTCGCGCCGAAGGCGGCGCCCGCCCGGACGACCTTCTGGTCGCAGCTCAAGGGCTCGCTGGCCATGTTCAGCAACCGGAAGTCGGCTACCGGCCTGATCATCCTGGGCGTGTTCGCGCTCGTCGCGATCTTCGCCCCGCTGATCGCACCGTACGACCCGAATGCGCAGCACCTCGACGAGACGCTGCAGCCGCCGTCCTTCAAGCACCTCCTCGGCACTACCCACATCGGGCAGGACGTGTTCAGCCAGCTCGTCTACGGCACCCGCGGCGTGCTCGTGGTCGGCTTCCTCGCGACGATCATGGCGACCGTCGTGGCGATCGTCGTCGGTGTGACCGCGGGCTACCTCCGCGGCTGGAAGAGCGAGTCGCTGTCGGCGCTGTCCAACGTGTTCCTCGTCATCCCCGGCCTCCCGCTGATGATCATCGTCGCGTCGCAGTTCGACGACCCGCCGCTCGCGCTCATCGCCGCGGTACTCGGGCTGACCGGATGGGCGTGGGGCGCCCGCGTCCTGCGCGCGCAGACCATGTCGCTGCGGAACCGCGACTTCATCCAGGCCGCGCGCGCCAACGGCGAGCCGCTGCACCGCATCATCCTGGTGGAGATGCTGCCGAACCTGCTCGCGATCATCGCCTCCAGCTTCGTCGGCACGATGACGGCCGCCGTGCTCGGACTCACCACGCTCGCGTTCATCGGCGTGATCCCGGTGTCGAACCTCAACTGGGGGACCATCCTGTTCTGGGCGCAGCAGAACAACGCGTTCCCCGACTACTGGTGGTGGTACGTCCCCGCCGGGCTCTGCATCGCCCTCCTCGGCGTGGCGCTCGCCCTCATCAACTTCGGCATCGACGAGTACGTCAACCCGCGCCTGCGGTCGGCCGGCGAGCGCGCCCGCGCGATGAAGCGCAAGGGCATGAACATCAACGCCGCCGTCACCCAGGTCCGCACCGACGCACCGGAAAGTCCCACTTCATGACATCGACCCTCCCCGACACCATTACCGGACCCGCGAAGGAGACCCTCCCCTACCTCGACCCCACGCTGACGACCGCCGAGCGCGTCGACGACCTGCTCGGGCGCATGACGCTCGAGGAGAAGGTCGGGCAGATGCTGCAGCTGGACGCCCGCGACGACCTGACCGACCACATCCTGCGACGCAACGTCGGGTCCATCCTGCACACGTCGCCGGAGCGCATCCTCGAGGCCAATCGGTTGACGGCGCAGACCCGGCTGCGGATCCCGCTGCTGGTGGGCGAGGACTGCATCCACGGGCACTCGTTCTGGCCGGGGGCCACGATCTACCCCACCCAGCTCGGGATGGCCGCGTCGTGGGATGCGGAACTGATCGAGCGGGTCGCCCGCGCCAGCGCGGAGGAGGTCGCCGCGACCGGCGTGCACTGGACCTTCTCCCCCGTGCTGTGCATCGCCCGCGACCTGCGCTGGGGCCGGATCAGCGAGACCTTCGGCGAGGACCCGTTCCTCATCGGAGAACTGGCGAGCGCGATGGTGCGCGGCTACCAGGGGACCGGGCTCGACGACCCGTCCGCCATCCTCGCGACGGCGAAGCACTTCGCCGGGTATTCGGAGACCCAGGGCGGACGCGACGCGAGCGAGGCGGACCTGTCGCGGCGCAAGCTGCGCAGCTGGTTCCTGCCGCCGTTCGAGCGGGTCGCCCGCGAGGGGTGCCGCACCTTCATGCTCGGCTACCAGAGCACGGACGGCGTCCCGATCACCGTGAACGACTGGCTGCTCAGCGACGTGCTCCGCGGCGAGTGGGGGTACACCGGCACCCTCATCACGGACTGGGACAACGTCGGCCGCATGGTCTGGGAGCAGAAGGTGCAGCCGGACTACGCGCACGCGGCGGCCGCCGCCGTCCGTGCGGGCAACGACATGGTGATGACCACGCCGCTGTTCTTCGAGGGCGCGCTGGAGGCCGTCTCGCGCGGGCTGCTCGCGGAGGACGCCTTCGACACGGCCGTCGCGCGCATCCTGACGCTGAAGTTCGACCTGGGTCTGTTCGAGGACCCGCGCCTCCCGTCCCCGACGCTCGACGAGGTCGTCGGCAGCGCGGCGCACGCGGAGCTCAACCTCGAGATCGCGCGCCGCTCGCTGGTGCTGCTCGAGAACGACGGGACGCTGCCGCTTCCGGCTTCGGGAACTGCTGTCGCCGCACCGCTCCGCGTCGCGCTCGTCGGGCCGCTCGCGCACGACGCCCAGACCCAGCTCGGCGACTGGGCCGGCGGCTCCGGCCAGGCGGGCTGGCTCGACGGCCAGCCGCGCGAGATGATCACGACCGTGCTCGACGGCCTGCGCGCGATCGACGGCTGGGACGTCGTCCACGCCCGCGGGGCCGACATCCTCACGCTCGAGGAGGACCCCCGCGGAGCGACCTTCCCGGACGGCCAGCCGCGGCCGCCGGTGGTCGTGCCCAGTCCGCCCGATCAGCGCCAGATCGACGAGGCCGTGGCCGCCGCCACCGCGTCCGATGTCGTCGTCGCCGTGGTCGGCGACCGCATCGAGCTGGTCGGAGAGGGCCGCTCGACCGCGACGCTCGAACTGATCGGCGGCCAGAACGCGCTGCTCGACGCGGTGATCGCCACCGGGAAGCCGGTCGTCGTGGTGCTGCTCGCCTCCAAGCCGCTGGTCCTGCCGGCGTCGCTCGGACGTGCCGCGGCCGTCGTGTGGGCGGCGAACCCCGGGATGCGGGGCGGCCAGGCGATCGCCGAGCTGCTTGCGGGCCGCATCGAGCCCTCCGGTCGCCTGCCGATCTCGTTCGCGCGGCACGTCGGCCAGCAGCCGACGTACTACAACCAGCTCCGCGGACAGCACGGCGACCGCTACGCCGACCTCACCCAGCGGCCGGCCTGGGCGTTCGGCGAGGGCCTGTCGTACACGACCGTCGAGTACGAGGACCTGGCGCTCGATCGGACCCTGCTCGGCGTCGACGACGAGATCGTGGCGTCGGTGACCGTCCGCAACACCGGCGCCCGACCCGTCCGCGAGACCGTCCAGGTGTACGTGCGGGATGCGGTGACCAGCGTCAGCTGGACCGACCGGGAGCTGAAGGCGTACCGGCAGGTCGACCTGGCGCCGGGCGCGTCAACGCGGGTGCGCATCCACCTGCCGGTCGCGGACTGCACCATCGTCGACGCCGACGGCGTGCGCGTGGTCGAACCGGGCGCCTTCGAGCTGCTCGTCGGCCCGTCGTCGCGGGAGGCCGACCTGCTCTCGGCGGGCTTCGAGGTGGTCGCGCCGTAGAATCGGGCGCGGGATGGACTGTTCGTACTTCGACGCCGGCGTGTGCCGCTCGTGCACGCTGATGGGCACGCCGTACAGCGAGCAACTGGAGGCCAAGGAGCGGCTCGCGCGCGACCTGCTCGCGCCGTTCGGCGACGCGTCGTGGCTGCCTCCGGTGGCGAGCGCCGAATCCGGCTACCGGAACAAGGCGAAGATGGTCATCGGCGGCACGGCCGACGCGCCCACCATCGGCATCCTCGACGAGGCCGGACGCGGAGTCGACCTGCGGGAGTGCGGGATCTGCGCGCCCGGCATCCGCGCCGCGCTGCCGGTGCTGGCGCGGTTCATCGGGCGACAGCGGCTCGAGCCGTACAGCGTCCCCGACCGCCGCGGCGAGCTGAAGTACGTGCTCGTCACCGAATCCCCCGACGGCGAGCTGATGGTGCGGTTCGTCGCGCGGACCGACGCGACAGTGGCGCGCGTGCGCGCGGGCCTGGACCGGCTGCTCGCCGAGCTGCCCGCCGCGCGGGTGGTGACGGTCAACCTCCAGCCGGAGCACAAGGCGGTCGTCGAGGGAGAGACGGATGTGGTGCTCACCCGCGAGTCCGCGCTGCCGATGCGGATGGGTCCGGTGTCGCTGCGCCTGCGACCGCAGAGCTTCTTCCAGACGAACACCGCCGTCGCGACCGAGCTCTATGCGCAGGTCGCGGCGTGGGTCGACGAGGTCTCCCCCGCGTCCGTGTGGGACCTGTACTGCGGCGTCGGCGGGTTCGCCCTGCACGTCGCCGCACCGGGCCGCCGCGTGGTCGGCGTCGAGACCAGCCGCGAGGCGGTCCGCAGCGCGCGGGCCAGCGCCTCCGCGGCGGGGCTCCCGCAGGTGGCGTTCCGGGCGGGCGACGCGACCGCGTTCGCCCTCGGCGCGGCCGCGGCGCCGGAGCTGGTCATCGTGAATCCGCCGCGTCGCGGGATCGGGGCCGAGCTGTCCGGGTGGCTGGAGGACTCGCGCGTGCCGAGCGTCGTCTATTCGAGCTGCAACCCGAAGAGCCTCGCGACGGACCTCGCCCGGATGCCGTCGTACCGCATCCGCGCCGGGCGCGTGCTCGACATGTTCCCGCAGACCGGGCACATGGAGGTCGCGGTGCTGCTGGAGCGGCGCTGACCCTCCGGCGCTGACCCTCCGGGGACGCCTCAGCCGTTTCGGCGCACCCAGCGGAAGGTGAGACGGCAGCCGACCAACCCGACGACCAGCCAGATCGACAGCACGACGGCGATCCAGCCCAGCTGCCACCCGCCGCTCGGCTCGGACGACGCGAAGCTGTCGGGCAGGAACACGCTGCGCATCCCCTGCGCGATCCACTTCAGCGGGAAGATCGACGCGACGTTCTGCAGCCAGGCGGGCAGCACGTCGAACGGGATGTAGACGCCCGAGATGAACTGCAGGATGAGCACGATCGGGATGATCACCGCCGTCGCGCTCCGGCCCGTGCGCGGCACGGACGACAGCGCGATCCCGAGGACCGCCGAGGTCACGATCCCGAGCAGGTAGATCCAGGCGAAACGCAGCCAGAGGTCGGGTTCGGTGGGGAGGGCGACCCCGAACGCCAGCCGGGCGACGGCGAGGAGCAGGGCGATCTGCAGCACGCTCGTCGCGAGCACCTGGCCCATCTTGCCGGTGAAGTACGACAGCACCGGCAGCGGGGTCCCGCCCAGGCGCTTCAGCGTCCCGTCGCTCTTCTCGCCCGCGATGTCGACGGCGAGGTTCTGCACGCCCGACAGCAGGATTCCGGCGGCGATCATCCCGGGCAGGTAGTACGCGGCGCGGCTGATGCCGCCGGTGCCGTCCGGGTTCGCCCCGACGTTGCCGAGGCCCTGGAACGCGACCGAGAAGATCCCGAGCATGACGACCGGGAAGAGGAAGGTGAAGAAGATGGTGTCCGGCTGACGGAAGTAGACCAGGGTCTCGTAACGGGCGCGCTCGAGGCCGAGGGACGCGGCGCTCACGAGCCGACCCCGGCGGGAGCCTCGGCCTCGCGGACCAGGTCGAGGTAGATGTCCTCGAGGCTGGGCCGGATGACCTCCAGGTCCCGGGGCTCGCCGTCGGCCTCCCCGACCAGTCGTGCCACCAGGGAGGCGGGACGGTCGCTGCGCTCGGACTGCAGAGCGCCCGCCTGGTCGCGCCAGCGCACGATCGGGATGCGCGCTGCGCCTCCGCCCAGCTCGCCGACCGGGCCCATGGCGACGAGTCGCCCGGCGGCGATGACGGCGGCGCGGTCACTGAGCTGCGCGGCCTCGTCGAGGTAGTGGGTGGTGAGCAGGATGGTCGTGCCCTCGCGCTTGAGCTGCCGGATCAGCTCCCAGAACTGCCGCCGCGCCTCCGGGTCGAAGCCGGTGGTCGGCTCGTCGAGGAAGAGCAGTTCGGGGCGTCCGATGACGCCGAGCGCCACATCCAGTCGCCGCCGCTGGCCGCCGGAGAGGTTGCGCACGCGGGTCTTGGCCTTCTCGGTGAGGCCGACGGCGGCGATGACCTCCTCCACGTCCCGCGGCGACGGGTAGAAGCGGGCGAAATGGGTGAGCTGCTCGCGCACGCTGACGTTCGCCGCCTCGGCGCTCGTCTGCAGCACCATCCCGAGCCGCGCCTTCCAGGCGGTGCCGCCGGTCGCCGGGTCCACGCCGAGGACGGACACATCGCCCGAGGTGCGGTCGCGGTAGCCCTCGAGGATCTCGATGGTGGTGCTCTTGCCCGCGCCGTTCGGCCCGAGGAGCGCGAAGGTCTCGCCGCGCGCGATGTCGAAGTCGATGCCGCGCACCGCCTCGACGGCGCCGTACGCCTTCGTCAGCCCGCGGACCGAGACGGCGGATTCAGTGGTCACCGCGTCAGTATCGCAGCGAGCGCCGCCTCCCGGACAGCTTCCGGGAGGCGGCGCTCACTGTGAATCGCCGGTGAGGCTGGAGCGGCGAGGATCAGCTCGCGGCGGACTCGCGCTTCGGCAGCTTCCAGCCCGGGCGCACGAAGTGGCACGTGTAGCCCCACGGGATGCGCTCCAGGTAGTCCTGGTGCTCCGGCTCGGCCTCCCAGAACGGGCCGGCCGCGGTCACCTCGGTGACGACCTTGCCCGGCCAGAGGCCGGAGGCGTCCACGTCGGCGATGGTGTCCTCGGCGATCCGGCGCTGCTCGTCGTCCTCGTAGAAGATCGCGGAGCGGTAGCTGGTGCCGATGTCGTTGCCCTGGCGGTTCTTCGTCGACGGGTCGTGGATCTGGAAGAAGAACTCGAGAAGGTCGCGGTAGCTGGTCTTCTCCGGGTCGTACTCGATCTCGATCGCCTCGGCGTGGGTGCCGTGGTTGCGGTAGGTGGCGTTCGGGACGTCACCGCCGGTGTAGCCGACGCGGGTGTCGGTCACTCCGGGGAGCTTGCGGATGAGGTCCTGCATGCCCCAGAAACAACCTCCGGCGAGGATGGCCTTCTCAGTCATATTCGTGTCCTTCGTTACTTGTTCTCGAAAAGATGGGTGTACTGGCCGTAGCCGGCCTCGTCGAGCTCGTCGAGCGGGATGAAGCGCATGGCCGCGGAGTTGATGCAGTAGCGCAGCCCGCCCGCCTCGGCGGGACCGTCGTCGAACAGGTGGCCGAGGTGACTGTCACCGTGCGCGGAGCGGACCTCGGTGCGGATCATCCCGTACGTGCGGTCGGTCTTCTCGACGATGTTGGCGGGCTCGACCGGGACGGTGAAGCTCGGCCATCCGGAGCGGCTGTCGTACTTGTTCACGGACGCGAAGAGCGGCTCACCCGACACGATGTCGACGTAGAGACCCTCGTCATGGTTGTCCCAATACTTGTTGCGGAACGCCGGCTCCGTGGCGGCCTCCTGGGTGACCGCGTACTGCTGCGGCGTCAGCCGGCTCACGGCCTCCGGGCTCTTGCGGTAGTCCTGTGTCACGTTTCCTCCTTGCGCGGCGTGCTGGCTGCGACGCCGTCAGTAGATGGAACACGACTGCCCGCCCAGTTGGTCCCGCCGTTCCTGTGAGTTCACCGAGTGCGCGAGGGGTAGACGCGCGGGGCGGGCGGGCCCTAGCCTGGCGCCGTTCCGAGAGCGTCATCCCACCCGTTCACAGCACTGAGCGAAGGAACCTCCATGGCACTCCCCACCATCGTCCTCGTCCACGGAGCGTGGGCGGACGCGTCCAGCTGGAACCCGGTCATCACCGACCTCCGCGACCGGGGCTTCACGGTGCTCGCGCCGCCGAACCTGCTCCGCAACGCCGCCGACGACGGGGCGTACATCGCCGCGTTCCTGCAGCAGCGCACCGAGGGGCCCGTCGTCCTGGTCGGGCACTCGTACGGCGGCGCGGTGATCAGCGCCGGAGGGGCGGGCGGCGGCGACGTGCGCGCGCTCGTCTACGTCGACGCGTTCCTGCCCGACGAGGGCGAGACGGTGTTCAGCCTGCTCGGCGGCTCCGGCTCGGTGTTCGACGTGCCCGACCCGTCGACCGTGTTCGACCTGATCGGGATTCCGGGCGCCGCGGAGGGCAACCCCGACGTCTTCCTCAAGCCGGCCACCGTGCACGCGTCGTTCGCGCAGGACCTCGAGGTGGAGGCGCGCGACCAGATCGTCGCGGGACAGCGTCCCATCGCCCTCGCCGCGAACACCACGCCCGCCCCGGCTCCGGCCTGGCGCGAGCGCCCGGTGTGGGCGGTCGTCGGCACCGAGGACAAGGTGATCCCGCCCGCGTTGCAGCGCCGGATGGCGGAGCGCGCCGACGCGACCATCGTCGAGACGCCGTCCAGTCACGTCTCGATGCTGTCCGCGCCGGATGTCGCGGTCGGCGCGATCGTCGCGGCCGCGGAGTCGGTGGCCTGATTCAGGCCGCCGTGTGAGCAAGGGTCCGCTCGAGGCGGCGGAGCACGATCGGCCATTCGTCACGCACCTGCGCTGCGGACACCCGCATGCGCGCTCGTCCCCAGCGACTCCAACCGCTGGCGGACGATCGATTCGACGCCCGAGTCCGATCCCGGCCGCGCGAGGGCGCCGAGTGCCCGAACCCGAAGGGGCTCGCGTTCGAGCAGACGCCGCAGCGTCGGAGGGGCGACGAGACCCGCGCTGATCGCCGTGTCGAACACGGCCACGGCGGTCTCCTCGTCGGGGCCGATACACAGGAGAGTCGGCCGCCCGCCAGGACGGCCTTCACCGCATCGGACGACGCCGTCGGCAGAGTGTAGACGCCTCGACGAAGCCGATGGAGCCGGTTTTCGCGCACCGCGGCCGTCAACTCCTCGGCGGACGCGCCCGCAGCGCGCAGTTGCAGCGCGGTGGCGAGACCGCCCCGTCGGTGCAGCATCCGTTCGTCGATCATGAATCCAGCCTGCGGGACCTCGGCCCACGAGAGGGACTGGAGAGGCGATCTGTGGATTACCCGCCCAGCGGCGAAGATGTGGAAACTCGGAAAGTCGCCCCGAAATCTCCGACCGGCCGCGGTGGGGACGGAGATTCGCGCGGAATGTCGGCAGAACTCCGACGGACTCAGCCCTCCGCGGGTCGCGCCTCGTGGCCCGGCTCGCCGTGCGTCCGGCGATCCTCCTTCATCTCGGCCTCGAAGAGGTGGCGCCGGCCGCCCGCGAGACGGTCGCGCGCATCCTTCTCCAGCGACCGGAACAAGGCGTAGTACCCGTCGTCGAAGTCCTCGACGATCTGGAACGTCCAGCGGCCCTCGATGACGTTGCGGCCCACCAGCTCGCGCTCGATGCGGTCGGCCACCTCGGCGTGGCCGGCGTCCCGCAGCGCCTCGACGGCCTCGCCGAGGGTCAGGTCGGCCTTGCCGGTGAGACGGTGGAAGCCGTACAGGAACCCGCGCGCCTGCTCCATCACCTCGAGGGCCTCGGACAGCTTGCCGAGCGCCTCCACGGTGGCGTCGTCGAGCCCCTGCGGGCGGCGGTGGGCCTCGTCGGGCCCGTCGGCGGGGGCGGTTGCGTCGTCCTGAGCGGTCATCGGTTCTCCTTCGGTGCTCTCGCGCTGTCCGGGATATCGTCGGGGTCGACCGCGACGGGTTCGCCGTCGGTCGACCGGATCACGGGGATCGCGTCGGTGAACTGCTGCGCCCGCTGCTCCCCCTCGGGCGTGCCGCTGAACAGCCGGCCCTCATCCTCGCTGCGGGCGCGCAGCGGCCGCTCCTGCGCCTCCGGCTTCTCCACCAGCTCGACGCGCTGCCGCGGAAGGGAGGCGGGCGAGTAGCGCTGCATCCAGTCGATGAGGCGCTCGCGGATGAGGCAGCGCAGGTCGAAGAGCGTCGGGGCGTCCTTCGCGGTCACCAGGACGCGGACCCGCACGAAGCCGCCCACCGCGTCCGTCACCTGGAGGATGCCGGTGCGGTGGTCCCAGAGATCGGTGCCGGCGAGGACGCGGTTGAGCTCGGCCCGCATCCCGCCGGTCGAGACGCGCCAGTCGAGGTCGAACTCCACGGACCCCAGCAGCTCGCTGTGCTGGCGCGTCCAGTTCTCGAACGGCTTCGTCGTGAAGTAGGTCGATGGCAGCACCAGCCGCCGGTCGTCCCACACGTGCACGACGACGTAGGTGAGGGTGATCTCCTCGATCGTGCCCCACTGCTGCTCCACCACGACGACGTCGTCGATGCGGATGGCGTCCGAGAAGGCGAGCTGGATGCCGGCGAACAGATTGGCGAGGCTCGACTGCGCCGCGACACCGGCGATGATGCCGATGATCCCGGCGGAGGCCAGCAGGCTTGCGCCGGCCGCCTGCAAGGCCGGGAACGTGAGCAGGATGGCGCCGAGCCCGATGACGACGGCCGCGACCACGGTCAGCCGGCGCAGGATGAGCACCTGCGTGCGCACGCGCCGCGCGTACCGGTTGTCGGGCACGTCGAGCCGGTAGCGGGCGAGGCCGAGGTCTTCGACGAAGATGACGAGCGCGGCGGCGAACCACGTGCCGGTCGCGATCGCGAGGATGAGGAACGCGTGGTGGATGCCGGTGCGCCACGCCTCCGTCGTGTCGGGCGGTAAGGTCACCGCCACCGCGATCCAGAGGACGACGACAAGCAGGAACAGCCGGAACGGCAGCCGGGAGCGGCGGATCAGCAGCGCCGGCCACTCGCGCCGCCTGCCGATCAGCCGCAGGATGAGGGCGAGCAGGGCGGTGACCGCCACGGCGACGACGACAGCCAGGAAGCAGGCGACGGCGAGGGCGGGCCAACTGCGCAGGGTGGACACGGTCGGCGGACTCCTCGGGTCGATTCGCCGAGCAGTGTACGCGCGCCGGCCCCGGGGTTCGACCCGGCTCGCACGCGCGGTGAACCGGGACTAGCCTGGCCATTCGGGCGGAGGTCCCTCCCGGAAGGTGAAGGAGCGGTGATGGCAGCGACACGGACACTCTTCATCGGAGGCACGGGCGTCATCAGCTCGGCCTGTGTGGCGGAGGCGCTGGAGCAGGGTCACGAGGTCACGGTGGTGAACCGCGGCAACAGTTCGACGCGTCCGCTTCCGGACGGCGTGGAGGTGCTGCACGCCGACGTCCGCGACCCGGAGAGCGTCCACCGCGTCCTCGGCGAGCGCAGCTTCGACGTCGCGGCGGAGTTCCTGTCGTTCACCCCGGAGCACATCCGGACCGACCTGGGGCTGTTCGAGGGCCGGGTGGGGCAGTTCGTCTTCATCAGCTCGGCGTCGGCGTATCAGAAGCCTCCGTCGCGCGTGCCGGTCACCGAGTCCACTCCCCTGCGCAACCCGTTCTGGCAGTACTCGCGCGACAAGATCGCGTGCGAGGACCTGCTGATGGAGGCGTACCGCGACCGCGGCTTCCCGGTCACGATCGTGCGCCCCTCCCACACCTACGACCGCACGATGATCCCGACGACCGGGCACTGGACCGACCTGGCGCGGATGCGTCGCGGCGCCCCCGTGGTCGTGCACGGCGACGGCACCAGCCGCTGGACGATCACGCACAACACCGACTTCGCCGTCGCGTTCGTGGGCCTGCTCGGCCGCCCGGAGGCGGTGGGCGACAGCTTCCACATCACCGGCGACGAGGCGCCCACCTGGGATCGGATCTACTGCGACCTCGCCGAGGCGCTCGGCGTCGAGGCCGAGCTGGTGCACGTCGCGAGCGAGTCGATCGCCGCCGTGATCCCGGAGGCCGGCCCCGGGCTGCTCGGGGACAAGGCCCACTCCATGCACTTCGACAACAGCAAGGTGAAGGCGCTCGTGCCCGGCTTCCAGGCGAAGGTGCCCTTCGCCCGCGGCGCCGGCGAGATCGTGGAGTGGTTCCTCGCCGACGCCGAGCGCCAGAAGGTCGACCCGGACCTGGACGCCGCGTTCGACCGGCTGGTCGACCACGCGCGCGCGTTCGCCGCGGTGTCCGTCTGATCGCCTACCGATCCCCTCGCAGAACTTTTCACCATCCCAAGGAAGAAACAGGAGCTTTACTATAAAGAAACTTTCCTGATACATTCACGGTCAAGGATCGTTCCAACGAAGGGATGAGGATGGCCGGACCGGTACGCGGCACCCCCGGGTGGCTGCGCGAGACCAACGACCGCACCGCGCTGTCGCTGCTGCTCGAGCACGGCGTCCTCACCCGCACCCGCATCGGCGAGCTCTCCGGGCTCTCCAAGCCGACCGCCGCCCAGATGGTCGCCCGCCTCGAGACGGCGGGCCTCATCCACGTCGTCGGCGAAGTCTCCGGCGGGCGCGGACCCAACGCCGCCAGCTACGCCGTGCGCACCGACCGGATGCTCGGCGTCGCGATCGACATCGACGCGGAGGCGATCCGCTCGACTGTGGTGGACGCGGCCGGCGCCGAGCGCCCGATCGCCGTCACCCCGCTCGCCGCGCGCACACCGGAGGAGGACATCCGGCTCGCGATCGACGCGGCGTGCGCGGCCTCCGACTCGGACCCGCAGCGCGTCGGCGCCGTCTGCATCGGCGTGCAGGGCGCGCTCGACCCGCGCACCGACGAGCTCACCTACATCGAGACGCTGCCCGGCTGGCCCAAGCAGGGCATCCGGCGCCGGCTGTCCGACGCGCTCGGCATCGCCGTGCACATCGACAACGACGTGAACCTGGCGGCGCTCGCCGAGCGCACCGACGGCGCCGGCCGCGACACCGGCGGGTTCGCCCTGCTCTGGCTCGACGAGGGCCTCGGCCTCTCGGTCGACCAGGGCGGCAGCGTCCACCGCGGCGCGTCGGGCGGCGCGGGCGAGATCGGCTACCTGCCCATCCCCCGCTCCGCCGCCGACCTGGATGCGGACGCGCGCGACCTGCAGGACCTCATCGGAGGCCCGGCGGTCGCCCGGCTCGCCGCGCGCCACGGGTCGGACCGGGACGCATTCCTCCGCGAGCTCGCCCGCCGCGTCGCCGTGGGCGTTGTGCCCGTGCTCGCCCTCCTCGACCCCGAGCTCGTCGTGCTCGGCGGCGCGACCGGCCTGGCCGGCGGTCCGCGCCTCGCCGAGCTCGTCACCGCCGAGCTCCGCCCCGCCTGGGGCGACCGCAGCGTCGTCGCGACCGGCGTCGCCGCCCATCCCGTGCTCCGCGGAGCCCGGGAGCACCTCGTCGGCGACGTGCGCGACGCGCTCTTCGCCGAAGTGTCGCGGATCGCATCGTAGCGACCGCCGCACCGCACCATCCAGCACCGCACCACCCGGCACTGCACCATTCGGCACCACCAACAGTGAGGGAGCCCCACCCGTGAAACACCGTCATCTCGTCGCCGCGGCCGCGATCACCGCCGCCGCCGCGCTCGCCCTCTCCGGCTGCTCCGGAGGCTCCGGCGGCGCGAACTTCAGCGACAGCACCCCGAAGGACCTGAGCGGCACCGTCTCGTTCTGGCACTTCTTCTCCGACCGCGAGGCGAAGGTCATCCAGTCCGTCGTCGACGACTTCGAGAAGAAGTACCCGAAGATCAAGGTCGACGTCCACTCCGGCCAGGACGACGAGAAGCTGCAGAAGGCCATCGCCACCGGCAGCAAGGTCGACGTCGGCCTCTCGTACTCCACCGACATCGTCGGCAACTTCTGCTCGAACGGCGCGTTCCGGAGCCTCAACAAGGTGATCGAGCGCGACGGTGTGGACCTGAGCCAGTTCTCCGACACCGTGAAGTCGTACACCGAGTACAAGGGCACCCGCTGCGCGATGCCGATGCTCGCCGACGTCTACGGCCTCTACTACAACAAGGACCTGCTCCAGGCCGCCGGCTACACGGCACCGCCGAAGACGCTCACCGAGCTGGAGTCGATGGCCGAGAAGCTGACGACCCTCAACCCGGACGGCTCGATCAAGACCCTCGGCTTCAATCCGACGATGGGCTGGTACGAGAACTCGGCCGCGCACTACGGCCCCGCCGCGGACGCCGAGTGGCTGAAGCCCGACGGCACGAGCGCGGTCGGCTCCAGCGAGGGGTGGAAGCAGCTCATGACCTGGCAGAAGGGCTTCGTCGACAAGATCGGCTGGGACAAGCTGAACGCGTTCACCTCGGGACTCGGACAGGAGTTCTCGGCCGACAACGCGTTCCAGACCGGCCAGGTCGCGATGAACCTCGACGGCGAGTACCGCACGGCGTTCATCGACGACCAGGCGAAGGGGCTGAACTACGGCACCGCGCCCTTCCCGACCACCGACGAGCACACGGACATGTACGGCGGCGGCTACATCACCGGCAACATCATCGGCATCTCGAAGGGGTCGAAGCAGCCCGAGCTCGCGTGGGCGCTGCTCAAGTACCTCACCACGGACACCGACGCTGTCGTGAAGCTCGCGAACGGCCTGAAGAACGTGCCGACCACGAAGGACGCGCTGAACAGCCCGAAGCTGGAGGTGTCGGAGCAGTTCAAGACGTTCCTCGATATCGCCGCGGACAAGAACGTGCAGACCACGCCGCCGAGCCCGCTCGGCGCCGGGTACCAGCAGTCGTTCGAGGACTACTGGAACAAGTACCAGAGCCAGGGCGGCGATCTGGATGCGGGCCTGAAGGCGGTCGACAAGCAGATCGACGACGCGCTCTCGCTGAGCACGGGACCGTGAGCCGAGCCTCATGACCGCCACCCTCGATCGTGCGGGGCGGGTCGCCGCCCGCCCCGCACGGCGCTCCGCCGCCCGGCGCCGCCGCAACCTCGTGACCCTCGCCCTGCTCGCCCCGGCGCTGCTCGGCCTGCTGATCTTCTTCGTCTACCCGCTGATCGCGTCCGTGTACTACTCGTTCACGCGCTTCGACCTGGTCTCGGCTCCGCAGTGGATCGGCTTCCGCAACTACGAGTACCTGTTCACGCGGGACCCGAACGTGTGGCTGGCGACACTCAACACGCTGTGGTTCGTGGTGATCTGGGTGCCCGTGAAGACGGCGTTCGCGCTGCTCATCGCCGGCCTGCTGGCCCGCGCGCGGCGCGCCTCCGGGTTCTGGCGGACGGTGTTCTACCTGCCGGCCCTCGTGCCGCCGGTGGCGAGCGTCGTGGCGTTCGTGTTCCTGTTCAACCCGGGGACGGGGCCGGTCAACCAGGTGCTCGCCTGGTTCGGCATCAAGGGTCCGCTGTGGTTCAACGACCCCGCGTGGTCGAAGCCGTCGCTGGTGCTGCTCGGCATCTGGGTGATGGGCGACGTCATGATCATCTTCCTGGCCGCGCTGCTGGATGTGCCGCGCGAGCAGTACGAGGCGGCGTCGCTCGACGGCGCGGGCGGCTTGCAGAAGCTGCGCTACGTGACTCTCCCGTCGATCGGACCCGTGCTGCTGTTCGCGGCGGTCACCGGGGTCATCGCGGCCATCCAGTACTTCACGGAGGCGGCGGTCGCGTCCTCGGTCGCGTCGGGCAAGGCGGTCGTCGGCCAGGGCATCTCGACCAACCTCGGCTACCCCGACGGCTCGCTCCTGACCTACACGCAGTGGCTCTACGTCCGCGGCTTCGGCACCTACCAGCTCGGCTACGCCTCGGCGCTCGCGGTGCTGCTGTTCGTCGTCGCGGCCGTGATCCTCGTCCTGCTGCTCCGCCGCTTCAAGGCGTTCACCCCAGAAGGCGCGCAATGACCTCCGCCACCCTCTCCTCCGGCACGACGACGAACAGCCGCCCGCCGGCGGGCCGCCGCATCCCCACACCGCGCTCGATGCGCGCCCGCCGCATCCTGGGCTGGATCGCGGAGCACACGGTGCTGGTCGCGCTCGCGGTGCTGTTCATCGCGCCGGTCGTGTTCGTCTTCCTGACGTCGCTGATGTCGAGCGAGCAGACGCTCACGGCGTCGCTGTGGCCGCAGCCGTTCCACTGGGACAACTACGTGAAGGTGTTCACGACCGTCCCGCTCGCGCAGTGGTTCGCCAACTCGGCGCTGTACGCCGTACTCGCGACGGTGTTCATGCTGGTGTCGAGCGTCCCGGCCGCCTACGCCCTCGCGAAGATCCGCTTCCGCGGGTCAGGTGTGCTGTTCACGGTGATCATCATCGCGATGCTGCTGCCGCCGCAGGTGACGGCCATCCCGATCTACGTCATGTGGTCGCAGCTCGGCCTGACCGGGACGCTGTGGCCGCTCATCCTGCCGAACCTGCTCGGCGACGCGTTCTCGATCTTCCTGCTGCGGCAGTTCTTCCTGACGATCCCGAGCGAGTACTCGGACGCCGCACGCATCGACGGCAACGGCGAGTTCGGGGTGCTCTGGCGGGTGGTCATCCCGATGGCGAAGCCGGGTATCGCGGCCACCGCGATCTTCCTGTTCTTCGCCTCCTGGAACGACTACTACGGACCGCTGCTGTACACGTCCGAGAACCCGGCCGCGTGGCCGGTCGCCTACGGGCTCGCGTCGTTCCGCGGCGTGCACGGCACCGTCTGGGGGCTCACGATGGCGATGACGATGCTCGTCACCGTGCCCGTCGTCCTGATCTTCTTCTTCGCCCAACGCGTCTTCGTCGAGGGCATCACACTCACCGGCGTGAAGGGATAGACACGTGAAACTCACCGTCGTCGGAGGCGGCTCCACCTACACCCCCGAGCTCATCGACGGGTTCGCCCGGCTGCGCTCCGTGCTCCCGATCGAGGAGCTGTGGCTGGTCGATCCGGACCCCGACCGGCTGCGGCTGGTCGGCGGGATGAGCGAGCGGATGTTCCGCGCCGCCGGCCACCCCGGGCGCATCGTGCCGACCTCCGACCTCGTCGCAGGCGTGGCGGATGCGGACGTCGTGCTCATCCAGCTCCGCGTCGGCGGGCAGGCCGCACGGCACGGGGACGAGACCTGGCCCCACGAATGCGGCTGCATCGGGCAGGAGACGACCGGACCGGGCGGGTTCGCCAAGGCGCTGCGCACCGTCCCGGTGGTGCTTCGCGTCGCCGAGGAGGTGCGTCGGCACGCGAAGCCGGACGCGTGGATCGTCGACTTCACCAACCCGGTCGGAATCGTCACTCGGGCGCTGCTGCAGGAGGGGCACCGCGCGGTGGGGCTGTGCAACGTCGCGATCGGGTTCCAGCGCCGGTTCGCCGGGATGCTCGGGTCGCGCCCTCGCAGGTGCAGCTCGGTCACGTCGGGCTCAACCACCTGACGTGGGAGCGGTCGGTCCTGGTGACCGACGACTCGGGCTCCCAGGACGCGCTGCCCGGCCTCCTCGACACCCGGCTCGAGCAGCTGGCGGAGGAGATCGAGCTGCCCGCGTCGCTGCTGCTGCTGCTCGGCGACGTGCCCAGCTACTACCTCCGATACTACTACGCCCACGACGAGGTGCTGCGCGAGCAGCTCGACTCCCCGACCCGCGCCGAGGCGGTGCAGCGCGTCGAGCGCGAGCTGCTGGAGCTCTACGGGGACCCGTCCGTCGACACCAAGCCCGAGCAGCTCGGCCAGCGCGGCGGCGCCTTCTACTCGGAGGCCGCGGTCGACCTCATCGCGTCGCTCACCGGCGACCGCGGCGACGTCCAGGTCGTGAACCTCCGCAACGACGGGACGCTGCCCTTCCTGCCCGACGACCACGTGATCGAGGTGCCGGCGACGGTGGATGCGCGCGGCGTGACGGCCCTGCCGGTCGAGCAGCTGCCCGCCGACCACGCGGGCCTCATCGCGCACGTCGCCGGGTACGAGCGGCTCGCATTGGAGGCGGCCGTGCACGGTGGACGCGACCGCGTGCTGCGGGCGATGCTCGCCCATCCCCTCGTCGGCCAGTACGACCGGGCGGAGCAGCTCACCGACCTGCTGATCTCGCACAACCGGGACCACCTGGCGTGGGCACGATGAGCGGCGACGGGAGGCCCGGCCCGATCGTCGTGGCGGTCGACGGCGGCGGCTCGAAGACCGACGCCGTCGCCCTGGCGCTCGACGGCACGGTGCTCGCCGAGGCGCGCGCCGGAACCTCCAGCCCGCACGTGCTCGGGATGGACGGAGCCGTGGCGCTCGTCGGCGACCTCGTCGGCGAACTGCTCGCCCGGACCGGATCCCGGCCGCTCGCCGCCGCGAACCTCTACCTCTCCGGTCTCGACCTGCCTGCCGAGATCGCCGAGTTCCGGGAGCGGATCGCCGGCACGCCCTGGGCGGACGCGACGGTCGACAACGACCTGTTCGCCCTGCTCCGCGCGGGCACCGGCGAACCGGACGCGGTGGCCGTGGTCTGCGGCACCGGCATCAACTGCGTCGGCGTCCGCTCCGACGGCGCGGTCGTCCGCTACGCCTCGCTCGGCACGATCTCGGGCGACTGGGGCGGCGGCTGGCACCTCGGCGAGCGCGCCCTCTGGTACGCCGCGCGGGCGGTCGACGGGCGCGGCGAGCCGACCGTGCTGGCGGAGGCCGTTCCCGCCGCCCTGGGCCTGGCGAGCGTGCAGGACGTGATCGAGGCCATCCACTTCGGACGGCTGGCGAGCAGCGAGCTGTCACGGCTGTCGCCGGTCGTGTTCGCCTGCGCGCGGGAGGGCGACGTCATCGCCGCCGAGCTGATCGACGAGCAGGCGGAGGAGATCGCGACCATGGCGGTCACCACCCTGCGGCGTCTCGACCTGCTCGACCGCGCTGTGCCGGTGGTGCTCGGCGGCGGCGTCATCGGCAGCCGTGACGAGCGCCTGCTCGGGACGGTGGAGCGGCTGCTCGCCGATCGCGCGCCTCTCGCCCGGACGGAGCTCGTGACGGCGGCGCCCATCCTGGGTGCGGCCCTCCTCGCGCTCGAGTCCGCGGGCGCGCCCGCCGACGCGGTCGAGACCGCGAGGAGCACCCTGACGGAGCGGCCCGCGGCGGTGGTTCACTAGTCGTATCGAGTACGACTACGCCGGCGAACGCGCGCGGATGGTCGAGGAACAGCTCGCCCGCCGCGGGATCGGGGATCAGCGGGTCCTCGATGCGATGCGGCGCGTGCCGCGGCACCTGTTCGTGGAGGCGACGGCCGCGCCGTACGCGTACGAGGACCATCCGATGCCGATCGGCGACGGGCAGACGATCTCGCAGCCGTACATCGTCGCGCTGATGCTGGAGGCGGCGCGCATCGGCCCGGAGGACGCGGTGCTCGACGTCGGAACCGGCTCGGGCTACGCGGCCGCGATCGCCGCGGTGCTGGCCCACCGCGTGATCAGCATCGAGCGGCATCCGGACCTCGCGGTCGCGGCGGCGGCGACGCTGGAGGCGCTCGGCTACCGGGTGGAGGTGGTGACCGGCGACGGGACGCTCGGCTGGACGGCGGGCGCGCCGTACGACGCGATCGTGGCTGCGGCGACCGGGCCGTCCGTCCCTCCGACGTGGTGGGAGCAGCTCGCTCCGGGCGGCAGGATCGTCATGCCGGTAGGCCGCCCCGGCCGCGCCCAGCGCCTGGCGCTCTTCGACCGCGATGACGACGGCGCGGTGCGCGAGACCAACCTCGGCGGCGTGGCCTTCGTCCCCCTCCTCGGCCAGCACGGCTGGCCCGCCTGACTGCGTGCGCCTGCGTCAGGCGGCGGCGAGGGCCGGCGTGCGCAGGCCGGCCAGCAGCGCGGCGAGCTGACCGGCGGGTGCGTGCACGTCCTCCGGGTGCCACTGGACCGCCAGGACCGGTGCGTCGCGGTGCTCCACCGCCTCGACGTGGCCGTCGTGCGAGCGGGCGGTGACGACGAGGCCGTCGCCGAGCGCGTCCACCGCCTGGTGGTGGGCGCTCCGGACCTCGACGGTCGGCTCGCCCAGCAGTTCGGCGACACGGCTGCCGTGCTGCACATCCACGGTGTGGGTGGTCAGCACCTGCGGGATGGGGACGCCGCGGTTGACGTGGCCGCACTCCTCGCCCAGGTCCTGCACGAGGGTTCCGCCGAGGGCGACGTTGACGATCTGGAGGCCGCGGCAGATGCCGAGGAGCGGCGTGCGGCGCTCGATCGCGGCGCGCGCGAGGGCCAGCTGGGCCGCATCCGCGACGGGCAGATGCCGCGACTCGTTCGGGTAGCCGGTCTCGGCGCCGTAGAAGCCGGGGTGGATGTCCTCCCCGCCCACGATGACGATCGCGTCGGCCCTGGCGGTGGCCGCGAGCAGCGCCTCCGTGCCGGCGTCGGCCGCGAGCCGGTCGACGGTCCAGCCCTGGGCGGCGGCCTCGCCGAGGACGTTGCCGACGAGGAGCTGCACGTAGTCGTGGTACGCCGGGTCGTGGGCGCGGAGGCGGGTCGCCTCGACGACGGCCAGGACGGGCTGCACCGACATGCGCTCCTCCTCTCGACCGGGTCACCCCATCCCACCAGGACTCCGCACCGGTCGCACCCCGGGCCGTAACAGGCCGAAACCTTCACAGTGTCCGGCAGCCCGAATAGACTCGGCAGCATCCCAGCCGGGACCCGAGAGAGTGGGTTTATGCCGTTGCGACGTCTGCTGAGCCGGGCCGCCCTCATCGTGGGACTCGCCGCCGGGTCGCTGGCGCTCGCCGCCTCCCCTGCTGCCGCGACCGACCCGGTCGATCTCGGGCCCAGCCACGTCGTCGACCAGTCGCAGGTGCTGAGCGACGCGGACGAGGCGCGCATCACGGATGCGGCGAAGAAGCTCTACGACCAGGACCGCGTCGACCTCTTCGTCGTCTTCGTGCCCCGTTTCACCAACCCGACCGAAGCGGCGGACTGGGCCAACGAGACGGCCGCGCGCAACGGCCTCGGCCAACGCGACTACCTGCTGGCGGTGTCGACGGACGGTCGCACCTACTACCTCTCCGGCGACGACGACGGCCCGGTGAGCGCCGACCAGCTCGACAGCATCGAGCAGAACGACATCGAGCCGAAGCTGAAGGCGAACGACTGGACCGGCGCGGCCGTCGCCGCGGCGCAGGGGCTGGGCGACGCGGTCGGCGGCGGAGGCGGCGGTGCCGTGTTCTTCTGGGTCTTCCTCATCGGCGTGATCGTCGTCGGCGTCGTCGTCTTCGTGCTGGTGCGCTCCCGCAGTTCGCGCAAGAAGCAGGCCGCGACCGGGCCGGCCACCCCGCAGAGCGAGCTGCAGACCATCCCGTTGCACGACCTGGAGCGCCGGGCCGGGTCGGCGCTGGTGCAGACGGACGACGCCATCCGCACCAGCGAGGAGGAGCTCGGCTTCGCGACCGCGCAGTACGGCGCGGATGCCGTGGTGCCGTTCCAGGCCGCGCTCGACCAGGCGAAGGCACAGCTGCGGGAGGCGTTCACGCTCAAGCAGCGGCTGGACGACGCCGAGCCGGACACCGACGAGCAGCGGCGCGAGTGGAACATCCGCATCGTCCAGCTGTGCGGCGCCGCGAACCAGGCGCTGGACGCCCAGGCGGACGCGTTCGACGAGCTGCGGGCGCTGGAGAAGCGCATCCCGGAGGCGTCGGCCGAGATCCAGGCTCAGGCGACGGCGCTGCGACAGCGGCTGACGACCACCACCGCGACGCTGGATGGGCTCGCCCAGCGGTACACGGATGCGTCGCTCGCGACCGTCGCCGACAACGTCGAGCAGGCGACCCAACGCCTCGACTTCACCGAAACCGCGCTCGCCCGCGCGGCGCAGAAGGCGGCGGCCGGGCAGGCCGGTTCCGCGGCGGTGGGCGTGCGGGCGGCCGAGGAGTCGGCCGACCAGGCCGGCCTGCTGCTGGACGCGGTCGACCGCCTCGGAGCAGACCTCGCCGCGGCGCAGCAGTCGCTCGACGGCACGCTCGCCGAGCTGCGCAGCGACCTCGCCGAGGCGAAGGCCCTCGCGGCCGCGGACGATCCCGGCGGCACGATCGCGGCGACCGTCGCCGGCACCGAGCAGACGGTGACCGACGTGCAGGCGAAGATCGCCGCCGGGCGGGTGAACCCGCTGGAGTTGGCGCAGCGGCTGGATGCGGCCAACCGATCGATCGACGGTGTGCTGCAGGGAGTCCGGGATGCGCGCGCGCAGGCGCAGCGCGCAGCCTCCGCGCTGCAGCAGACGCTGCTCACCGCGAAGGCACGCGTCTCGGCGTGCGAGGACTTCATCACCGCACGCCGCGGCGCGGTGGGGCCCGAGGCCCGGACGCGCCTCGCGGAAGCCGGACGGCTCGTCGTGCAGGCCGAGCAGACGGCGGCGACCGACCCGGTGTCGGCCCTGGCGCTGGCTCAGCGGGCCGCGCAGCTCTCCGACGAGGCGACCCAGCTCGCCCAGCAGGATGTCGGCGAGTTCTCGCCGCAGATGGGCGGACTCGGCGACGTCTTCGGCGGCGGCACGTCCGGTCGCGGCGGCGGAAGCGGGGCCATGGGCGCGATCCTCGGCGGCATCCTGATCGACTCCGTGTTGCGCGGCGGCATGGGCGGCGGAGGCGGCAGCGGCTGGGGAGGCGGCGGTTTCGGCGGCTGGGGCGGAGGCGGCGGCGGTCGCAGCGGCGGCGGTGGCGGCTTCAGCGCCGGCAGCTTCGGCGGGGGCGGGACGCGCAGCCGACGCGGCGGCGGACGGTTCTGAACACACCCACGACAGACCTTACAAGCGCCCATCGCGGGCGGGAGCGAAAGGAAGAGCACATGGCGAAGCAGTCCATCTTCGGGCGGATCTCGCAGTTGTTGCGGGCGAACATCAACGCCCTCCTCGATCAGGCGGAGGACCCGGAGAAGATGCTCGACCAGATGGTCCGCGACTTCACCAACAGCATCGCCGACGCCGAGAGCGCCATCGCGGAGACCATCGGCAACCTGCGGCTCCTCGAGGACGACCACCGCGAGGATGTCGAGGCCGCCGCCGAGTGGGGCGACAAGGCGCTGGCCGCGAGCCGGCAGGCCGATCAGTTCCGCGCATCCGGGAACACCGCGGATGCGGACAAGTTCGACAACCTGGCCAAGGTGGCCATCCAGCGCCAGATCTCGTCGGAGAACGAGGCGAAGGCCGCCGAGCCGCAGATCGCCGCGCAGACCGAGGTGGTCGAGAAGCTCAAGAACGGGCTCAACCAGATGAAGGAGAAGCTGGAGCAGCTGAAGAGCAAGCGCGCCGAGCTGATCGCCCGGGCCAAGAGCGCCCAGGCGCAGGCCCAGGTCATCGACGCGGTCAAGAGCGTCGACATCATGGACCCGACCAGCGAGGTCTCCCGCTTCGAGGAGAAGATCCGCCGCGAGGAGGCCCGGGTGCGCGGCCAGCAGGAGCTCGCCGCCTCCAGCCTCGACGCGCAGTTCGAGCAGCTCGACGACCTCGGGGAGCTGACCGAGGTGGATGCGCGGCTCGCGGCCCTGAAGGCCGGCGGCGGCGCTCAGCAGTCCGTCACGTCGGGTTCCGAGGGGTGAGCGGCGCGTCCTTCCTCGTCGTGCCGCAGTGGCAGGGCTCCGGATCGTCGCGGGCGATGCGCCTGATCGACGGCGCGGAGGCCATCCGCGGCGACCTGCCCGGCGCCCGCACCCACCAGGTGCCGGTGCCGGCGGCGGCCGGCGAGTCGCTCGGGACCGGGGTCAACCGGTTCTCCTCGCTGGCCGCGGTGCGGGAGGCCACGGAGGCCGAGCTGGCGCTGCTCGAGGAGCCGGTGGTCACGATCGGCGGCGACTGCGGTGTGGAGCTCGCGGCCGTGCAGCACGTGCTGGCGTCGCATCCCGCCGGCAACGTCGCGGTGGTGTGGTTCGACGCGCACAGCGACCTCAACGACGTGGACTCGTCGCCGTCCGGCGCGTTCCACGGGATGGTGCTGCGCGCGCTGCTCGGCGACGGACCGGACGGGCTCGCCTCGACGGAGTCGAACCGCCTGGCGGCGGCGCAGCTGGTGCTGGCCGGGACGCGTGCGCTCGACGACGGCGAGTCCGCCTTCGTGACCGGCCAGGACATCCGGGTGGTCGCGCCGGGCGAGTTCGACGACCCGGACGCGATCGTGAACGCGGTCGCGGCCACCGGGGCGACGGCCGTCTATCTGCACGTCGACCTCGATGTGCTCGACCCCTCCGCGATCGACGGGATCGGGTATCCCGAGCCGTTCGGGGTGCAGCCCGATCGGCTGACGGAGGCGATCCGGGCGCTGCGGCGCCGGTTCGACCTGGTCGGCGCCGGCCTCATGGAGTTCGCCCCCGAGTCGCCCGATGCGGCGACGCGCGACCTCCCCGTCATCCTGCGCATCCTCGGAGCGCTGACCGGCCCGACCGGCGACCCGGCTGCGGCGCGCTAGCGTGGGCAGCATGAGCGAGTCCAAGATCCTCGTCGAGCGGCGGGGCCACATCCTGCTGATCGGCCTCAACCGCCCCGAGAAGCGCAACGCCGCCGACTTCGAGCTGCTCTCCCAGCTGGCCGACGCGTACGGCGAGCTGGAGCGCGACCCGGAGCTGCGGGTCGGGCTGGTCCACGCCGTCGGCGACCACTTCACCGCCGGGCTGGATCTCGCCGACCTGGGCCCTCGCATCGGTCGAGACGGCCTGTCGTTCGTGGGCGAGCACGGCATCGACCCGTGGCAGGTGTCGGGGCGGCAGCTCACCAAGCCGGTCGTGATCGCCGTGCAGGGCACGTGCCTGACCCTGGGCATCGAGCTGATGCTGGCCTCCGACATCGTCGTGGCCGCCGCCGGGACGCGCTTCGGCCAGATCGAGGTCACGCGCGGCATCCTGCCGTTCGGCGGCGCGACGCTGCGCTTCCCGCGGGCGGTGGGCTGGGGGAACGCGATGCGCTACATCCTCACTGGCGACCTGTTCGACGCCGCCGAGGCGCACCGGCTCGGCCTCGTGCAGGAGGTCGTCGACGACGGAGCGCAGTTCGACCGCGCGCTGGAGCTCGCCGAGCGCGTCGCCGCCCAGGCGCCGCTCGCGGTGCAGGCCGCCCTCGCGAACGCCAAGCGCGCAGTGCGCGACGGGGATGCGGCGGCCGAGGCCGAGCTGCAGCCGGCGCTGGTCCGCCTGGTCGGCAGCGAGGACGCGCGGATCGGCATGGAGGCGTTCCTGACGCGGACCGAGGCGCAGTTCGTGGGCCGCTGAGCGATCCGATCGCTCCCACACGACGAACAAGCCCAGACGACGAACAATCAGGAGCGGCGCGAGCCGCGGAACCGAGGAGAAGGCATGAGCGAGACCCGGGACTACGACGTCATCGTGATCGGGGCGGGTGCGGTCGGCGAGAACGTCGCGGACCGCGCCGCGCAGGGCGGGCTGAAGACGGTGATCGTCGAATCCGAGCTGGTCGGCGGCGAATGCTCGTACTGGGCGTGCATGCCCTCCAAGACGCTGCTGCGGAGCGGCGCCCTGCTGCGCGCGGCACAGCGGGTGGGCGGCACGCGGGAGGCGGTCACCGGCCCGCTGGACGTCGCGGCCGTGCTCAAGCGCCGGGACTATATGACGAGCAACTGGGACGACGCCGGCCAGGTCGAGTGGCTGAACGGCGCGGGCATCGAGCTGGTGCGCGGCTGGGGCGTCATCACCGCGCCTAAGGAGGTGACGGTGACCGCCGAGGACGGCACGGTCACAGTGCTCCGGGCGAAGCACGCCGTCGCCGTCTCGACCGGGTCGGCCGCCCTGATGCCGGACATCCCGGGCCTGCGCGAGAGCGAGCCGTGGTCGAGCCGGGAGGCGACCAGCGCGCAGCGCGTGCCGGTGTCGCTCGCGATCCTCGGCGGCGGCGTGGTCGCGACCGAGATGGCGACCGCGTACGCCGGTTTCGGCACCGAGGTGCACCTGATCGCGCGGAGCGGGCTGCTCGGCGGCGAGGAGCCGTTCGCGGGCGAGCTGGTCGAGGCATCCCTGAAGGAGTTGGGCGTCACCCTCCACCTCGACGCGAAGACCGAGAGCGTGGAGCGCACGGACGAGGACGGCTTCCGCATCCGGCTCGACGACGGAACGGTGGTCGAGACGGACGAGTTCCTCGTCGCGACCGGCCGTCTGCCTCGCACCTTCGGGATCGGCCTGGACGCCTTCGGGCTGGAGGACGGCGCCTGGCTCGACGTCGACGACAGCATGCGGGTGCTCGGAGCCGACGGCCGGCCGGTCGACGGCGGCTGGCTGTACGGCGTGGGCGATGTCAATCATCGGGCGCTGCTCACGCACCAGGGCAAGTACCAGGCGCGGGCCGCCGGCGACGCGATCGCCGCCCGCGCGCACGGACGGGACGTGTCTCTGGAGCCGTGGGGCACGTATGTGGCGACCGCCGACCACCAGGCGGTCCCGCAGGTGACCTTCACCGACCCCGAGGTCGCGTCCGTCGGGCTGACCGCCGCGCGCGCCGAGAAGGCCGGGTACCGCATCCGCGTGGTCGACTACGACATCGGCAGCGTCTCCGGCGCGCACGTCGTCGCGGACGGCTACACCGGAAAGGCGCGGATGGTCGTGGACGAGGACCGCGGCGTCGTCCTCGGTGTGACGTTCGTCGGGCAGGACGTCGGCGAGCTGCTGCACTCGGCGACGGTGGCCGTCGTGGGCGAGGTGCCGTTGAGCCGCCTCTGGCACGCCGTGCCGTCCTATCCCACGGTCAGCGAGGTGTGGCTGCGGCTGCTCGAGACGTACGGCCGGCCCACCGAATGACGGGATTCGACCGGACTTTTGTGGGTCGCGTCCTGCTTGATTCGCCGTTGAGTCGTGCAGGGTACCTCTACGCGACCGCGGTCGGCCACGCCTGGGGCTTCCTCTGGAGCACCGGGCGGATCGAGCGACGGGCCGGGCTCACGGTGTTCCGCGGGATGCCGAAGCGCACCTTCGGCCGCGGCGGCTCGTGCGTCGGCGGCGTCTACCTCACCGACCACAACGTCAGCGACGACGTGCTCGAGCACGAGGCCGTGCACAAGCGGCAGTGGCAGCGGTACGGGATGCTGTTCCCGTTCCTGTACCTCGTGGCGGGGCGCGACCCGCTGCAGAACCGATTCGAGATCGAGGCGGGCCTCGAGAAGGGCGGCTACCGATGACGCGCACCATCGTGATCACAGGGGCGAGCTCCGGCATCGGCGTGGTGGCCGCCGAGCAGCTCGCGGCGGCCGGAGACGAGGTCGCTGTCGTCGGCCGCAACCCCGAGCGCACGCGCGCGGTCGCCGAACGGATCGGCGCCACCCCGTTCCTCGCCGACTTCGAGCGGCTCGACGACGTGCGCGCCCTCGCCGCCGCGCTGCTCGACCGCTACGACACGATCGACGTGCTCGCCAACAACGCGGGCGGTCTCAACCACGAGCGCGAGCTCACGGTCGACGGGCACGAGCGCACCATCCAGGCGAACCACCTCGCGCCGTTCCTGCTGACGGCGCTGCTGCGTCCGCGGCTTCTGGAGACGGCCGCGGCGGGGCGGGATGTCCGGGTCGTGTCCACCGCGAGCCTCGCCAACCGGTTCGGGCAGCTCCGCGTCGATGACCTCGACTGGGAGAAGCGGCCGTGGCAGGGCGGCTGGCGGGCGTACGGCACGGCGAAGCTGGCGACCATCCTGTTCGCCGCCGAGCTGGCGGAGCAGCTGACCGGGACGGGCGTGACCGCGTACTCGTTCCATCCCGGCACCATCGCCACCAACTTCGGCAACTCGTCGCCGCTCATCCGCTTCGGGCACCTGGTGACGCGGAGCACGTTCGGCATTCCCGTCGAGGCGGGCGCGGCGCCCCTGCTGTACCTCGCCGGACCGGCGCCGGTGGGCGCGCCCAGCGGCACCTACTTCGACCGGCTGACCGCCAACGGCCGCACCAACCCGCAGGCGCGCAACGCGCAGCTCGGCCGCGACCTCTGGGCCGCCTCCGAGTCCCTCGTCGGCCTCACCACGCCCGCCTGATCCGCTCTGGTTGACGCAACACGCCGTACCGCCGGTCCGCCGCACGGCGTGTTGCGTCAACTCCATCATCGATGGGACGCAACACGCCGTTAAGAGGCGCGGATAACGGCGTGTTGCGACCCATGGATGGGCACGCGGGCGGCGGTTAGCGGCCCGCGGGGCGGAGACGGCGGCGGGGGCCATGCCGACGGTGTGGAGGAGGTGGTCGCGCACCTCGGTGGCGAGCGTGAAGGCGCCGGTCACGATGGCGCGGGTCTCGCCAGGGCCGTCGCACAGCATCTCGTCGCACCAGGCTCGCACCGCGCGGGCGCCGGCCTCGCCGTGGGCGCACCGCTCGCCGGTTCCGGGTCGTCCGGTGCGCTGGGAGCGCGCCAGCCAGGTGACGGTCATCCGCAGCGGCGTCGCCAGAGGGACGATCTGGGAGTCGTCGGCGACCTCGACGAACACCCTCCCGCGGGCGCATAGCGGCAGCAGCGCGAGCTCCGCCTCCAACTCCGCCAGCGACGTCTCGTCGCCGACGACGAGGAACTGGACGCGGTCGTCCGCGTGCGCGGTCGAGGCGGTGTGGGTGGCGTGGTCGGGACGGTACATCTCGCCTTCCACTATAGGTGAGGCTCACCTAACCTTCGCATCCCTTCCGGAGGTCGGGGGTTCGCGGCATGATCGGAGCATGCAGCCCTCCGCCTCCTCCCCCATCGCCCCGATGCTCGCGAAGGCGGTCCCCGCCGTGCCGGCGCCCGACAGCGTCGCCGGAGGCCTGAGCTACGAGCCGAAGTGGGACGGCTTTCGCGCGATCGTCTACGCGGAGGACGCCGGCGACGGCACGATCGGCGACGTGCAGATCGGCAGCCGCGGCTCCAAGATGCTGACCCGCTACTTCCCGGAGCTGGTGGACGCGTTCCGCCGCATCCTGCCGGGGCCGTGCGTGCTCGACGGCGAGATCATCGTGCCGACCGGCGAGCCGGGGAGGCAGCGGCTGGACTGGGAGGCGCTGTCGCAGCGCATCCATCCCGCCGCCAGCCGCGTGAACATGCTGGCCGAGCAGACCCCGGCCACGTTCGTCGCCTTCGACCTGCTGGCGATCGGCGACGAGTCCTATGTCGACCGCCCGTTCGCCGAGCGCCGCGCGGCGCTGGAGGAGTTCGCCGGCGACCTGCCCGCCCCGATCGAGCTGACGCGCACGACGACCGACCAGGAGACGGCGCAGCGCTGGCTGGAGGAGTTCGAGGGCGCCGGGCTGGATGGCGTGGTCGCCAAGCCGTTCGCCGGCGCCTACGCGCCGAACAAGCGCACCATGCTGAAGATCAAGCACCATCGGACGGCGGATGTGGTCGCGCTCGGCTACCGCATCCACACCAGCGGACGCGGGGTGGGCTCGCTGCTGGTCGGCCTGTACGGCGACGACGGCCGCCTCTTCAACGTCGGCGGGGTGTCGGCGTTCACCGACGCCAAGCGGCTCGCCCTCATCGACGAGCTGGACCCGCTTGTGGAGCGCGACGAGAACGGCGAGACGATCACCGGCGAGACGGACCGCAGCCGGTTCTCGGGCAGCAAGGACGTGTCGTTCGTGCGGCTGCGCCCCGAGCGGGTGCTGGAGGTGCGCTACGACCAGATGGAGGGGATGCGGTTCCGGCACACCGCGCAGTTCGAACGCTGGCGGCCGGACCGCGAGGCGCGCTCGTGCACCTTCGAGCAGCTGGACCGTCCGATCGCGTACGACCTCGGCGACGTGCTGACCTGAGCCCTACGCCTTCTTCGCCCGGCTGGGCTGCACGCGCGGCGGCTCCCCCGGCATCTTCGGGTAGTCCGGCGGGAAGGGCAGCTCGCCGAGCCCGTTCGACAGGTCGCGCTCCCACCAACCGAGGAGCTCGTCGACGCGTCCGGGCGACTCGCCGAACGACTCCCACGGGTCGCCGACCGTGCGCAGCCGCTCCGGCATCGTCAGCACGGTGAACTGCTCGGGTGAGACGTGCTCCAGCTCGTCCCAGGTGATCGGGGCCGACACGGAGGCGTGCGGCAGAGCCCGCGGGCTGTACGCGCCGGCCATCGTGCGGTCGCGGTTCGCCTGGTTGAAGTCGACGAAGATGCGCTCCCCGCGCTCCTCCTTCCACCATGCAGTGGTCACCTTCTCGGGCATCCGCCGCTCCAGCTCGCGCGCCGCGGCGATGACCGCGTGCCGCACATCCAAGAACTCCCGCTCAGGGACGATCGGCGCGAACACGTGGAGTCCGCGGTTGCCGGAGGTCTTGATGAAGGCGGTGAGGCCGGCCTCCTGCAGCACCGCGCGCAGCTCGATCGCGGCGGGCACCGCGTCCGCGAAGCCGGTTCCGGGCTGCGGGTCGAGGTCGATGCGCAGCTGGTCGGGGTTGTCGGAGTCCTCGGCGCGCGACGGCCAGGGGTGGAAGACGACCGTGTTCATCTGCGCGGCCCACACCGCGGCGGCCGGCTCGTCGATGACGAGCTGCGGGTGCGACCGGGCGCTCGGATAGACCACCGGCACCGAGCGGACGTAGTCCGGTGTTCCGCGCGGCGGGTTCTTCGAGAAGAACTGCTCGCCGTCGATCCCGTCCGGGAACCGCTGCAGCGACACCGGCCGGTCGCCGTTGGCGCGGACGAAGGCGTCGCCCACCTCGACGAGGTAGTTCGCGAGGTCCAGCTTGGTGATGCCGACCTCGGAGAAGATCACCCGGCCGGGACTCGAGATGCGCACTTCCCGATCGCCGTGGGGCCCGGGAACCGTGAGGACGACCGCGTCACCTGCCATGGCACCCACCGTACCGCCCCAACCGCCGGTGACCGCGATGTGAATTCGCAGTGGGATACCGCGGGGCCGCTTGAGCGTCGGCGCGCGTGGGACAGAATGGCTAAGCGGGCACGCATCCGTGCCGCCCGCGCCGACGAGGTCTCGAGAAGAGGTGCATGACCCTGAGGATCGTGAGCTACAACCTCCGCAAGCACGCCGCCAGCGGCGAGCTGCAGGACATCGCACAGGACCACGACGTCGATGTGCTCTGCCTGCAGGAGTGCGACAGCGAGGCGCTTCCGCCGCGCCTGCACCACCTGGCGCTCGCGGACACCACGCGCGCCAACCGGCTGGGACTCGCGGTGTACGTCCGCGACGACCGCTACGAGATCCTCCACTCCCAGGTGTTCGCGGTGAAGAAGTCGCTGCACGACCGGGTGCTGGCCCCCGCCAATGAGCGCCTGCTCGCGGTGCACCTGCGCGACCGCGACAGCGGAGAGGACGTCCTCGTCGGCTCGTTCCACGCCGCACCGCTCACCGCGCTCAACTCGCTGCGCCGGGAGCAGATCGCGGCGGCGCACGCGGGGATGCGCTCCCTCTCCCCGACACGCCTGCGGTCATGGTCGGAGACTTCAACTACCCGTGGTTCATCCGCGGCCTAGAGCGCCACCTCACCACCTCCGGCTACACGCTGAAGCGGACGACGGAGCCGACCTATCTGCGCTACAAGTTCTTCTCCGGCTACTTCGACTTCGTCACCTCGACCGGCTTCGAGATCGAGCACGTGGACGTCCTCCCGGCCGGCGCGTCCGACCACCGGGCCATCCGCCTCGACGCGGAGCTCGCGGCGTGAGCGAGGGCGTCCCCTCCGCCCTGCTCGTGATCGACCTGCAGAAGGGCGTGCTGCCCGGCTGCGTGGACGTCCCCGGAGTCCTGGAACGCACCGCTGCCCTCGTCGACCGCGCCCGCGCGGCCGGCACCCCGGTCATCTGGGTGCAGCACGAGGCTGACGGGATGGAGGAGGGCACTCCCGCGTTCGACCTCGCCGACGAGCTCGTTCCGGCCGGGGGCGAGCCGCGCATCCTGAAGCACTACCGCGATTCCTTCGCCGACACCGACCTCGACGAGGTGCTCGAGGGACTGGACGTCGGCCGCCTGGTCATCGCCGGTGCGCAGACCGACTACTGCATCCGGACGACGGCGCAGAGCGCGGCGGTCCGCGGCTTCGACGTCACGCTGGTGTCGGACGCGCACACCACGACCGACACGGAGTGGGACGGCGTCGAGATCGAAGGGCGGCAGATCGTCGCGCACACCAACCGGTACTTCGCCGGGCTGCGGTACCCGGGGCAGCTGTTCGCGGCGGAGCCCGCGGCGTCCGTCGTGCTCTGACGCGCCCTCGCGCCGCCGTGGCCCGCGGCGTACGGTGAACCCCATCCGACGGCGAGGTGGTGTGGATGGAGTTCCCCACGTGGCTGACCGGGTGGCTGGCCGGCGACGACTACACGATCGCCCGCGAGATCCTGGAGCGGGGTGTCGCGGCGATCTACCTCATCGCGTTCGTGTCGGCGGTCGATCAGTTCACGGCGCTGCTCGGCGACCACGGGTTGCTGCCGGCGCGGAGGTTCCTGCGGCACCCGTACGGGCAGAAGCAGCCGACCCTGTTCCGTTGGCGGTACTCCGACCGGCTGCTGCGCGCGGTCGCGTGGACGGGGGCGGTGCTGGCGGCCCTGATCGTCGCGGGGGTCGTGCAGCTCGCCCCGACGTACGTGTTCGTCCCGGTCTTCCTGATCGTCTGGTTCCTCTACCTGTCGATCGTGAACATCGGGCAGACGTTCTACGGGTTCGGCTGGGAGAGCCTGCTGTGCGAGGCGGGATTCGTCGTCGCGTTCCTCGGCGCCTGGGACACGGCCCCGCCGATCACGATCGTCTTCTTCATCCGGTGGCTGGTGTTCCGGCTGGAGTTCGGCGCCGGGATGATCAAGATGCGCGGCGACCGCGTGTGGCGCGACCTGACGGCGCTCTACTACCACCATGAGACGCAGCCGATGCCGAACCCGTTCAGCCGGACGGCGCACCTGCTGCCGAAGTGGTGGCATCGGGTGGAGGTGCTGGGCAACCACTTCGCGCAGCTGATCGTGCCGTGGTTCCTGTTCGCCCCGCAGCCCGTCGCGAGCGTCGCCGCGGCCATCATGATCCTCACCCAGCTGTGGCTCGTGCTCACCGGCAACTTCGCCTGGCTGAACTGGATCACGATCGTGCTGGCGTTCGCCGGCATCAGCGACGGCGTGTGGTCGTGGCTGCTCGGCGGCGCGACCGTCGGCGGCATCGGCGCTGACACGGTGCCCCTCTGGTACGCGGTGGTCGCGCTCGCGGCGACCGTGTTCCTCGTCGTGCTGAGCTGGCCGCCGCTGCGCAACCTGTTCGCCCACCGCCAGCTGATGAACGCGAGCTTCAACCGCTGGCACCTGGTCAACGCCTACGGGGCCTTCGGCAGCGTGACGCGGGAGCGCTACGAGGTGGTCGTGGAGGGCACGGCCGACGATCCCCATGACCCTAGTGCGGTGTGGCGCGAGTACGGGTTCAAGGGCAAGCCGGGTGATCCGCACCGCGTCCCGCGGCAGTTCGCCCCGTACCACCTGCGCCTCGACTGGCTGATGTGGTTCCTCGCCCTCGGCTCCCGCGACTCCCCCTGGTTCGAGGTGTTCCTGCTGCGGCTGCTGGAGGCCGACCGGCCGACGCTCAAGCTGCTGCGGCACGACCCGTTCGGCGGGGAGGCGCCCCGCGCCGTCCGGGCAAGGATGTTCCTCTACCGCTTCTCGACGCACGCCGAGAAGCGCGAGACCGGCGACGTGTGGGTGCGCTCCGAGGTGGGCGACCTGGTGCCGCCGCTCAGCCTCCGCGGCCACTGACTCAGTAGCCGGTGCGCTCGTCCTCGAGGCGGGCGAGATCGCGCCAGATGAGCAGCTTGAGGCGCGCGGGCTTCTCGCGCTCGTAGTCGGCCTTCAGCGCCTCGGCGCCGGAGAACGCGTCGAGGCCCGCTTCGATCGCGCGACCCACCTCATCCCACGCGTCCTTCCGGCCGCGCTCGACCAGGGCGGTGAGCTCGTCGTCGGAGTCGGCCTTCGCCCGCAGCTGCCGGGCCAGCTCGATCGCCGCATCGCGCCGCAGCCGGAGGTTGTCGACATCCACCTTGCGATAGTCGTGGGGATGCTCGGCGTCGCCGCCCAGCTTCTCGGCCGCCTCCAGCTCCTCCTCGATGCGGCCCGCGGCGACCCCCTGCTCGGAGGCGAGCTCGCGCAGCATCGCAGCCGCCTCCATCGCGTGCAGCGCCGGATCGTACGAGTTGCCGTACTGGATGGTGTCGACGACGATGTAGTTCTTCACCGCCATGCGGGTGGCGTATTCCGCGAGGAGCATGCCCTCCTCCACCGACTGCTCGAGGGTGGGCGCGACCGGCTCGGGCAGGGCGTCCTCGTCGAACGGACGCGTGCGCGTCGTCTTCTCGACGCCACGGCGGAACCACTTCGGCCAGCGCATGGAACTCCTCGGAAAGTGAGGCGCAGCTCTCGCGCCCCCGTCCATTCTGGCCGAAACCGCCGACGGATCAGCGGCCGGCGAAGAACTCGTTCGCGCGTCGCGTGTAGAGCAGGACGATGATGAGCAGCGACCACAGGATCTGGATGACGCCGCTGACCAGCTGCGACGTGAACAGCATGAGCACGCCGTTGAGGATGTCGATGATCATGACGATGGTGACGACGACGCGTGCACCGGAGCTCCCCCGCAGCAGCCCGCGCGCCACGATCACGACGATGATGCCGAGCAGGATCGACAGGATGGCCGCCGTCGTGATCCCGGCCAGCGCGCCGCCGTCGCCCGCCGCCATCCGATCGCGGGTGAACAGGACGAGGATGCCGCCGATGATGTTCAGGATGCCGTTGATGTAGGCGAGGACGGCCACGAAGGTGACCGATCCGGGTCGTGGGGACATGTCCTGTTCCTCCGCTCTCGCCGGCCGCGCCGATGTCGGCCGCTTCCGGTAGCTTGGCGGATATGGCCGGCTACCGCTACGAGTTCGAGGCAGAGCTGTTCCGCTGGGCGTCGCGGCGGGAACTCTGGGTGTTCGCCCGGCTGCCGCTCGAGGTGTCGGAGGAGATCCGGCTGCAGCCGCATCCACCCGCCGGGTTCGACTCCGTGAAGGTGTCCGTGACCCTGGGCGGCTCGCGCTGGTCGACGTCCATCTTCCCGCAGGACGACGGCACGTACGTGGTGCCGATCAAGAGCGCGGTCCGCAAGGCCGAGGGCGTCGAACTCGGCGACCGGGTTCGGATCGGCGTCGAGACGCTGCTGTAGCCGGGGCTACCTGCTCCCGGTGATCGTGTTCAGCGCGAGCACGATGATGAGGCCGTTGAAGAAGAAGCTGAGCACCGAGTGCCAGACGACGGTCCAGCGCAGTCGCGTGCTCAGCACCTCCACGTCGGAGGCCGCGAACGTGGTGCCGAGGGTGAACGCGAAGTACACGAAGTCGACGAAGCGTGGGTCGGTCGGCGGCTCGTCGGCGGGATGCGGGAAGCGCAGCATCGGCGTCGGCGTGCTGTAGTACCGCTGGTAGTAGATCTGCGAGAACCCCCAGTGCAGGAAGCCCCACGCGAGCAGCATCGACCAGACACCCACGATGTCGGTGACCGAGCCGATCTCGGGGTCGTTGCGCGGACCGAGCACCTGGATGGCCGCGCCGAGCCCGATCAGGCTCGCGAGGATGGTCGCCGTCATCGACACCACTCGCGCGCCACGGCCCGTCTCCCACCGCGCGGGGCGGCCGCGGGGCGGAGCCGTGACCTTCGAGAGCCGGCCGAGCACGATCAGCGTCACGATGAGGTAGACCGTGCCGATCGAGCACCACAGACCGAGCAGGAGCAGCGTGGTGGCCACGTCGTCCTCCGCGAAGACGACCAGCCACAGCCCCACCGCGATCATCGCCAGCTGGGCCAGCAGGCTCGCGACGAACCCCACCACCACCATCGGGCGCCGTGCGGGCGCGCTCTGCGACATACCTGGATGCTATCGGTGCGGACCCGGCTCCGGCGGCAGGGCAGGATGGAGGGATGCAGCCCCTTCTCGTCGTCGCCGCGGTCATCCGATCCGACGACGGCGAGCGCGTGCTCGCCTGCCGGCGCGCGCCGGGCAAGGACGCCGGCGGGCGGTGGGAGTTCCCGGGCGGCAAGGTCGAGAGCGGCGAGTCACCGGAGGCGGCACTCGCGCGCGAGATCGGTGAGGAGTTGGGCGTCGGCATCCTGGTCGGCGCGCTTCTCGACCGCACGGTGACGGTGCGCGCGGACGGCCGGGCGATCGACCTCGCCTGCTACGACTGCCGGCTCGACGGCGCCGCGCCGGAGACGAGCACCGACCACGACGAGCTGCGGTGGGTCGGCGCCGCCGAGCTGGCCGGACTGGATTGGGCGGAGGCTGATCTGCCGGTGGTGAGGATGCTGAGCGAGGAGGACACGTGAAGGCCCTGTACTACGAGCGCTTCGGCGGACCGGTGACGGTCGCGGACCTCCCCGATCCGGCGGTCCCGGAGGGCGGCGCCGTCATCCGCGTCGAGGCGTCGGGCTTGTGCCGCAGCGACTGGCACGCGTGGGTCGGCCACGACGACACGGTCGCGCTTCCGCACGTCCCCGGTCACGAGTTCGCCGGGGTGGTGGAGGCGGTCGGCGCGGGCGTCACCCGCTGGCGGCCCGGCGACCGCGTCACCGCGCCGTTCGTGAACGGCTGCGGCGCGTGCGAGTGGTGCCGCGCCGGGGCGGCGCAGGTGTGTCCGCAGCAGACGCAGCCCGGCTTCACGCACTGGGGCTCGCACGCGGAACTCGTCGCGGTCCGCGCCGCCGACACCAACCTCGTCCGCCTGCCGACCGGCTTGGAGGCCGACGCCGCGGCGGCCCTCGGCTGCCGCTTCGCGACGGCGTTCCGGGCGGTGACCGCGCGGGCGCGCATCCAGCCCGGGCAGTGGCTCGCCGTGTACGGGGCCGGCGGCGTGGGCTTGAGCGCCGTCACGATCGCGCAGGCCCTCGGAGCCCGCGTCGTGGCCGTCGACCGCTCGCCTGCCGCTCTGGAGCTAGCGACGCGGCTGGGCGCCGAGCAGACCGTCCTGGCCGGACCGGACGCCGCGGCCGCCGTGGCGGACGCGACCGGCGGCGGAGCCCATGCGAGCATCGACGCCGTCGGCTCGGCCGAGACCGCGACCGCCTCCGTCCGCTCGCTGCGACGCCAGGGCCGCCACGTGCAGGTCGGCCTGCTCGCGACCGCGGTGCCCGACCTCCCGCTCGATCGTGTGATCGGCTGGGAGCTCGACGTGCTCGGCAGCCACGGGATGGCCGCGGCCGACTACCCCGAGATGCTCGCCCTGGTCGCCTCCGGCCGCCTCCGCCCGCAAGATCTCCTCGGCCGCACGGTCGGCTTCGACGAGGCCGCGCGGCTGCTGGAGACGGCCGAGACGGCGCCGCCGACGGGCATCGCGGTGCTGCACCCCGCGAGCTGACCCGCATTTCGCCTCGCCGCGTCCGTTTGGCAGGATGGATGGATGCGCATCGCCGACTTCCCGCGCCCGGACACGGCGGCCGCCCGCGCCGCCGTGCAGATCGCGACGACCTACCACACGCCCTCGCTGCTGAACCACGTGCAGCGGTCGTGGCTGTGGGCGGAGGGCTTCGCCGCGCTGGGCGGCTTCGCGCCCGACCACGAGCTCCTCTACGTCTCGGCGCTGCTGCACGACCTCGGCATCACGCCCGAGTTCGACAACGCCACCCTCGCCTACGAGGACGCCGCCGGTCACGTCGCCATCGCGCTGACCGCCGGCGCCGGCTGGCCCGCTGAGCGCTGCGTCCGCGCGCACGAGGTGATCGTGCGGCACAACTGGCCGGAGGTCGACCCGGCGATGGATGTGGAGGGGCACCTGCTCGAAATCGCCACCGCGCTGGACATCTCCGGCGCCCGCGCTGACGTGCTTCCGCTCGAGTTCCAGCGCGAGGTGCTCGCGGAGTACCCGCGGCTCGACCTCGCAGCCGAGTTCGGCGCCTGCGTGGCCGACCAGGCCGAGCGCAAGCCGGACACCTCGGCCCGGCGGCTGGTGGACGGCGGCGTGCAGCGCAAGCTCCGCGACAACCCGCTGGAACGTATCCTCGAAGGGTGACCGCCGCCACCGCCTCCGTGCTGCTGCCCTCGGACAGCTGGCGCGAACGCGAGCGCGTGCACGCCGAGCGGGTCGACGCGCTGACCGCGGATCATCGCGCCCGGGCGGCGCGCGGCGAGAAGCACCCGGTGTGGGACTTCCTCTTCACCTACTACTCGTACTCCCCCGCCCAGCTGCGCCGCTGGCATCCCGGACCCGGCGTCGAACTCGCCGACGCGGCCGGTGAGCCGCGCGCCTCCTGGCGCTGGTACGCACCCGGCAGCACGCCGGGGTCGCTGACCGTCGACCGCGACGGGATGGAGCGCGAGAAGGCGCCGATGCTGCGCACGGTCGAGCGCATCCTGCGGTCGACCGCCGCGCGTCCCGGGCGGTTCGGCTGCTTCGGCCTGCACGAGTGGGCGATGGTGTACCGGCGGGAGGAGCACCGGCATCCCGTGCCGCTGCGCCTCGGGCAGGACGCGACCGACGCGGTGGTCGAGTCGCACGAGCTGCGGTGCACCCACATCGACGCGTTCCGCTTCTTCACGCCGGACGCCGTGCCGCTCAACCGCTACGCGCCGACCCGCGAGACGCAACCCGAACTCGAGCAGCCGGGCTGCCTCCACGCCGGCATGGACGTCTACAAGTGGGCGATGAAGCTCGGCCCGCTGGTACCCGGCGAGGTGCTGCTGGATGCGTTCGAGCTCGCCCGCGACATCCGGCTGCTCGACATGCAGGCGTCGCCCTACGACATGCGGCCGTGGGGCGCCGAGCCGGTCGCGATCGAGACGTCCGAGGGCAAGGCCGAGTACGTGCGGCGGCAGCGCGCCTTCGCCGAGCGGTCGAACGCGCTGCGGGCGCGCCTCCTCGACGCGTGGCTCGGGGCGGAGGCGGCAGCCGCCTGAGTGCAGCGGGTCAGCCTCCGCCGTTCCCCTTGCCGTTGCCCTTCGTCGGCGTCGGGGTGGGGGTCGGCGCCGACGTCCCGTTGCCCGGACCGGACGACCCGCCCTTCGTCCCGTTGCTGACGGTCAGGGTCACCGACTGCCCGTCGCTCAGCGTCGCGCCGGCCGCGGGGTCGCTCGCGGCGACCGTGCCTGCCGGCTGGTCGCTGTCGACCGGCGTCGGGTCGACCGTGACGTCGAGGCCCAGGCCTTCGAGCAGCTTCTGCGCGACATCGGGCGCCTTGCCCGTCACATCCGGCATCGTGATCTCGTTACCGTAGAGCACAGCGTCCGTCGGCTCGGTGAAGTCGGTGCCGCCGTACAGCGCGTTGAGCGCCTTGAGGATCGGCTTGGCGATCGAGAACTTCACGTTTCCTCCGCCGACGCCGTTGAAGTACAGCGAGCGCAGCGGGGTGTCGCCCGACACGTTGCCGACCCACGTCGCCGTCGCGACCTTGGTGGTGGACGTGATCAGCCAGTTCTCGAGCGAGTCGTCGGTCGTTCCCGTCTTGCCCATGATCGGGATGTCGTCGTACGGGTTCGCGCTCGCGGCCGTTCCGCCGCCCCGCATGACTCCCTGCAGCGCGTACGTGACACCCGCAGCGATCTCGGGCTTCAGCCCCTGCGTGCACGTCGTCTTGCTGACCGCGTGGTCGGTGCCGTCCGCGTTCACGACGCGGTCGATCGCGACCGGGGTGCACACGGTGCCGTTGTTCGCGATGCCCGCGTAGGCGGTCGCCATCGTGAGCGGCGAGATGTAGTTGGTGCCGAGGATCATCGACGGCGTCGAGGTCAGCGGGTTGCTCTTGGACGCGGGGTGCACTCCCAGCGACTTCGCGGCATTCAGGATGGAGCACAGGTCGGTCTTCGTGCCCATCTCGGCGAAGGCGGTGTTGACCGACTCGGCGGTCGCCGACATCACGGAGAGCCGGCTCGCCGATCCCTCGTCGTTGGTGACATGCCAATCCGGGCCGTCGATGTTCGCGCACGTGTTCGTGAAGTCGGAGGTCGGGAACGTATGCTGCGACGCGTTGACCGTCTCGTAGAGGCTGTGGCCCGACTCCAGCCAGGCCGCCAGGTCGAACGCCTTGAACGTGGATCCGGTCTGGAAGCCCTGGGACCCGCCGTAGTCCTCATCGGTGTTGTAGTTCACCGCAGTCGTGCCGTCGATGGGCGTGTCCGTGTTGTTGAAGGCGCGGTTCTGCACCATCGTGACGATGCGTCCCGTGCCCAGCTCCATCGCGACGTTCGACGCGCCGAGGTCGATGTCCGGCCGGGACGCGGGGATGTACTTGTTCAGCGACGCCTGCGCGACCTGCTGCAGGTCGAGGTTGAGGGTCGTGTAGATCTTCAGGCCGCCGCGGTTGAGGGTCTGGAAGCGCTCGTCCGCCGTCTTGCCGTATGCGGGGTCGGTGAGGATGACGTCGCGCACGTAATCGCAGAAGAAGGCGGCGTTGAACTGCTGTGCCCCCGCGCATCCCTGGGTCGTCGGAGTGATCGTCGGCGTGATCGGGGTCGCCTTGGCGGCGTCCCGCTGCTGCTTCGTGATCGTGTGCGTGATGTACATGCGGTCGAGCACGTAGTCGCGCCGCTCCTTCGTGAGCTTGTAGCCGTTCGCGGCGCCGTTGTCCTTATTGTCCGGCTGGTCGATCCGGAGGTTGGCGGGATTGTTCAGGATGGCCGCGAGCGTCGCCGCTTGAGCGAGGTCGAGCTTCGCCGCGGTCGAGTTGAAGTAGTATTGCGCTGCCGCCTGGACGCCGTAGACCTGGCCGCCGAAGCCGACCACGTTGAGGTAGCCGGTGAGGATCTCCTTCTTGGAGTAGTTCTTCTCGACCTGCACCGCGTAGCGCATCTCCTGCACCTTGCGCTGCAGCGTCACTCCCGCGGCGTCGGTGTAGCAGGCCTCGATCTTCTTCTGGCTGGTCAGTGCCTCGCACTTCTCGACCTCGACGTTCTTCACGTACTGCTGCGTGATCGACGAGCCGCCCTGGACGCTGCCGCCGGCGACGGTCGATACGGCGCCGCGGAGGGTGCCCCAGATGTCGACGGCGCCCTCCGAGTAGAAGCGCGGGTCCTCGGCCGAGACGGTCGCGTCCTTCATCGTCTGCGCGATCTGCTCCCACGCGACGTCCTGCCGGTTCTGGGCGAAGAATGTGGCGATCGGCACATCCTGACCGCCCTGCTTGGCGAAGACGGTGGAGTTCTGCGCGAACTGCTGGATGTTGAGGTTCGACGGCAGCGCGTTGAAGTCGCTGGCGCCGGCCGCGGCGGTCGCCCCGAGCCCGACGAACGCGGGCAGCACGAAGATCGAGCTGAGCACGGCGGCGACGAGCGCGAGCCCGAGGAACTGCGCGATCTGCCCGCCGCGGGTGCGGGCGGGCGTGAACTCGAAGCGCTTGACGGGCTCCAGCCGCTCGTCGAGGGCGGCCAGTCGGGAGGGCAGGGGTCGGTCGGGTGCGGACATCCCCTCCAATGAACCAGCCAAGTCTGGGCGACTCCAGGGGGTTGCGTGTGTACGGGTTTGGAGATGTTCAGGATGCGAACGTGCGAAAGGCGCCGGCCCTGCGAACAGGACCGGCGCCTTCGTGGTGCGGTGGGTTACGCCGCGAGCGGCAGCGACACCGGGGCCGCGGTCACGCGGAGCTCGCCGTCGGCGGCGTCCACGATCACGCGGCCGCCCTCCTCCAGCTCGCCGCTGACCATCAGCTCGGCGATGCGGTCGTCGACCTCGCGCTGGATGACGCGGCGGAGCGGGCGGGCGCCGTACTCGGGCTCGTAGCCGGCCTCCGCGATCCAGGCGACCGCCGCATCCGTCGCCTCGAAGGCGATGTCGCGGGCGGCCAGGCGGTTCGCGGTCGCGTTCACCAGCAGGCGGACGATGTCGCGGAGCTGCTCCTGGTCGAGCTTCCGGAACAGCACGATCTCGTCGATGCGGTTCAGGAACTCCGGACGCATCGCCTCGCGGAGCTTGCCCATCACGCGGTCGCGGATGTCCTTCTCCGAGGCGAAGCCGTCCGACCCGGCCGGCACGAAGCCGAGCGCTCCGCTGCGGGAGGCCAGGAACTCCGAACCGAGGTTCGAGGTCATGATGACCACCGTGTTGCGGAAGTCGACCGTGCGGCCCTGGCCGTCGGTCAGGCGTCCGTCGTCCAGCACCTGCAGCAGCAGGTTGAACACGTCGGGGTGAGCCTTCTCGATCTCGTCGAACAGCACCACCGAGTACGGATTGCGGCGCACGCGCTCGGTCAGCTGACCGGCCTCGTCGTAGCCGACGTACCCGGGAGGGGCGCCGACCAGACGCGCCACGGTGTGACGCTCGCCGAACTCGCTCATGTCGAACCGCAGCATCGCCTTCTCGTCGCCGAACAGCGACGACGCGAGCGACTTCGCCAGCTCGGTCTTGCCGACACCGGTCGGGCCGAGGAAGAGGAAGCTGCCGACCGGACGGCGCTCGTCGCCGAGGCCGGTGCGGTTGCGGCGGACGGCCTTCGCGACCGAGACGACCGCGTCGTCCTGGCCGACCACGCGCTCGTGCAGCTCCGACTCGAGGCGCGCGAGGCGCTCACGGTCGGCCTCGCCCACGCGGGACACCGGGATGCCGGTGGCACGCGACACGATGGCCGCGATCTCCGGCTCGCCGACGACGGCGTCCACGCGCGGGGCCGAGGCCAGGGCGTCCAGCTGGCGCTGCACGTCCTCGATCTCGTCGCGCAGACGCGACGCCTCCTCGTAGTGCTCGGCCGCGACGGCGGAGTTCTTCTCGGACTCCAGCGTGGCCAGGCGCTCCATGAGGGCGGACGAGTCCACGCGCTTGCCGAGCGCGAGGCGCAGGCGGGCACCGGCCTGGTCGATCAGGTCGATGGCCTTGTCCGGCAGGAACCGGTCGGAGACGTAGCGGTCGGACAGCTCCACCGCGGCGCGGATCGCGTCCTCGGTGTAGCGCACGCCGTGGTGCTCCTCGTAGGCGGCGCGCAGGCCGTCCAGGATGAGCACGGCGTCCTCGATCGAGGGCTCGCCGACCGTCACCGGCTGGAAGCGGCGCTCCAGCGCCGGGTCCTTCTCGATGCGGCGGTACTCCTTGAGCGTCGTCGCGCCGACCAGGTGCAGGTCGCCGCGGGCAAGGCGCGGCTTGAGGATGTTGCCGGCGTCCATGCCGCCGGACTCGCCGGACCCTCCGGCGCCGACCACGGTGTGCAGCTCGTCGATGAACACGATCAGCTCGTCCTTGCCGGCGCTGATCTCGTCCATCAGGGTGGTGAGCCGCTCTTCGAAGTCGCCGCGGTACCGGGTACCTGCGACCATTCCCGCGAGGTCGAGGGAGACGACCTTCTTGTCCTGCAGCTGCTCGGGCACGGTGCCGTCCACGATCGCGCGGGCCAGGCCCTCCACGATCGCGGTCTTGCCGACGCCCGCCTCGCCGACCAGCACCGGGTTGTTCTTGGTGCGGCGGGAGAGGATCTCGACCGTCTGCTCGATCTCGTCGAGACGGCCGATGACCGGGTCCAGCTTGCCGTCGCGCGCGAGCGCGGTCAGGTCGGTGCCGAACTGGTCGAGCATGGGGGTCTCGGAGGCGCTGCCCTCGGCAGCCGGGTCACCGGGCCGGCCGGCGCCCACGGTCGTGCTCTCCTGCATGGACTCGGTGAGCGCCTCCGGGGTCACGCCGGCGGCCTGCAGGACGCGGCCGGCAGGGGCGTCGCGGCCGATGACGAGCGCGAAGAAGACGTGCTCGGGGTCGATGTAGGTCGAGCCGGAGGCCTGCGCCACCTGGTACGCGTGGAACAGCGCACGCTGCAGCGCACCGGTGATGGAGGCGCCGTCGGCGCGGATGACGTCGCCGGACGCGGGGAGGCGCGACTCGGCGGCCTGCGCGACCCGCGACGGGTCGACGCCGATGCGGCGCATGGCGTCCGCGGCCGGCTCCTGCTCGGCCATCACGCGCAGCACGTGCAGGGCGTCGAGCTCGCTGTGGCCGTGCTCCAGCGCGAACCGTCCGGCCTCCGCCAGGATCTCCTGGGTGCGCCGGCTGAGGAAGCGGCTGATGTCGATAGAGCGTCCGTTGCGCGCACGCTCGCCCGCGAGATAACGGGCGAGGAACTCGTCGAACGAGTTGGCGCCGTCACCGTCGGGAGTGAAGTTCTCAGGCACGTGTTCTCCTGTTTCTGAAAGTTGAGCCTTGTGCACTCAAGTCCAACGCAGGAGGGGGAGGTTATTCCCGGTGTGCTGAGAACTCCACGCCGGAGCGCCTACTCCCCCGCGTCGAGCGCGTCGAGAGCGGCCACGTCCTCGGGCGACAGCTCGAAGTCGACGTCGGCGTTCTCGCGGATGCGCTCGGGGGTGGTCGACTTCGGCAGCGGCAGGATGTCCTTCTGCAGCAGGTAGCGGATGCTGACCTGCGCGACCGACTTGCCGTACTTCCGCGCGATCTCCGCGATCTCCTCATTGTCGAGCAGACGGCCGGTGGCGAGCGGCGAGTAGCCCTCGACGAGGATGTCGTGCTCCTTGGACCACGCCGTCGTCTCCGGCTGCGTGTTGCCCACGAACCACCGGATCTGGTTGGCGTGCGGCACGACCTCGGTGGCGTCGACCAGCGACTCCAGATCGGCGACCTCGAAGTTGCTGACGCCGATCGCGCGGGTCAGACCCTGCTCATACACCTCCTCGAACACCTTCCACACCTCGATGTTGCCGGCGCGGTGGTCGCTGCCGATCGCGTTCCACGGCCACGGTGCGTGGATGAGGTAGAGGTCGATCGGGCCGAGGTCGAGCAGCTCGGTCGAGCGCTGGAACGCGTGGCGAGCGCCGTCCGCGTCCTTCACCTCGGCGGGGCACTTGGTGGTGATGAAGATGTGCTCGCGGGCGATGCCGCTGTCGCGCACCGCGCGCCCGACGCTCGCCTCGTTGCCGTACGCCCGTGCGGTGTCGATGTGGCGGTAGCCGGCGTCGAGGGCGGTGCGGACCGAGTCGTAGGTCTCGTCTCCGTCCGGGATCTGCCAGGTGCCGAACCCGATCTTGGGGATGGCGACGCCGTTGGAGAGCGTGAAGGTGTCGGTCAGAGCAGGCATGCGTGGTTCCCTTCAGAAGGATGCGGTGCGCCACATCGTAGACCCGCCCCGCGGTCAGTCCAGCGGGTGCGGCGCCCCGTTACGCAGGTGCTCGTACACGACCGAGGTGCGCACGTCGGCGATCTCGCGCCGCTGCGTCAGCCGGTCGATGACGAACGCGTAGAGGCTCTCGTTGTCGGCGACGGCGACGTGGACGATGAAGTCCTCGTTGCCGCTCGTGACGAACACGCCCAGCGTCTCGGGGAGCGACGCCACCCAGTCCCGGAAACCCTCGATCACCGGACGCGACGGCGGCCGGATGCGCACCGCGATGAGCGCCTGCACGGGGCGGCCGATCGCCGAGAGGTCCACGTCGAGCGTCGCCCCGCGGATGATCCCCCGCCGGCGCAGCGCCCGCGTGCGCTCCAGCGCGGTGCTGGGCGAGACGCCCACGGCCGCGGCGATGTCGCGGTTGCTGCGCCGCGCATCCGACTGCAGTTCGCGCAGGATCGCCCGATCTAATTCGTCCATGGCCGTCAGGATAGCTGCTCAACCGAACGAAATTCGGTTTGTCAGCGGACATCCTGCGATCTCTGTAAGTTCTCCCCCATAGTGCCGAACGAGAGGACGACGAATGCACGACATCGTGGGCTTCCTGCCCGAGGAGATCGACACCGGGGCACCCACCCGAGCCGCCCGGCTCAAGTGGGTTCTGATCGTCGACGGGTCGCTGCCCGCGGGCATCGCCGCGAATGCCGCCGTCTGCACCGCGGCCGCGACCGCGGTCCGCGTCTCCGGCCTGCTCGGGCAGGATGCGGTGGATGCGGAGGACGGCGTGCACCCCGGCCTCCCCTGGGCGGGCGTCTCGGTGCTGCGCGCGTCCGCCGAGCAGCTGGTCGGCATCCGGGCGAAGGCGCAGGCCGCCGAGGACGTGTTCGTCGCGGACATGCCGGCTGCGGCGCAGCTCACCCGCGTCTACGACGAATACCTCCGCACCGTCGAAGCCGCGGCCTCGGCCGACCTCCCGTACTACGCGGTCAGCGTGGTCGGCCCGCGCAACCGCGTCGACCGGATCGTCGGACGGCTCGCGCTGCTCTGACTCAGTGCTGCAAGGCGCTCTTCAGCAGGATGACCACGACGCCGAACGACGCGGTCACCACCGCGCCCAGCAGGCACACCATGATCGAACGCCCGCGCAGCAGGAAGATGGAGAACCCGAGCAGCGCCAGCATCAGGACCGAGAACCACAGCGAGAGCGCGACGCCGAAGTCCGGCGGCAGAACGCCCAGGGCGGCCAGGACCAGCGGGATGCTGGGCACGATCGCCGCCTCCAGCATCCCTCCCGATTCGGCGAGCGCATGCCGCAGGGAGTCGCGGATGCGATCGGCGGCGTGCTGCTCGTCGCCCTGGAACCCGAGCGCGGTGGAATAGACGTGGGCGAGCCAGAACACGACGATGCTGACCACGCTGAGGACGAGCAACCTCACGGCGGAGGCCTGGTCGTCGTCGGCCCCGGAGGCGGCGGCCACCACGCTCGCGTACACGATCGTCCCGTAGATGGCGGCGGGGGTTCCCCAGTGCCGCCAGATCCCGCGATGGATGCTGCCGACGTCGCCGGAGGTGGGTGCGTCCGGTTCGTTGAGGTCCATCAGTACCGGGCCGTCGCCCGCGCCTCGAGCGCCGCATCCAGCTCACTGGCGGCCTGGATCAGCGCCAGATGGGTGAACGCCTGGGGGAAGTTCCCGAGCTGCAGGCCGGACGGGTCGATCTCCTCGGCGTAGAGGCCGACGTGATTGCCGTAGGTCAGCATCTTCTCGAACGCGTACTGGGCCTCCTCGAGCTTCCCGGCGTCGGTGAGCGCCATCACATAGAAGAAGGAGCAGAGCGAGAAGGTGCCCTCCTCGCCCGGCAGGCCGTCGGGCGAGGCCGCCGGGTTGTAGCGGTACACCAGGCTGTCGGTCACCAGCTCCTCGGTGATGGCGTCGAGGGTCGACAGCCACATCGGGTCGCGCGGCGAGATCATCCCGACCCTCGGCATCAGCAGGGTGATCGCGTCCACCACATCGGTGCCGGGGTACTGGGTGAACGCCTTCCGCTGCGGGTTCCAGCACTTCGTGAACACCTGTTCGTAGATGGCGTCGCGCTCGGCCTCCCAGCGGGCGAGCGGCGCCGGGAGGCCGCGGTCGCGCGCCATCCGGATCGCTCGGTCGAAGGCGACCCAGCACATGATCCGGCCGTACGTGAAGTCCTTCCGCCCACCGCGGGTCTCCCAGACGCCCTCGTCGGGCTGGTCCCAGTTGTCGGCGAGCCACTCCAGGATGCCGCGGAGCTTCGTCCAGCCGGGGTTGCCGATCGGACGGAGCTTGTCGCCGACGGCGAGCGACTGCATCGCCTCGCCGTAGATGTCGAGCTGCAGCTGGTCGGCGGCGCCGTTCCCGACATGCACCGGCCTGGATCCGGCATAACCCTTGAAGTGATCCAGGTCGAGCTCCACGAGGTCGGAGGAGCCGTCGATCCGGTACATGATCTTGAGCGGCCCGGACCCGTCGCCCGCCTGCTCGGCGACGCGGTCGCTCAGCCAGAGCATGAACGAGAGGGCTTCGTCCGCGTAGCCGAGGGAGAGGAGCGCGTACACGCTGAAGGAGGCGTCGCGCACCCAGGTGTAGCGGTAGTCCCAGTTGCGCACGCCTCCGAGTTGCTCGGGCAGCGCGGCGGTGGGGGCGGCGACCAGGGCGCCGCTCGGCGCGTACTGCAGTAGCTTGAGCACCATCGCGGAGCGCTCCACCGATTCTCGCCAGCGGCCGGTGTAGGTGCCACGCGACAGCCACTCGCGCCAGAAGGCCCCGGTCTCGCGGAACAGCCGCTGACCGCGGCCACGGCCGATCTTCCGGGCGTCGGCGTCCGGCTGGGTCTCGAACGCGATGATGTGGAGCTTGCCGTCCGAGAACGTCAGCGTGGTGTCGACGTCGCCGTCGACGATCGCGTCGGCGGAGATCCCGTGGAGTTCGGCGCTCATCCCCTCGGCGTCGAAGCGGACGCCGGTGTCGAAGGCGGACGCCGTGTGCGGACGCCGTCCGTAGTCGAACCGCGGCCGGCACTGCACCCGGAAGGTGAGCTCACCGCGGACGACGCGGATCCCCCGCACGATCGTCCGGTTCTCGGTCGCGACAGTCGGCTGGTCCGCGATCGGCATGAAGTCGATCACCTCGCCGACGCCGTCATCCGACATGAACCGGGTGATGAGGATCGCCGTCTGCGGAAAGTACATCTGCTTCACGCGCATCCCCTCGCCCACCGCATTGATGCGGAAGTAGCCGCCCTTCTCGCGGTCGAGCAGCGACGCGAAGATCGACGGCGAGTCGAAGCGCGGCGCGCAGAACCAGTCGATCGTCCCCTCGGTGGACACCAGCGCGACCGTCTGCAGGTCGCCGATCATGCCGTGCTGGTCGATGTCCGGAAATCCTCCGTCGTCCTGCGCTGTCCCAGCCATGTCCGCCCTCTCCGCCCCGTGATCCCCCGGCGACCGGTTCACGCGCGCATGGTAACGCCGGGCTCGCCGCCGCGGGAAGGCACGACGCACGCGGGAATCCGCTGTTGCCACGACGTCTTCCGGAGCGGCATCATTCGGCCGACGGAGGAGGTGCGGGATGACCGGCGTGCGCCAGCGGAGCACCGAGCGGGTGGCGGCACGGGCCGCGGCGCTGGATCTCGAGGGAGCGGCGATCGTCGTGGGCGCCGCGGCTCTCGTCGTCGGGGCGATCGTGTCGCTGCCGTTCTTCTGGGGACGGTCGCTGCCGATCGCCGGCCCGGGGTCGCTCTCGCAGTTCGCGGCGCTGGCGGCCGGGGTCGTCGGCATCGCCGCGTATGTCGTCGGGCGCCTGTGGCACCGGGATGCGCTCACGCCCTTCGGGGGCCGCGCCGACCGGGCTGCTGAGGCGCCCGCGAGCCGCCGCTCGCCGACCGGCGCCGCCCTGTTCGATACCGTCGTGATCGCGCTGGCGCACGGCATCATCGCCGTGCTGGGCTGGCTCGTGCTCGGCGCCGTGCTCGCCGACGGCTTCCAGGATGCGACGGTCTACGCGGTGTCCGCCACGGTCCTCGCGGGCGTCGCCGTCGGGTTCAGCGCCTACGTCATCTTCCTGTCCGGCGCGCGGATGGACCTGATGCGACTGTCGACCGTGCTCGCCGTCTTCGCCGCGTTCGGCATCCTCGCCGCGATGCTGAGCGCACCCGACCCGCATTGGTGGGAGTTCCACCTGAGCGCGCTCGGGATGACGAAGAGCGTCTCGTCGCTGACCTTCAACCTGACGCTCATCGTCGCGGGTCTCATGATGGCCGCGATCGCCCGCTACGCGACCGACCTGACGGGTGTCGACCCGGCTGTGCGGCCGGCGCGGATGCGGGTCCGCGTGTGCCTCATCCTGATCGGCCTGCTGCTCGCCGGGGTCGGGCTCTTCCCGCTGAACGTGTCGCAGATCCTGCACAACGGCTCGGCGGTCGGCATGCTCGTCGCGTTCTCGTTGCTCGTGTTCTGGGTGCGGCGTGCGCTGCCCGAAGCGCCACGGTCGTTCTTTCTGCTGGGGTACGTGCTGTTCGCGGTGATCGTGCTGGCGGCGGTCTTCTTCGTCACCGGCTACTACGTGCTCACGGCGACCGAGCTGATCGCCGGGGTCGTGGTGTTCGCGTGGCTGACGGTGTTCCTGCGCGTGAGCGGGGCGGCGGGGCGCGGGTGAGCGGCCCCGCTGTCGGTCGCAGCCGGTAGCGTCGGGCCATGCCATCCGAGATCGTGCTTGACCGGGAGGAGGCGCGGCGGATCGCCGTGCGCGCTCAGCGGCTCGATGCGCCCCGTCCCGAGGCGCTGGTGCCGCTCGTCGAGCACCTCACCTTCCTGCAGCTCGACCCGACGGCGGCGATCGCGCCGAGCGCCGACCTCATCGCGTACACGCGCCTCGGCGCGTCCTATCGCCCCGAGCACCTGGCGGCGGCCGTCGAGAGCGACCGGACGCTGTACGAGTGGAAGGCGCAGGACGACCCGGTGCAGCCTCCGTTCGCCATGCTCCGGCCGGTCTCCGACCTCGCCCTGAACCTCGACCGGATGGCGAACGGACCGATCGCCGCGAGCTGGACCACCTGGCTGGAGGCCAACGCCCGTTTCCGTCAGGACGTGCTCGACCGCCTGCGCGACGCCGGCCCGCTGCTGTCGAAGGACATCCCGGACACCGCCGAGGTGCCGTGGCAGTCGACCGGGTGGACGCACGAGCGCAACGTGACCCACATGCTGGAGCTGCTGCAGGGCCGGGGCGTGGTCGCGGTCGCAGGCCGGGTGGGCCGGCAGCGGACGTGGGACCTCGCGGAGCGCGTCTACCCGGGAGGGATCGAGGCCGTTCCCGAGGCCGAGGCGGCGCCGCTGCGCGACGAGCGGCGCCTGCGGGCGCTCGGCATCGCCCGGCCGCAGCTGGTCGGCGGCGCGGGCGTCCCCGCCCGGGTCGACGGGAGCGACCGCGAATGGCGGGTGGACCCGGACGCCGTCGGTCTGCCGTTCGAGGGACGCACAGCGCTGCTGTCGCCGTTCGACCGGCTCGTGCACGACCGGGTGCGCAGCCAGGACATCTTCGGCTTCGAGTACCTGCTGGAGATGTACAAGCCCGCGGCCAAGCGCCGGTGGGGCTACTTCGCGCTGCCGATCCTGCACGAGGACCGGCTGGTCGGCAAGCTGGACGCCGCGGCCGACCGCAAGCGCGGCGTCCTGCGGGTCGAGGCGGTCCACGAGGATGCGCCGCTCGCGCCGTCCGCGCGCGATGCGGTCGACTCGGAGATCGACGACCTGGCGGCGTGGCTCGGCCTCACGGTCGAGCGACCGTGAGGCCGAGCGCCGTTCCGGGGCGCGGCTAGGCCGCATCCTTCCCGTGGGGGTCGGAGGCGTTGAGCACCTCGACCACGCGGTCGTAGTCGCCGCGGGCTTCGCCGTACCGCAGGAACTTGACGCGCTCGACCTGCAGCTCCTTCGCATCCGGCTGGGTCTCGATGAGCTCCATCACCTCGCCGACGAAGTCGTCGAGCGGCATGGCGAACGCGCTCTCGCGCTGTCCGGGCATCAGGTCGGTCGCGACCGACGGCGGCTCCAGCTCCACGATTCTGACGGAGGTGTCGGCGAGCTGGAGGCGGATGCTCTCGCTGAGCATGTGGATGGCGGCCTTGCTGGCGTTGTAGCTCGGCGTGGCCTTGAGCGGCGTGAACGCCAGTCCGGACGAGACGGTCACGATGGTCGCATGCGGCCGGGTCTGCAGGTGCTCGACGAAGGCGGCGATGAGGCGGATCGGGCCGAGCACGTTCGTGGTGACGATCGACTCCGCCGACTGCAGGAAACCGGCGGGCGTGTGCCAGTCCTCAGCCCGCATGATGCCGGCCATTGCGACGAGAACGTTCAGGTCGGGGTGCGCGGCGAGCACCTGCGCGGACGCCTCCCGGATGCTGTCGGCGTCGGCCGTGTCGATGCGGACGGTGTCGATGCCGGGGTGCTCGGCGGCGATCCGCTCGAGCAGCTCGGTGCGGCGGCCGCCGACGACGACGGTGTTGCCGCGCTCGTGGAGGGCGACGGCGAGGGCGAGCCCGATGCCGCTGGTGGCGCCGGGGATGAAGACGGTGTTCCCTGTGATGTCCATGCCTCCACCATCGTGTGGTGGGCGAGGTGGAGGAAGTGGAGCGGTCATCCAGGGATCCGCGGTCCCTGGTTCGCGCGCGCCCTCGCGGCCATCATGGGGGTATGGACCGCACCGCCCTCGCCGACTTCCTGCGCCGCCACCGCGAGGCGCTGCGGCCGGAGGACGTGGGACTGCCCGAGGGCGCCCGCCGCCGTGCGCCCGGCCTGCGGCGCGAGGAGGTCGCACTGCTGGCGGCCATGTCCACCGACTACTACACCCGGCTGGAGCAGCGTCGCGGCCCGCAGCCGAGCGAGCAGATGCTGTCCTCGCTGTCGCGTGCGCTGCGGTTGACCGACGACGAGCGCGACTACCTGTACCGGGTGGCCGGCCACAACACGCCCGACCGGTTCTCCGGCGGCGGCCACGTCTCCCCCGCCCTGCTGCGGGTGCTGGACCGCCTGGAGGACACTCCGGCGCTGGTGCTCTCGAACCTGGGCGAGACGCTCGTGCAGAACCGGATGGCCGTCGCGCTCCTCGGCGACCGCTCCGGGTACACCGGGCTCGCGCGCAGTGAGTACTACCGCTGGTTCACCGAGCCGGAGAACGCGCGGGCGCAGTACCCCGAGGAGGACCGCGCCCGGCAGAGCCGCGCCCAGGTCGCCTCCCTGCGCGACGCCTACGGCGCGCTGGGTCCGCGGTCGCGGGCCGGCGAATTGGTGCGGGCGCTCCTCGCCGAGAGCCCGGAGTTCGCGGAGCTGTGGGACCGTCACGCGGTCGCCCGGCGGTTCGAGGACCACAAGACGCTGCTGCATCCCGAGCTCGGCGCGATCGAGCTGGACTGCCAGGCCCTGTTCACCGAGGACCAGTCGCAGTGCCTGCTGGTGCTCACCGCCGCCCCGCGCACCGAGGCCGCCGAGAAGCTGGCTCTGCTCTCGGTGCTCGGCACGCAGTCCTTCGCTCCCGCTGCGCGGGGCGGCGAAGCCGGGTAGCCTGGCGCGCATGAGCGCGGGGGCTGTGGACGATCCGACCGTGGTGTGGCTGCTGGAGGGCGACCCGTCCCTCCGATGGCAGACGCTCCGGGATGTGGTGCACGTATCGGACGCGGAGGTCGCCGCCGAGCGCGCCCGCGTCGAGCACGAGGGCTGGGGTGCGGCCCTGCTCGACCGGCAGGACGCGTCGGGCACCTGGGGCGGCACCGTGTGGAAGCCGGAGGACCGCGACGCCACCGACACCGTCGTGCTGCTGCTCGCGCTGCTCGGCGCCGACGGGGAGCGCACCCGCACCGCCCTCGACCGGACGGCCGCGGGCGTCGACTGGGGCGAGGAGTGGGGACACAGCCCGTTCTTCGACGGCGAGGTGGAGCCGTGCATCAACGGCCGCGTGCTCACGGCCGCAGCCCCCTACGGCCACGCGACAGAGACCATCCTGCGCAAGCTGCTCGACACGCAGCAGGCCGACGGCGGCTGGAACTGCTACGCCGAGACCCCGGACGACCCCGGCTCCTTCCACAGCACGATCTGCGTCGTGGAGGCTCTGGCCGCCTACCGCGACACCGGCGGCGAGACGGACGTCGCCGAGCCGCTGCGCCGCGGACAGGAGTACCTCCTCGAGCGCGGGCTGATGCGGCGGAAGAGCACCGGCGAGCTGATCGACGAGACGTGGCTGGAATTCCACTTCCCCTACTACTGGCACTACGACGTGCTGCGCGGGCTGGACCACCTGCGCGCGTCGGGCGTGCCGTACGACGAGCGCGTCGCCGAGGCTGTGGGGGTCGTGCGGTCGAAGCGCGGCGTGGACGGGCGGTGGACATTGGACGCGCTGCTCCCCGGGCGGCCCGCGGTGCCGTTCGAGGCGGTCGGCGAGCCGAGCCGGTGGATCACGCTGCGGTCGCTCCGCGTGCTGGAGTGGGCGGGCGTACAGTCCCCGGCATGACCGCCCGCACCCTGCTCCTGATCCGGCACGGCGAGAGCACGGCGAACGTCGCGGCCGCCGCGGCTGAGGCCGCCGGCGCCGAGGTCATCGTCGTGGACGCCCGAGACGCCGATGTGACCCTCTCGCCGCTCGGCGAGCTGCAGGCGTCCGCACTCGGGGCGCGGCTGCGCCCGGCGCTCCCGGCCGGCGCCGTCGTGTTCAGCTCCCCGTACCGCCGAGCGATCCAGACCGCGCGCCTCGCCCTCGGCGAGGAGGTGCCGCTGCGGATCGACGAGCGGCTGCGTGACCGCGAGCTCGGCATCCTGGACCGGCTGACCGCCGTCGGCGTCGAACGGCGGCTGCCGCTGGAGGCGGAGCGGCGGCGCTGGACCGGCAAGTTCTACTACCGGCCGCCGGGCGGCGAGGCGTGGACGGATGTGGCGCTGCGCATCCGCTCGTTCCTCCGCGACGCGCTGAACGCGCCCGCGGGCGACGACGGCGTCGTGGTCGTCTTCGCGCACGACGCCGTCGTCAGCCTGTTCCTGTACGTGCTGCTGCGGATGACCGAGGCGCAGCTCGCCGAGCACCTGCTGACGCATCCCGTCGCCAACGCGTCCGTGACCGAGCTGACGTTCGACGGCCGGCAGTGGACTCTCGAGGCCTTCGCCGACGACGCCCACCTGGCCGCGGCGGGTCTCCCCTCGACCGACCACCCCGGAGAGGCGCGAGCCGATGCGTGACAGGAGGGTTTCCCGGCGGGCGCCGGCCGAGTCGGTCACGCCCGAGCTGCTGCGCGCCTGGCCGCTGCCCGAGCCGTCCGGCTCGAAGCGCTCGCGCGGCGAGGTCCTGGTCGTCGGAGGAGCGTTCCGCTCCCCCGGCGCCGCGATGCTCGCCGGCCGCGCCGCCCTGCGGGTGGGTGCCGGCCGGCTGACCCTGGCGGTCGGCGCCTCGGTCGCCGCCCAGGTCGCGGTCGCCGTCCCGGAGTCGGGCGTGGTCCCGCTGGCCGAGACGGCCGGAGGGAGCATCCGCGGCACGGCGATCCGCGCGGCGGCGTCCGACCTCGCCGGCGCCGACGCGGTGCTGCTGGGGCCGGGACTCGACGACGCCGCGGAGACCGCCCGGATGCTGCCGCGCGCCGCCCGCGCCACCGGCCGCGCCACCGTGCTGGTGCTCGACGCCTACGCCCTCGGCGCGCTGGCCGGGCACCCGCGGCTCGCCGGGCGCGGCCCGCGCATCCTGACCCCGAACACGGAGGAGGCCGCGCGGCTGCTCGGCCGCGAGACCGACGACCTCGACACGGACGCCCGGGAGCTCGCGCGCCGCTACGGCGCGGTCGTCTCGTGCTTCGGCCGGGTCGCCGCGCCTGATGGACGCTTGCTGACGGTCGGCGACGGCGACGTCGGGCTGGGCACCTCGGGCAGCGGGGACGCGCTCGCCGGAGCCATCACCGGCCTCGCCGCACGCGGCGCCGACCCGCTCCGCGCTGCGGTCTGGGGGACGTACCTCCACGCCGCCGCGGGCCGTCACTTGACCGCCCAGATGGGCACCCTCGGGTTCCTCGCGTCGGAGATCGTCGACCGTCTGACGGCGGAGCTGGGCACCCTCTCCTGACGCGGTACCCCCGCGAAACTACCCTCTAGCCGTGCGAACCGGCACCGCGTTACTCTCACGCCACATCCAGACACGGGAGCTGGAGTCGAGAGGGGAGTCCACCATGGACTGGAGCAACTTCTGGAGTGTCATCTGGCTGTTCTTCTGGAGCTTCGCCTTCGTGGCGTACCTGTTCGCGCTGTTCGCGATCATCAGCGACCTGTTCCGCGACCACAAGCTGAACGGCTGGTGGAAGGCGGTGTGGATCATCTTCCTGATCTTCGTGCCGTTCCTGACCGCGCTGGTCTACCTGATCGCCCGCGGGCCCGGCATGGCCGAACGCAGCCAGCGCGAGGCGCGCCAGGTGCAGTCGGCGACGGACGACTACATCCGCCAGGTCGCGAATTCCAGCCCGGCCGACGAGATCGCGAAGGCCAAGGCGCTGCTCGACAGCGGTGCGATCACGCAGCAGGAGTTCGACCACCTGAAGGCGCGCGCCCTCTCCGGTCAGCACGCCGCGCCGGCCGCGCCCGCCGCATCCGCCGCCGCCCCGGTGCCGCCCGCCGCGCCGGCCGGTCCCGCCACCCCGCCGCCGGCCGCGCCGACGGTCTGACCCGGTCCGATGAGCGCCGGAGAACCGGCCGCGCCGCCTCCCGCGCGAGAGCAGCGTCGTTGGCCGTTCCGGCGCCGCGCCCGCCCGGCATCCGAGGAGGCGCCGGGCGCACCCGACCACGAGACCGGAGGCGCAGGCGGGGTCGGCCGTGGAACCCGCATCCTGATCGGGCTCGCCGCCGGCGTGGTGATCTCGTTCGGGATGGCCGCCATCACGGGCATCCTGGCCCCGACGCTGCTCGCGCTGATCCTCACGATCTGCGCGCAGCCGGTCCGGGTCTGGCTCGAACGTCACGGCACGCCGCAGGGGCTCGCGACCGGCGCCGTGGGACTGACCGTCTTCGCCCTGCTCGCGGGATTCATCGGCCTCCTCTGGGTGGCGACCGCACAGTTCGTCGGGATGCTGCCCCAGTACAAGCCGCAGCTCGAGCAGCTGGGCGCCCAGATCGGCTCGTGGCTGCAGAGCATCGGCGTCGGTCCCCAGCAGGTGGCGGACATCGAGAAGGGCTTCAAACCGAGCAACTTCCTCAACTTCTTCACCGGGCTGCTCGGGAACGCGTTCGGCCTCATCGCGTTCCTCGTCATCGTGCTGACGATGCTGATCCTGATGCCGGCCGACGCCGCCTACACCCCGAGCCTGCTGCGGCAGCTGGAGCCGACCCGGCCCAACTTCGTGTACGCCTTCGTGACCTTCGGTCACTCCGTGCGGCGCTACATGGTGGTCACGACCCTGCTCGGGGTGGCACAGGGCATCCTGAACGGCATCGTCCTGGTGATCCTCGGCGTCCCGGCCGCCCTCCTGTGGGCGATCCTGTCGTTCCTGTGCAGTTTCATCCCGAACGTCGGCTACTTCTTCGCTCTCATCCCGCCCCTCGTCTTCGGCTACCTCACCGGCGGCTGGGGGACCGTCCTCGCGATCATCATCGTCTACGGGATCATCAACGCCGTCGTCCAGTCGGTCGTGCAGCCGAAGGTCGTCGGGAACGCGGTGGCGCTCAGCCAGACGCTCACCTTCTTCTGCGTGCTCTACTGGGCGGTGGTCCTCGGCCCCATCGGCGCCATCCTCGCCGTCCCCCTCACCCTGCTGGTGCGGGCCGTGCTGGTCGACGCCGACCCGCGCTCGCGGATGTGGCGGCCGATCCTCGGCGACCTCAGGCACACCCGCGAGCTGATGAAGCAGGAGGCGCTGGCGCGCAAGGAGGACCGCCGCCAGGCGAAGACCGGAGCGTCGCGCCCCGTTCCGCCGCCTGCCTAACCGGCGTGCGCGGCGACCGCCAGGTCGCTCCCGCCTTCGACGGTGAGCCGCCGCCCGATGCGCACGCGCTGCGGCTGCTCCGAGAACGCGCCCGCGAACAGCGCCTCGCCCTTGCGGAAGTGCGGCGACTCGGCCAGCACCTCGTGCGGGACGAAGCCGAACACGTCGCCGAGTTCGGCGAGGTCGCGCGGGGAGTTCATCCGCATCATCCCCAGGTTGTCGCACTGCGACAGCACGTTCGGGTGGATCTTGGTGGGACGCTGCGTGGAGAGGAACAGCCACAGCCCGAACTTGCGGCCCTCCGCGGCGATCTGGATGAGCTGCTCGGTCAGCTGCGCCTCCACGCTCGACCGCGGCGACGGCGGGCAGAAGTTGTGCGCCTCGTCGATCACGATGAGAAGCGGACGACGTTCCATCCGCCGCTCCCACAGGTCCTCGAGGATGCCGAGCGCCGCGGCCTGCGGCTCGCCCGGGTGCGAGAAGCCGCCGACGTCGAGCACCACCGCCTGCGGCCGGTCCTCGACCGCCGTCGCCGAGGAGGCGCCGCCGAACGCCCACAGCGGCCAGTCGAGGATCTGGAGGTTGTCGATCCGCAGCCCCAGGCGCCGCAGCGCCGGGTCGTTCGACGCGGCGAGGGTCTGCAGGAACGTGTCGCGCGCGAAGTCCTCGGGGCTCACGTCGAGGTGCAGCAGCGCGTTGAACTGCTCCTCGTCGACGATCGGGTCCAGCCGCGCCACAGCCGCCTTCGACCGCACGCTGAGGTCGACGAAGCGGATGCGCAGCTGCGGATCGCGCGGCGTGCTGGAGTGGAACACCTGGATGCCGAGCCGCGACCAGCGCTCCGCATCCGCCGCATCCACCCCCTCGCGTGTGCGGGCGAGCTCGGTGAAGTCGGCGTTCGGGTCGAGTACCGCGATCGGCAGCTCGGTGTTGAGGAGCAGCTGCTCCAGCACGACGCCGAGCGCGTACGTCTTGCCCGATCCGCTCTGGCCGCACCAGAACGTGTGACGGTTGAAGCGGGAGCCGTCGATCACGGCCGGCGTGTCCGGCGCATCGGCCAGGGTCCCCACGGTGAGCGGAATCATGGGCGGATGCTAACGCCGGCCCGATCGGCTTGGGCACCCCGGAATCCAGCGCCGCTCACACCGGGCGCAGCGACTCCGGGATGGGGAACGGCAGCGTGTAGACGAGCTGCGGCGCGTCGATGGCGCCGAAATCGTCCTTCTTCACGACGATGCGTTCGGTGGAGACCTCGGTCAGTCGCACGCGCAGCCGGCGCCCGTCCTCCAGGGCCAGCTCGTAGCGGTCGGCGAGATAGCCGATCCCCGCCGACTCGAGCCGCTCCTCCCCCGTCAGCCAGTCGACCGGGCCGCTCAGCTCGCGGCCGAGCAGGTCGACCGGCACGAATCCGTCGCCCTCCGGGCGCAGCCAGCCCACGCGCTCGCCGTCCTCGCGGCGGTGCTCGATCCATCCCTGCATTCCGCATACCCTAGCGGCCTCGCGCGGACCTATGATGTGCGCGTCCGCATCCGGTCGCCCCGGCGACCGCGCGGACGCCGGGGCCGAGGAGGTGCGCCATGAGCATGGATGTGGCTGCGACGGGCGAGCGGGCCGAGACGCCGCTCTCCGCGGAGGAGCTGTTCGAGGCGGGACGGGCGGCGCGGGCCGACCTTCCGCGCTCGGCGCACGCCGACTACGACCCCGCGCCGGACCGGAACCCGCTCGGCATCCTGCGCGCGCAGCACGAGGACCGCCTGCAGGACCTCATCGACCTGCGCGTCCAGCGGATGAGCGCCGACCCCTTCGCCTTCTATCGCGGCACGGCGGCGATCCAGGCCGCCGACCTCGCCACCGGCCCGGACACCGGCGCCGAGGTCGTGGTGTGCGGGGACGCGCACCTCGGCAACTTCGGCATCTACCGGTCGCCGGAGGACGCAATGGTGTTCGACATCAACGACTTCGACGAGGCCACGGTGGGGCCGTGGGAATGGGACCTCAAGCGACTGCTGGCCAGCGTCGTCCTCGCCGGCCGCTCGATCGGCCTCCCCGCGCACCGCGTCCGCGAGACGACGGAGGCGACGGTCTCCGCGTACCGGATCTGGCTGGGCCGCGCGCTGGAGGCGCCGCTGTACGCCCGCTACTTCACACCCGCCGCCGTGGAGACGGGCAGCGGGCGCAACCTGCTCAGCAACGACATGCTCAAGCTCATCGACGCGGTGATGAAGGAGTCGCGCAAGCGCACCACGGAGCACGTCGCCCGCAAGACGCTGGAGACCGGGGACGACGGCGTTCTGCGTTTCATCGACGCTCCGCCCATCCTGCGACGCGCGGAACCGGAGGTGCAGGCGCTCGCGCAGTCCGCCTACGACCAGTACCGGGAGACGCTGCTGCCGAACACGGCGCTGCTCACCTCCCAGCTGCGCGTCGACGACGTGGCGCGCCGGGTCGTCGGCGTGGGAAGCGTCGGGACCCGCTGCTTCCTCCTCGCCCTGCGCGGCCCGACGGGCGAGGTCGTCATCCTGCAGCTGAAGGAGGCCGAGCCGTCCGTGGTGGAACGGTTCGGCGGCATCCCCGCGCTGCCCGGCTACCTCGACCTGTCCCTGCTGCCCGACGAGCAGGGCTACCGCGTGGTCGCGTGCCAGCGCATCCTGCAGGCGGTGTCCGAGTTCCTCGGTTTCCTGCGCGTGGAGGGCTTCGCGTTCTACATGCGCCAGTTCCGCAACAGGAACGCGTCGTTCGACATCCCGTCGATGAACCTCGCGCAGTTCTTCGACTACGCCCGGATGTGCGGCGCGGTCCTCGCCCGCGCGCACGCCCGCTCCCCGAAGTCGGCGTTCATCTCCGGCTACATCGGCTCGGGCGTCCCGTTCGTGCGCGCGGCCACGGAGTGGGCGATGCGGTACGCCGACCAGGCGGAGGCGGACTACAAGGAGTTCGTGGCGGCGGCGCGGAAGGGGTACTTCGCGGTCAACTGAGACCGCACACGGTCGCTAGGGGGTGTGTGATGCGGCCCGCTGGGCGGGCGGCAGCAGGAAGGCGCGCACGGCGTCCAGCACCTCGGGGGTGTCGAGGTGGAGGCCGTGGCCGGCGTCGAAGGCGGCGAGGGTCGCGTCCGGGATGCGGTCGGCCAGCAGTTCGCCGTGCGGAAGCGGGGTGAGCGGGTCGCGGGCGCCGTGCACCACGAGCGTCTCGGCGCGGATGCGGTCGAGCACGGCGGCGCCGTCGTGGTCGCGGCTCGCGGCGAAGTGGCCGCGCAGCGCGGGGCGCGACGCGGTACGCGTGAAGAAACGGTCGACGTCCGCGGGGTGCGTCCGGGCCCATTCGGCGTCGAAGAACAGCGGCACCATCCGCGCGCGGTCGCCGCTGAGGAGGTCCGCGACCGCCGCCGGGTCGCGGCGGGAGGCGCTGCGGTCTCCGGAGGTGGTGGCCAGGAGCACGAGGCGCCGCACGCGCTCGGGGTGGTCGGCCGCGAGCCACTGCGCCACGCGGCCGCCCATCGAGTGGCCGACCACGTGGGCCGCCGCGACGCCCGCCGCGTCCAGCACCGCCACGGCGTCGTCCGCGAACGCCCGGGTGGAGTACCGGGCCGGGTCGCCGAGACCGCTCTCGTCGATGCCGCGGTGGTCGTAGGCGATCACGCGGAAGTCCCGGGCGAGCGCGTCCGCGAACGGGCCCCAGCCGTGCATTCCCGTCGCCTGACCGGCGATCAGCAGCACCGGCACGCCGACGCCGCGCTCCTCGTAGGCGATCGGGGTCCCGTCATCGGCGGTCGCGAACTCCGTCATCGCGGACTCTCCGCCGCGGCGGGCACGGCGATGGGACGCTCGCGCACCGCACGGGCGCTCCAGCGTCCGTCCGCCTTGGCGACCCGGATGCGGTGCTCGAACGCCCGCGACACGGTCTCGGTGGTAATCACGTCGTCGATGGGTCCGGCAGCGACGGTACGGCCGTGGGCGATGAGCAGGGCGTGCGTGGTCGTCTCGGGCAGCTCCTCCAGGTGGTGCGTGACGAGCACCGACGCGAGGTCGCGGGCGGTGTGCGCGAGTCCGTCGATCGTCTCGAGCAACTGCTCCCGCGCGGCCACGTCGAGACCGGTGGTGGGCTCGTCGAGCAGGAGGAGCCGCGGGTCGGAGATCAGGGCGCGGGCCACCAGTGCGCGACCCCGCTCCCCCTGCGACAGCGTGGGCCAGCGGGCCTCGCGCCGGTCGTCCAGCCCGACCGAGTGGATGAGCTCCCGCGCCCGCCGCAGCTCGGCATCCGACGGCTCCCACCGCATCGGCGGCTCGAGGGTGCCGGTGATCCCGGTCAGCACGACCTCCGTCACCGTGAGCGGCGAGCGCACCGGATGCCGCGGGTTGACGTGCCCGATGTGGCGGCGCAGCTCCTGGAGGTCGACGCGGCCGAGCAGGCGCCCCAGAACCTCCACCGTGCCGGAGGTCGGGAACGCGACCGCCCCGCAGAACCCCAGGACGGTGGACTTGCCTGCCCCGTTCGGCCCGAGCAGCGCCCAGTGCTCCCCGCGCGGACGGTGAGGTCGATGCCTTCGAGGATGTGCGTCCCGTTCCGGCGGAAGGTCACGTCGCGCAGTTCGAGGACGGTGTTCGGGGTCACCGATCCACCCTATCCGCGGTGGACGACCGGCTCCTCCGTCGCCCGTCAAGGCCCTCGCCGCCCGGAGTGCTCGGTGGGAGTGTGGGTGACATGACGACGATCGCGCCCGCGGGCCTGGCGACGTACGAGGCTGCGGCCGAGACGTCGGACGGCCGCGTCGAACCGCTCCTGGATGCGCTGGCCGCGATCGACCCCCACGCCGTCCCGGTCCCCGGCGACGGACGGACGCGCGAGCGCTTCGCCGCCCTGTCCCGCGTCGCCGCGATGGACGTGACGGCGGCGCGCGTGCTCGAACCGCACCTGGACGCCCTGGCGATCCTCGCCGAGGCGGGGCGCCCGGCCCCGCCCACCGGCACGACCTGGGGCGTGTTCGCGGCCGAGGCCCCGGGAACCTCCCTCGCCGCCGAGCGGACAGTGGACGGATGGACGCTGACCGGCGTGAAGCCGTGGTGTTCGCTCGGCGACCGGCTCACGCACGCACTGGTGACCGCCCACGACGGAGACGACCGGCGGATGTTCGCGGTCGACCTCCGCTCGCCGGGCGTCACGGCCGAGCCCGCGGTCTGGGTCGCCCGCGGGCTGGCCGAGGTGACGAGCGGACCGCTGCGCTTCGACGGCGTGGCCGCCGAGCCCGTCGGCGACCCCGGCTGGTATCTCGAACGCCCGGGCTTCCGCTGGGGCGGCATCGGCGTGGCCGCCTGCTGGTGGGGCGGCTGCGTTCCGTTCTTCCGTGCGCTGGCCGACCGTGCCGCGGCCTCCGACGACCCGTTGCGCGCCGCGCGCACCGGCGAGCTGTACCGGGCCCTTGAGGCGGCGCGTCTGCACCTGGCCCGCGCCGCCGAGGCCATCGACGCGGGCGTCGGCGGGGATGCCGCCGCGGTGCTGTCGCACACCGTTCGCGGCGCCGCGGCAGACGCAGTCGCGCTCACCCTGGCGGCCGTCCGCGATCTGCTGGGACCGGCCGCGCTCGCCTTCGACGAGGCACAGGCACGTCGGGCTGCCGACCTCGAGCTGTACGCCGCCCAGTACCACCGCGGCCGCGACGACGTCTCCCTGGCGAACCGCCTGCCCGGCCTGGACGGCGAGTCCGCCTGGTGGTGACCTTCGACCCGAGCGTCGCCGTGACGGCCCCGCGGGCATGGGAGTCGCTCACCGAGTGGGATACGGTGCCCGCTCTCGCCAAGGTGCCGGCCGAGCTGGTGGTCTTCTCGGCGCATCCGGACGACGAGACGCTCGGCGCGGGCGGCCTGATCGCCCGGGCGGTGCGCGGCGGATCGACGGTCCGCGTGGTCGTGGCGACGGCCGACGAGGCCGAACGCCTGCGCGAGCTGGATGCGGCGCTCGACGAGCTCGGCGTCGCGGCCGCCCCCGACCGCGTGGTGGCGCTCGCTCTGCCCGACGGCGCGCTCAAGCACCATGCGCCCGCGCTCCGTGAGCGCATCGCCGAGCTCCTCGACGCGCTGCCGGCGGAGGGCCGCGGCGGCCGGCTCCTCCTCGCGCCGTGGACGGGCGACCGCCACGGCGATCACCGCACGCTCGGCCGCGAGCTCGCCGCCGCGGCGCGCGACCGCGGCGAGCGCGCCCTCCTGTACCCGGTGTGGCTGTGGCAGTGGGGCGCTCCGGAGGACGTCCCGTGGCCGCGGGTCCAGGTCATTCCGCTGAGCGACGCCGACCGACGAGGCAAGCGCGAGGCGCTGTCCTGCTTCGCGAGCCAGCTGCGGACTCGCGCGAATCCCGACGGCGTTCTGGAGCCCGGCTTCGTCGAGCGCGCCGTGACGGGTCGCGAGATCCTGATCGCCCCGCCGCCGGGCGCCGACGAGCACTTCGAGCGCATGCACCGGGAGCGGGACGACCCCTGGCGGGTCCGGACGCGCTGGTACGAGCGCCGCCGGCGCGCGGTGCTGGCCGCGTCCCTTCCGCGCGAGCGCTATGGACGGGCGATCGAGCTGGGCTGCTCGGTCGGCGAGACGACGGCGGTGCTCTCCGACCGCTGCGACGAGCTGCTGGCCGTGGACGGGTCGGCCGCCGCCGTCGAGACGGCAGCGGAGCGCCTCCGCGACCGTCCGCACGTGACGGTCGAGCGGATGCGCGTTCCGGACGACTGGCCGCCGGGCCACGCCGACCTCGTGGTCGTCTCCGAGTTCGCGTACTACCTGCCCGAGGACGAGTGGGATGCGGTGATCGACCGGATCCACGGCTCGCTCCGCCCCGGCGGCGAGGTGCTGCTGTGCCATTGGAAGGGCGACGCCGACGACTTCGCGCAGTCCGGGGCGTCGGCGCACGCGCGGTTCCGGGAGAGCTCGCCCCTGTCCCCGTCGTCGTGCACCGTGACGCGGAGTTCGTGCTGGAGGTGTTCGCGTGACGCCTATCCGCCGCATCGCCGTCGTCATCCCCGCGCGTGACGAGGAGGGGACGCTGGAGGCGTGCCTCGCGTCGGTCGAGGCCGCGGCGGATCGCGTGCGCGTCCCTGTCGACGTCGTGCTGATCCTCGACGCGTGCACCGACGCCTCGGCACGGATCGCCGCGCGCCACCCGCGGGTGCGCACCTCGACCGTCGCCTTCTGCAACGTCGGCCGCAGCCGCGCCCACGGAGTGGAGTCGGCCCTCGCGGCGAACGACACCGATGGCCTTTGGCTGGCCTTTACCGACGCCGACAGCAGGGTGCCCGACGGCTGGCTCGCGGAGCACCTGCGCGCCGCGACCCGGGCCGACGGGTACATCGGCGCGGTCGTGCCGGTGCTCGACGATCTCGACCCCGTGCGCCGCCGGGTGTGGCTCGACGGCCATCCGCCGGGCGCGACACTCGGCCACGTCCACGGCGCGAATCTCGGGATGCGGGCCTCGGCCTACCGCGCGGCGGGCGGGTTCTCGCCGCTGGACACCGCGGAGGACGTCGACCTGGCCGAGCGCCTGCGCGCGTCCGGAGCCGTCGTCCTGTCCTCCGAGCGGGAGCCGGTCGTCACCTCCGCGCGCCTCTCCGGCCGCGCTCCGCGCGGCTACGCCGGCTACCTCGAGGCCCTCGCCGTCGAAGCCGGCTGAGGCGTCGGGCCCGGGTCACGGTTCGGTCACGTTCGGGGTTCCTTCGACCGCTACCTAGCCGACGCACAGGCCCGCTCCCTACGCTCCCCCGTTATGACGCAGCGAGACCCGGAGGCCCGGTGAGGACGGGGCCGTTCGCCCGCTGGCGCCTGTCCCGGCAGGCGCGGAGCGACGCGGCGGCCGTGCACGACGCGCCCGCCGCCGGCCCCGAGACGACGACGCCCACGGTCGCCGCACTCCAGGCCCGCGCCGATGCGTACGCCCGGCGCGAGGAGCAGCGCTTCTTCCGCGACATGCGCGGCGAGCTGACCGAGCACCGGGTGCTGAGCGCGGAGCTGCGCGCCGATCTCGACGCCTACGACGACCGGCTGGAGCGCCTTCCCGAGACGGACCGGCTGCGGGTCGCGGAGGGACAGGGGCCCGCGTTCGAGGAGCTCCGTCGCCTGGAGCGGCGCATCCGCCGCGCCCATCGCCGGGCCGACCGACTGAGCGCGCTCATCAACGCCCGCTTCACCGCCGCCCAGCTCCGCGCCGCACGGAGGTTCGACCGCACCGACGAACGGACCGCCGTCTACTGGGGCGCGCTGCGGCGGGCCACCTCCGGGCGCGTCGCCGCGCAGCCCGCCCCGATCCGCCGCGCCGGCTGGCTGTCGTCGCGCGGCACCACCGTCGATGCTCTGCATCCGATCGCCCCGCACGAGACCGACCCCAGGAGGACCGATGCCCCGGCGTGAACGACTCAAGGACTACCGCGTCCCCCGCACCGGCGGCCTGCGCCGCCGCCTGCTCTGGCGCCTGCGCCGCATGCGCCACGCGGTCGACGTCGAGACGCTGGAGGTGTTCGAGCACGAGCTCGCCGCCTTCGAGCGCGCCGGCGTCGCCGACTTGGAACGGCAGCGCACCCGTAACGTCGCCGCCGCGTCCGCCCGCGTGGCGGAGGCGCAGGCGCGCGAGGAGCTGATCCGCCGCGCCCTCGACCGGGTCGAGACGGACATCCGCCGCGCGGACGTCGACGCCGAGCGACTCGACGCCAAGCTCGCCGGACACGACCCCGACTTCCACACCTACGCCTGAGAGGACGCCATGGCTCGCGACATCGTCACCCGCCCTCCCCGGATGCGCCCCCGCGTCGGGCACGTCTCCCCGCTCGCCCACGTGCTCGTCTACGTGCTGCTGGTCGCCATGATCGCGGTGGACTACATCCTGCTCGCGCAGGCGCTGACCCTGCTGCTGCGCAACGACAGCCAGTACGGCTCCATCGGCGTGCAGATGTACGTCATCACCCTGGGCATCTCGCTCGCCGTCGTGACCCTGCCGCATGTGACCGCCATCCTGCTGCGTCGCGTGCAGGCCGGGGTGATGTCGCGCCGGTGGATCGCGGTCTCGATCGTGCTCGCGCTCGTCTGGGCGGCCATCCTCGCGGCGATCACCATCGCCCGGATCAAGGCGGGCATCGACGCGCAGAGCGCCGGCGGCCTCACCGGCCTGGTCGGCGGCTCGCAGACCGCCGCGCCCGCGGGCTTCTCGTGGACCGCCCCCGACACGATCATGGCGTTCCTCATGCTCGGCGTGCTCGTCACCTCCGGCGCGATCAGCTTCGTCGTCGCGTGGCTCACCACCCGGCCTCTGCTGACCGCCGCGGAGAAGGCCCATGCCCACGCCGCGCGACTCCGCGTGCACCGGGACCGCCTGCTCGGCGAGGCCGTCGCCGCACAGGAGCGCACCCGTTCCGCCCTGCTGCTCGACGCGCACGACGTCGTGCGGTACACGGGCGCCCGCGTCACGTTCCACTCCCGGATGGATGTGGTGCGCGCCCAGCTCGCCACCCGCCTGGCGCAACGCGAACGCGACCCGGAGAGCACCAGCCAGATCATCCGCGAACTGCGGTCCCACCGCATTGTCGAGGCGCCGGACGTCGTGCCCCCGCTGCCGCCGACCGCGCCGGCCGCGCCGAGCGGAGGCGCCCAGTGAGTCCGCGCCTCCGCCCACGCCTGCTCGCCGCCGCGGCCGCCCTGGTCGCGATCACCGCCGGCCTCACCGCGTGCACGCCGGCCACCGCCTCCGGCGAGGCGTGCGACCAGTCGCACAAGCGCAACCTCGGCGTCGTCGCCGGCAGCACCGCCAATGCGCCCGCGGTCGCCCTGCCTGCATCCGCCTCCTCGCAGCTGGAGGCGGCGGGCAAGACGAACGGGTCCGTGACGGTCGTCGTGCCCTCCGGCACCCCGCAGGTCATGGGCACGACGGCCCTCGGCTCGTCGGCGCAGGATGCGATCGTCTGCCAGAACGACCAGCGCACGAAGCTGACCCAGATCACGTCGTACATCGACGGGCTCAAGGCAGCCGCGCCGGAGGTCGACTTCCTCGGCGCGATCGACCAGGCCGCCCGCAACCTCGGCAGCGACCCGATGGGCGTCATCGTCGTCGGCAGCGGCCTCCAGACGACCGACCCGCTGAACTTCGCCGGCACCGGCCTGCTCTACGCCGACCCGGCACAGGTCGTGGCCGATCTCACCGCGCGCAACCTCCTCCCCTCCGATCTGAAGGGCGTCACCGTCTACTGGTCCGGGATGGGCGACGTCGCGGGCGCGCAGCAGCCGCTCACCGTCCCCGCGCGCAGCAACCTCGAGGCGATCTGGTCGAGGGTCATCACGGCCGCGGGCGGCACCCTCTCGCTGCTGCCGGAGCCCGCGTCGGGAACCGCCGCCGCGTCCCTCCCCGCCGTCACGCCGGTGACGGTCGAGGCGGTCGCGACCAAGACCGACTGGACGAAGCCCGTCGTCATCCGCAACAGCGACCTGCTGTTCACGAAGGACACCGCGAACTTCTCCGACCCGGCCGCCGCGCAGAAGGTGCTCGCCACCCTGGTGCCCGCCATCGAGCAGAACGGCAAGACCGTGACGATCACCGGGACCGCCTCCAAGGACCAGGCGAAGGACAACGCCGCCGACACTGCCCTGTCGTTGCGTCGGGCGAATGCGGTCAAGGCGGCGCTCGTCGCGCTCGGCGTGCCCGCCGCGTCGCTGCAGACCGCGGGGGTCGGCTACGAGTGGTGCGGCTGGAAGGCCGAGACGGATGCGTCGGGCGCGTACTCGGACGCGCTGGCGGAGCAGAACCGCACGGTGATCCTCACCTCGGCTGGAGTCGGGCTCTGCGGCTGAGCGGACTCTCACCACGCGAGGGAATCCGGTGACGGCGACCGCGGTTGCCACACGCATGACCACTATCGGACTCATCGGTTCAGGCCACATCGGATCCCAGCTTGCGCGCCTCGCGGTCGCGCGCGGCTACGACGTGGTGCTCAGCAACTCCCGCGGCCCCGAGACCCTGCAGGGACTCGTCGACGAGCTCGGCGAGCACGCCCGCGCGGCGACCCCCGCCGAAGCGGCCGCCGCGGGCGACATCGTCGTGGTGACCACCCCGCTCGCCGCGGAGGCCACCCTTCCGGTCGAGGAGCTCGCCGGCAAGATCGTCATCGACACCAACAACTACTACCCGCACCGCGACGGCCACATCGCGGAACTGGACGACGAGTCGACGACCGTCGCCGAGCGCCTGCAGAAGGTGCTCCCGACGTCCAAGGTCGTGAAGGCCTTCAACCACATCGGCGCCCGGGAGCTCACCAGCCAGAGCCAGCCGGCCGGCACCGAGGGCCGCCGCGCCCTCATCGTCGCCGGCGACGACGCGGGTGCGCGCGAGCGGGTCGCCGAGCTCATCGACGAGTTCGGGTTCGACCCGGTGGACATCGGCGAGCTGTCGGAGGGATGGCGCGCTCAGCGCGACACCCCTGCGTACGTGAAGCGCTACGACGCGGCGGAGCTGCGCGAGGCGCTGGCGGCGGCGAAGCGCTACCGCGACATGTGACGCGAGGCGGCGGTGGGGTTCAGGCGGCCGACTCGGCCGGAAGGAGCTCCACCGTCACCACGGCGTCGTCGGACTCGGCGGCCGCACGCGAGGTCAGGTAGCTTCCGCTGACGAAGGCGGTCAGCCCGAACAGGAGCGCGACGACGAGGTCGGCCCATTCGGTGGGCGTGAGGTGCTGCAGCAGCCCTCCCGACGCCTCGCGGGCGTCGCCCGCTTCCGGTGCCAGGAGCAGCCCGACCGCCAGCGCGCAGACAGCGGCGGAGAATCCGAGGACGTACCAGGCGATTTCTTTCACATGCCTAGCAAACGCCCATCCGGAGGGCGGCAGTAGAGCCTTGTGCTGCGTACGGCGGCCGTGTTATAGGCGCCGCGCGCACAAACCTCTGTACAAGCGCATGCGAACGCAACAGAATGACGTTACATGAGCAGTCCTCACGTGATCCGCACGCCGGACCAGCGGCTCCGGATCTTCGTCTCCTCAACGCTCCAGGAGCTCGCCGCCGAGCGGCGGGCCGCCCGGACGGCCATCGAACGCCTCCACCTCGCACCTGTGATGTTCGAGCTAGGCGCTCGTCCCCATCCCCCGCGCGAGCTCTACCGGGCCTATCTGGAGCAGAGCGACGTGTTCGTCGGCCTCTACTGGGAGCGCTACGGCTGGACCGCCCCGGACGAGGAGGTGTCCGGACTCGAGGACGAGTACAACCTCTGCCCGCCCGAGCTGCCGCGCCTCCTCTACGTGAAGAGCCCCGCCGACAACCGAGAGCCGAAGCTGGCGACCCTGCTCGCGCGCATCCGGGACGACGACCGCGCCGCCTACAAGTACTTCGAGACGCCGAAGGAGCTGACGAGCCTCATCGAGAACGACCTCGCCACGCTTCTCGCCGAGCGCTTCGACATGAGCCGGGCCGCCGTCACCGCCGACGTGGCCAGCGATGCCGACCGCGTGGTCGAGCCGGTGCGCCTGCCGGTGCCGCTCACCGGGCTGGTCGGGCGCGACGACGACATCGCCTCGATCGTGGACCGGCTGCGGCACGGCACCCGGTTCGTGACGCTGGCCGGTCCCGGCGGCATCGGGAAGAGCCGGCTGGCCATCGCGGCGGCCCGCGCCGCCGCGCAGGACTTCGAGGACGGCGCCGTCTTCGTCGACCTCTCGGCCGTCCACGACCCGCAGCGGGTGCCCAACCGGATCGCGCAGGCGCTCGGCGTGCGCGACACCGGCGACGCGCCCATCCTGGACAACCTGGTCACCGCGTTGCGCGACCGCCGCATCCTGCTCGTGCTCGACAACTTCGAGCAGGTACTGGACGCGGCCCCCCAGCTGACCGGGCTGCTCGCCGCCGCGCCCGGCCTCTCCATCCTCGTCACCAGCCGCTCCCTGCTGCGAGTGAGTGCGGAGCAGAGCTACGAGGTGGGGCCGCTGGCCGAGGACTCGGCGGTGAACCTCTTCGTCGAGCGCGCACACGCGGTGAAGCCCGACTTCGAGATCACGCCGGAGAACCAGGACGCGGTCGCCCGGGTCTGCGCCGCCCTCGACGGCGCCCCGCTCGCGATCGAGCTCGCCGCGGCCCGCATCCGGGTCCTCTCCCCCGCCGAGCTGCTGGAGCGCCTCGACCGCCGGTTGTCGGTGCTCGTGGGCGGCTCCCGCGACCTCCCGGAACGGCAGCAGACGATCCGGCGCACCATCGAGTGGAGCACGCAGCTGCTGACTCCCGACCAGCGTCGCATGCTGGCGCGGCTCGGCGTCTTCGAGGGCGGTTTCACCCTGGAGGCGGCCGAGTCGGTCGGCGACGGCGACGGGATGGACGTGCTGAGCGAGCTCGCGGTGCTGATCGACTCCAGCCTGGTCTCGCAGCACGACAGCGACGACCGCCCGCGCTTCACGATGCAGGCGATCGTGCGCGAGTACGCCCGTGAGCAGCTGGCGACCGACGGCGAGCTCGACAGCGCGCGGGAGGCGCACGCGCGGTACTTCATCGACCTCGGAGCGCGGGCGCGACTGCCGCTCAAGGCCGGCGGGCAACGCGAGTGGATGCAGCGGCTCGGCGACGAGCGCGACAATCTGCGGGCTGCCGAGCGCTACCTTCTGGACGCCCGCGACTGGGACCGCGCGGCTCAGCTCGCCTTCCCGCTGTTCCTCTACTTCTGGGTGACCGGGCTGCTCGGCGAGGTGCGCACCTGGATGGACGAGCCGCTCGAGTCCGGCGACACCCTGCAGGACCGCACGCGCGCCATCGCGCTGTACTTCACTCGCACGATCCGGTTCTGGAAGGACCCGGACGGCCGGGTAGCCGCCGACCTGTCGGAGGCCGCCGACCTGTTCCGCCGGTGCGACGACCGCTCCGGCGAGGCGATGGCCATGATCTCCCTGGCCCTCGCACTCATGGCGGGCGAGAAGCCCGACACCGCCCGCGCGGGCGAGGTGATGGACCGCAGCCTGGCGCTGTTCCGCGAGACCGGCGACGGCTGGGGCGAGTCGATGGCGCTCGTCCTGCTCGGCCGCGTGGCCCTCCTGCAGCAGCATCTCCACACCGCCTTCGAGCGCTTCGACGAGTCCCTCGCCCTGACGCAGCGCAGCGGGGACGCCGTCGGCGGCCGGATCGCCGCGTACCACCTAGGCTGGGCGCACCTCCTGCTCGGCTCGCCCGAGGACGCGCGCAAAGACTTCGCCCTCAGCGTCACGCTCTCCACCTCGCTCGGCCACATAGAGGGCATCGCGTACGGCCTCGAAGGACTGGCCGCGGTCGCCGCGCTCGCCGGCGACGTGGACCGGGCCGGACGCCTCGCCGGGGCGGCCCACGCGCTCCGCGAGCGGTCGGGCACGCACAACGGGCCGACCTTCACCTTCCACCAGCGCTACCTGGATCGGCTGGCCGCGGTCACGGCTCCCGGACGCCTCGCCGCGGCGGTCGCGGAGGGCCGCGAGCTCGGGGTGGAGCAGGCGGTGGCGGAGGCGCTGACCGAGCCCGCGATCAACTGACCGCTTGAACGTTGGAACCCCGGCACCAGAACGGTGCCGGGGTTCCGCCAGATCCCGGTGGGCGCACCCGAAACGCCGGCCGGGATGGTCTGAGGGTCAGGCGATGAGCGCGTGCTCCGAGGTCTCCTCGGCGCGGGCCGGCGACACCCAGGCGCCGTACACGGCGACCCGTGCCGACTCCTGCGTCGCGTACACGCCCAGCTCGCGGCCGGTGCAGTCGGTGGCGACGAAACCGTCGTGGTTGCGGTCCACCATGCCGACGTAGGCGGTCGGGGTCGAGGCCACCCACAGCGCCTCCGCAGGCGAGTGCCACGTGACGTACTCGGTGGGGAGATCGATGATGTCGGCGAGCTGCTCGGCCATGGTCCTTTTCCTTACTTCTCTTCCGTCCGGGGTCGATCGCAAGATCTATTCAGATGATCGAACTATCCACGAAACGAAGCAAGAAAATGGCGGGGCCTTGTTTTCCCTCAGATCATCCGCTATAAGCGGTGGCCCAGCGTCATCGCTGGGACGGCGGACGCAGCTCCGACTCCTCCATCACGACCATCCCGGAGGCGCGGGCGCCGGTCTGGATCATGGCCTCGATCCAGTCCTTGTTGAGCGTCGGGACCTTCGATCCGGAGAAGAAGATGTGCAGGGGGACGCCGTTGTCGACCCAGATGGTGTGACGGCCGCTCCCGAGCTCCGCGGGGACCGGCCAGGTGAGGAAGAAGTTCTCGCCGCGACGCAGCTTGGTACTGACCGCGATCTGGATGTGGAAGAGCAGACGGTCATCGAGTTCGTAGCTTTCGCCGTCGTAGCGGAGGGTGCCCACGGGTGCCTTTCGTGTTTCGGGTTGGCGCGCGTTCTGTGCTCACCGAAGCATATACGCGCCCGATACAGGTGTATCGTGACCGCGCGATAGAGTTTTTCGTAACCCGATGAAAGGAATCACGGCATGATCGTTCACCGCCTCACGGTCGATGGAAAGGACTACTTCCTGCCCGATCCGGTGGACGACCTGCGCGGGAAGATCCTGGAGGCCGTGCGCGCCGGCGGCGGCTACGTCACCATCCCGCCGCTGCGCGGGGGGCCCGGCGTCGACGTGCTGTTCTCCCCGGGCATGCCCGTGACGTGGGCGCAGATCGAGGTCGACCCGCCCGCTGCGCGCCAGGAGGAGCCGCGCGTCGACATCGACTCGTTCGACGCGCTCTGAAGCATCGAGGATGCGCGCGACCTCCACGAGGTCGCGCGCATTCGTCGTCTCAGGAGCGCTTGGTGCGGGCCCGGTACCAGGACCGCAGTGCGGTGGCCGGCTGGGGCTTCGAGATCCAGTAGCCCTGAGCGCGGTCGCATCCCGCGTCGGCCAGGCGGTCGAACTGGAGCTGATCCTCGACGCCCTCACCGACGACCCGGATGCCGCGGCGGTGCGCCTCGGTGATGATCTGCGCGACTTCGCGGACCCGGTCGTCGTCCTGCACCAGGCTGCGGTCGAGCTTCAGCTCTCGGGCGTGCAGCGACTCCACCCGGGCGAACGACGAGTGCCCGGTGCCGAAGTCGTCCACCGAGATCGTGACGCCGCGGGCGGCCAGCGCCTCCAGCGGAGCCGCTACGCGCTCGGGGTGCTCGATGCTGTGACTCTCGGTGACCTCGACGACCAGCGTGTTCGGATCGCAGCGGCCGGTCGCGAATGCTCCGTCGAACATGTCGTAGAGCGACGGGTCCTCGAGCTGGGTGGCCGAGACGTTGACGGCGACGTCGATAACGCAGCCGGGCACGTACTCGGAGGTCACGTCTGAGATGATGCGCGCGGTGAGGAGCGGCAGCAGGCCGGTCTTCTGGGCGACGTCGACGAAGACATCGGGAGCGATGGGCCCCCGCGCGGGATGCGTCCAGCGGGCCAGCGCCTCGACGCCCACCACGGAGCCGTCGGCGACCGCGACTTGCGGCTGATAGGCAGCAAGAACCTGGCGCTGCGCCAGCGCGATCTCGAGATCGCGGGCGAAGTCCTCGAGGGTCCCGTCCACCAACGTCATCTTTCCGATGGTCCCCATGGGCGGGAGGGTTGTCAACTTTTCAGCCGACCCCTTGCGTAAACCACCCTCCACCCGCTAGCGCGCCCGGCGTCGGCGATGCCGCACGCCTCCCGCGATAGCCAGAAAGGTCGCCGCCGCCGCCCCCGCGACGACCGCGACCACCAGGTCCACCGCGACGACGGCAGGCTCGATGGCGGTCCCGACCGGCGCGAACGCCAGCACGATCGCCGCCAGCGCGATCGCCGCGGCGAAGGCTCCCGCCGATGACAGTCCTTGCATGGCCTCATCCCCCGTCCGAAGGCCTTCGTACGGGTCGGACTATATCGACCCGGCACCCCGCCGGGGAGACACCACCTGCCGTGTTTACCGAATCGTCACCAGCCGGCCGTCCGGCTCCTCGTCGCCCGGCGGCCGGCCCCAGGCGTCCCGACCCTACGCGGCGGGGAGCTCCGCGGGATAGGGCTGGTCGGCGTCCGCCGAGCGGCTGACCGGCGCCCAGGCCAGGTCGGAGGCGAGGAGGCGGCGGTCCTGGGCGACGCTCATCTCGCTCGCGTTGACGCCGAGCGGGAGGTTGGTCGGGATGTCGTCGCGCTTGGCGACGGCGACGAGGATCTCGGCGGCGCGGACCGGGTCGCCGGCCGGCGCGCTCCCGCTCTGCCGGACCCGCGCGTTCATGAGGCCGACGGTCTGCTCGTACTGCTCCGGGATGTCGTGCACCTCCATCGAGGCGCCCGCCCAGTCCGTCCGGAAGCCGCTCGGTTCCACGACGAGCACCTTCACCCCGAACGGCGCGGCCTCGGCGCGGAGGACGCGGCTGAAGCCGTCGATCGCGAACTTGGCCGCCTGGTACGAGGCGATGCCCGGGGAACCGCCGACGCGGCCGCCGACGGACGAGAACTGGATGACCAGCCCGCCGCCCTGTGCGCGCAGCAGGGGGATGGCGGCCTTGCTGACGTTGTAGACGCCCCAGAAGTTGGTCTCGAACTGCGTGCGGACGTCGGCGTCGTCGGCCGTCTCGATCGGCGCGACGTTGGCGTAGCCGGCGTTGTTCACGATGACGTCGATGCGGCCGAAGCGCTCGCGCGCCTCCGCGAGTGACGCAGCGGCGCGAGCCGCGTCGGTGACGTCAAGGGCGAGCGGGAGGATGCGGTCGCCGTACTCGGCGACGAGGTCGTCGAGCTGTTCCGGCCGGCGTGCGGTGGCGGCGACCCGATCGCCGGCCTGGAGGGCGGCGATGACTAAGGCGCGGCCGAAGCCGCGCGAGGACCCTGTGATGAACCATGTCTGTTCCATGACGTTAATGAAACACCGTTTCGCTAAGTAATGCAACTCGGTTGCGCTAAGCTGGGCTCATGAGCTCCGCCGACACCTTCCAGCGGGCCCGCTCCGCCGAGGCCAAGGCCGCCCGCGAGCAGGCCATCCTCGATGCGGCCCGGGCGCTCGCGTCGGACCGCGGCATCCGCGAGATCACCCTCACCGACATCGCCGACGCGGTCGGGATGCACAAGTCGGCCATGCTGCGCTACTTCGAGACGCGGGAGGAGATCTTCCTCCGGCTGACCGCCGACGGCTGGCGGGAGTGGACTCCGGTGCTGTGCGACCGCATTCGCACCGCCTCCACTCCCTCCGGCGTGGCCGCCGCCTTCGCACAGACGCTCGCCGCGCGGGGAGCGTTCTGCGATCTGCTCGCGCAGGCGCCGCTCAACCTCGAGCGCAACGTGTCGGTGGACGCGGTCCGCACCTTCAAGCTGACCACCGGCGAGAACCTGGCCCGGATCGCCGAGGCGGTCCGAGAGGCGCTGCCCGACCTCTCGGACCCGGCGGCGCGCGACCTCGTCGCCGCCGCGACCTCTCTGGCGGGCACGTTCTGGCAGATCTCCACGCCGCCGGCGCCGATCGCGGAGCTGTACCGCTCCGACCCCCGGCTCGGGCACGCGCTCGTCGCCCTCGAACCGCGGCTGCACCGCATCCTCACTGCTTACCTGACGGGGGCTCTGGCGGGCTGAACCGCAGGAGGCGCCGGGCGTACGGTGTCGGCGTGACCGACGCCACCACCGCCTCCACGTCGACCGGCCGCCGCGGCGAGCGGTCCGGCCGCACACCCGCTTTCGCCGTCTGCATCGCGGTCGGCGCGCTGACCATCCTCGACCTGTCGGGGGTGAACGTGGCGCTGCCATCCATCCAGCGCTCGCTCCACGCCGACTCGACCCAGCTGCAGCTGATCGTCGCCGGGTACGCCCTCGCGTTCGGCCTCACCCTGATCCCCTCCGGGAGGCTCGGCGACACGCGGTCGCGCAAGGCCATGTTCGTCATCGGGCTCATCGGGTTCAGCCTCGCCAGTGCGCTGTGCGCCCTGGCGCCCGGCATCGTCTGGCTGACCGTCACCCGCTTCCTCCAGGGGGCCGCGGCGGGCGTCCAGATGCCGCAGGTGCTCGGGATGATCCAACAGCTCTACCGAGGAGAGGAGCGCGGGCGCGCGTTCGGCGTCTTCGGCGCGATGGTCGGCATCGCGACGGCGATCGGGCCGACCCTCGCCGGCTCGCTGATCGCCATCGGCGGCGCGACGGAGGGCTGGAGGCTGCTGTTCTGGTTCAACGTGCCGTGCGGCGCGATCGCGCTGTTCTTCGCTCTGCGCTACCTGCCGAACCGCCAGGACCGGGGGCAGGGCGGGACGCAGCTCGACCCGATCGGCCTCGTGCTCCTCGCCGTGTCCATCCTGGGCCTGATGCTGCCGTTCCTGCTCACCACGGGCTCCTCGACCGACGACCCGAAGCGCTGGCTGTGGCTGATCGCGTTCGTCGTCGCGGGGGCGGCGTTCCTGCTCTGGGAGCGTGCGTACCGGCGGCGCGGCCTGTCGCCGATCGTGCACCTCGAGCTGTTCCGCATCGCGTCCTATCGCAACGGCCTGCTGATCGCCGCGGTGTACTTCGCCGGGCTCCCGGCGAGCTTCCTGGTGACCACGCTCTACCTGCAGGAGGGGCTGCACGCGCAGCCGCTCGCCGCGGGGCTGGTCAGCGTTCCGTTCGCGCTCGGCGCCGCCGTCTCTGCATTCGTCGGTGGCCGGCTGGTGCAGAGATTCGGTCGGGCGCTGGTGGTGACCGGCCTCGTCATCGTCATCGTCGGCATCGGCGCACTGCTGGCGTCCGCGACCCTGGCGCCGCCCTCCACGGCGGCGTGGTTCATGGCCGGGTCGACGCTGATCGGCGGCATCGGCGGCGGGTTCGTCATCTCGCCGAATCAGACGCTGACACTGTCCGAGATCCCGCCGGAGGAGGGCAGCGCGGCCGGGTCGATCGCGCAGCTCGGGCAGCGGATCGGGACGGCCGTCGGGATCGCGCTGGTGACGGCGGTGTTCTTCGCGACCGTCCCGGGCGGAGGGTCGCATCCGGTCGCGCAGTACCACGACGCGGTGCGCAGCGGATACCTGATGACCCTCGGTCTGCTCGCGGTCGCCCTGATCGTCGGGCTGGTGGATCTGCGCGAACGCCACAAGGCCGGCAAACGCGGCGTCTGAGCACGGCTGGCGCGTCACTCCCAGGCAAGCGGCCGGCCTCCCCGTAGCCTGAACCTGTATTCAGCCGCTCGGGATGGGGGTCCGATGCTCTCGCACACAGTGCGCCGCCGCGCGCCCTTCGTCGCCGGTGCGGCGTCCGGCCTGCTGCTCCTCGTTGCGCTGACCGGGTGCGCGGGCAAGTTCGGCAATCCGTCCGCGGCCCTCGGGAGCGATGCCCCGCTGACCGCCACCCCGCTCGCGACGGCGACGGCCACTCCCACGGCGACACCGACTCCCGCGGCCACCGGGACCCCCGTCGCCGATCCCCCGCGACAGCGCCCGCTCCCCACGACCCCGCCGCGGCGAAGGCGCTCGCGGTCCAGGCGTGCGAGACGATCGCCGACGGCTTCGCCGCGGACCGCGTCGCGACGGCCGCTCCCCTGGCGGCGCAGGCGGCCGGCGCAGACGGCGTGTGGCAGCCGCTCGCGACCGACCTCGAGTTCATCCGGACGCATCCCATCGACCCGCAGACCGGAGTCGGTCCGCAGAAGACCGTCGACTCCTCCACCGCCGCCGCCCATGACTGCTTCACCCTCGCCGGCGTCACGGTGAGCCAGGACTGATATGCGACGCTCCCCACGGACCGTGTTCCGCGCTGCGCTGCTGCTCGTCGTCGCGCTGGTGGCGGGCGCCGCGACGGCCGCCTCCCCCGCCGCGCCGGCCCAGGCCTGGCTCTCGCAGCCCGCCGAGAGCCAGTGCGTCGAGACCTGCGTCAACGTGCCGTCGACGCCGCAGGCGGCCGCGCAGAAGCTGCTCGACTACAACGCCTCGGGGCAGCTCATCATCGAGTGGGCCGAGCGCGACATCATCCCGAACGAGCTGCAGCCGATCGCCGACGGCACGATCGGCACGACGCCGCAGTGCAACATCGACCTCAGGACGCTGCAGACGCTGATCATCGTGATCCGCAACTACGGATCAGTGCAGGTGAGCGACCTCAACCGGCACTGCGCCAACGACGGAGTGGCCACCTGCGCGAGCAACCCGACGTCGCGGCACTGCACGCCGGCCGGCGCGCCGAACGCGATGGATCTCACCTGGATCGGCGGCGGCCGCACGCGCGGCAACGACGTGTCGACGAACGTGCTGCTGCCGTTCCTCGACTCGTTCATGCCGTCGGGGTCGCGCGCCGGACAGGCCGCGGGCAGCGACGGCTGCGGCGCCTACTGGATGCCGCCGCTCGCGAACATCTCGCGATTCGCGGACTACTGCACGCACATCCACGTCGACTTCGGGTCGACGACCGCTGCGCTCCGCGGCCTGACGACGGGCTGACGCCGGCGGTTCTCTAGTCGATCGGGTTCGTCCGTCCGACGATCAGGGGGTCGACCGGAGTGAACGGGAACCGCGGCAGCTGCGCCTCCGGGACCCCGAACGCGGCCGACAGCACCTCGCGCGAGAACGCCGAAGCGGTCGCCCGATAGCCGATGTCGCCCGGCGTCGGCTGGTCGAAGAAGATCAGGAAGTGGATCCCCTCCTCCCCCAGCGCCTCGATGTGATGGGGGTACGCGCGCGGGATGAAGTACGCATTGCCGGGCTCCAGCTCGTAGGTGTCGAGCGTGCCGTCCGGGTCGAGCACCGTCATGCGGGCGTGCCCGCTCTGCACGTACCCGAGCTCGGCCGTGACCGGGTGCCAGTGCGGCTCGCGCATCCCCGTGTTCGCCACCTCCAGCGAGTACATCGAGAGGTCGTCGAGGGCCGCCCAGAACTGCTTGCGGCCGAGGCGGGCATTGCCGTAGTCATACGAGAGCGGAGGGTTCTGGCCGGCCAGGTCGAACAGGTGCGCGTTCGGCAGGCCCGCGGTGTCCGGGATGCGCGCCGTCCCCTCGCGCCGGACGATCTGCTGGGCGTCGTGCCGGTCGAAGGCGGCGAACGCCGACGACGGGAGGTCGTAGGTGTTGCCGAGCACGGCGTCCGTCATCGCGTTGAAGCTGTTCTGGAGGGAGAAGTGCGCGGGGCGGGCTGTGCGGAGGGACGCGATGATCTCGGCCGTCCCGTCCCCCACGTTCTCGATGTGGTAGATCGCACCGGACGCCACGTGGTACATCTGCCCCGGCTGGACGACGAAGCTCGCGAATTCGTCGGCGTTCGCGAGCATGGAGACGAGGACGGTGCCGCGCACGACGTAGGCGATCTGGTTGGCGTTGACGTTCCACTGCGGCTCGCGCACCCCGCCGGGCTCCAGCACGATCCGCTTGAGCGACATCCGCTTCAGGATCGGGAAGTCGTCGGCGGTGAGCTGCGAGATGCGACCGAAGTCGTTCTCGTAGGTGTCGGCCGAATCGATCAGAGAGGCGACGTGCGGCGAGGTCGTGGGCATGCGGGTTTCCCTTCGGTGAGCGGCTTCAGCGCCACGCTAGGGGCCGCCGACGGCGGAGGACAACGCTTGCGTCGAGAGGATCACTGCGGGTATGGCGTCTCGCCGCGCTCCAGCATCCCGATGAGCTTCGCGAGCCGGTTGGCCCGGCTGGTCTCGCTGGGCGCGGTGTTCACGCGCCACAGGACGGCGTACCGGTTCTGGGCGTTCAGCCGCTCGAAGGTCGCCGTCGCCTCCGGGGATGCGGCCAGCGCGGCGGCGAGGGCGTCGTGCATGCCGATCTTCGCGGCGCCGCTGTAGGCACGCTCCCAGCGGCCGTCCGCCTTGGCGCGCTCGATCTCCGCCTGGCCGGCGGCCCGCATCCGCCCCTCGGCGATCAGCGTCTCGACGATGCCGATGTTGCGCTCCGACCACAGCGAGGTCTTGCGTCGCGGCGTATACCGCTGCACGAAGGTCGTGTCGTCGCGCGACTTGCGCTGCCCGTCGATCCACCCACTGCACAGCGCTTCGATGAGCGCCTCCTGGTATGTGAGGCTGGTCGGATCGCTGACGCCCTTCTTGGCCAGCACGAGCCACACGCCGTCGGACGTCGTCTCGTTCTCGTCGAGCCACGCCCGCCAGGCCGCCTGATCGGCGACCACGAGCTGCTCCGGTGCGGGTGCGTCGTCGGCCATGCCGCGATCCTACGGGCGACCGCCGACAGAGCCCGTCACGATCCGCAAGACACCGCGTCTATAGAAGTGACGGCGCACGGAGACCCATGCATCTTGCGCGCCGCCATCCGGTTCATTACTCCAAAGTGCCACCGGAGATGCGGGCGGCCCCGTGCCGCCCGCATCTTCTCCTTCAGGCTTCTCAGGACGACGGCATCCTCACCCTCTTCGCTTCAGCCCGCGCAGGGCGAGCACCAATGCGGCGATGAGCGCGCCGCCGCCTACGCACCAGCAGGCGGCGGCCCAACCGGTGGGGACCACGAAACTGCTCACCATCGCGGCAGCGGTCACGAGCGCGAGGGCGGCGATCAGTCGTTGAGTCGTTGAGTGCGTCATAGGTCAGGACACCTGATTCGCCTTGGTAACGCAGAAGCTCACCGTCCCACTGAATCCGGCTGATGCCGCGCCAAGGCACCCGAGACAGCCCCATCCGATGGTGACAATGCAGACGGCTGCGCAAGCGATCGACAAGCCGGCGATGGCCCAGCCCGCGATTCCAGCACCCGACAAGCACTGGTTGAGATTGCCCCACCAGTCGCCCTTCTTGTAGCCGGCGAGCGACACCGCGGGGCTGCCCGCCTTGGTCTCGGAACGCGACGCGGTGGGAGAGCTAGTCTTTCCCTGATCGTTCACGGTCTGATCCATGACAAGCCCGCCGTTGACCCACGACTGAACCCGGCCGGACGTCGCGGTCTCCGGCGTCAGGACGTACTGACTCGTTCCCGTAACGGTGCCGCGCTCGTTCACGACCACCGTCAGCGAGCTGAGGTCCAGGACGCCCTGTCCAGGGGCGGCCGAGAACCGCACCAGACGGCTGGTGCTGTTCACCCGCCACCCCTTCACCTTCCCGCTGTCGATCGCAAAGCCACCGGCGGGCTTGAGGCCGGACTTCAACACCGCGCTAGCCAAGCGCTTGAGCTCTCCGCTCGGAAGTGCGTGCCACCCGTGAACCTCCTTCTGGGTGTTCAGAACGCTCGTTTTGGCCTGGGCGGCCGTGATGGGCACCTCCGGCACAGCCGGCGTCGATGCTTGCGCCGCGACGCCCGTGCCCACCGACAGCACGGCAGCGACAACGATCCCCAAAGCGGAGCGTGTGACAGCATGGCTAGTAATCTTCATCGATAACCCTCGCATCTATAGTGCGGAGCAAACGCCCCGCACTATATACAGACGGGTCTGTGCACTGATAGTGACGGCTCCGTCACTCTCAAAGTTCTCTGCTGTCCGGGGAACTCCGCATAAAGTCGAAGCAGATCGCCATTCACTTGCCGTACCGGCCGCGCCACCCGCATCGGCACGCCCTGCGCGGCCCGCTGGTCGAAGTGCGTACTACACCGTCCCCGGCCGCGGCTGCTCGGCCACCGGCGCATCCACAGACTCCTGCAGTGCGCGGATCAGCGACTGCGCGTCGTACGGGCCGACGTGACGGCGGCCGTTGATGAAGAAGGTGGGGACGGCGGTGATGTCCATCGCCTCCGCGTCCAGCATGTCGTCGCGGACGCGCGCCGCCACCTCGGGAGACGCGAGGTCGTCCTCGAAGCGGTTCAGGTCGAGGCCGAGCTCTTCGGCGCGGCGCATGATGTCGGACGGGAGCTGGTGCTCCTGGTCGGCGAACAGGCTGCGCTCGAACTCGAAGAACTTGCCCTGCCGCGCCGCGGCCTCCGACGCCTCAGCGGCCGCGAGCGCGTTCGGGTGGAAGCGGGTCAGCGGGGCGTGCCGCCAGACGTAGCGGAGCCGGTCGCCCAGCTCCCGCTGCACCTCGACCACGGAGCCGGTCGCCTTCAGGCAGAAGCCGCACTGGAAGTCGCCGTACTCGACGATCTCGAACGGCGCGTCCGGCGAACCGAAGACGTGGTCACGCGCCGGGTCGACCGGGCGCATGAGCCGCACGCCGGCGTCCTCCTTCGGCCGGTGCGCGTCCGAGATGCGGAACAGCACGGTCGCGACCAGGAACGCGACCACGGTGGCCGCGAGCACGCCCACGCGCGCGGCGTTCTGCGCCTCCTCGCCCGGGATGGCCAGGTCGACGATGAACAGGGAGATCGTGAAGCCGATCCCGCACAGCGCCGCGCCGCCGGCCAGCCGGTCGAGGGTGAGGCCGGGTCCGAAGTCGCCGATCCGGAGCACCCGCAGCAGCGCGGTCGAGCCGAAGACGCCGACGAACTTGCCGACCACGAGACCCACCAGCACGCCCCAGGCGATGGGCGACACGATCGCGCCCAGGAGGATATCGCCGCTCAGCCGCACGCCCGCGTTGGCGAGCGCGAACAGCGGCAGGACGACGTACGCCACGTAGGGTCCCCACGCCGACTGCAGGCGCTCGTTGATCGAGATGGACTCCCGCAGGCTGTTGGCCGCGGCGCGCGCGTACTCCGTGTTGGGCGACTGCCGGAAGGTGCGGGCGAGGTCGAGCGCGTGCTCCACATCCCGCCGGTTCGGCCGGTAGACGGGGATGAGCAGGGCGATCGCGACACCGGCGAGGGTCGGGTGCACGCCGGAGGCGAGGAACGCCAGCCAGACGATGATCGCGAGTGTCGCGTAGACCGGTCCGCGACCGCCGCGCAGGTAGCGCGTGAAGTACACGCCCGCGAGTCCCACGGCCGCCACGATGAGGGGGATCGGATTGAAGTGCTCCGTGTAGACGAGCGCGATGATGCTCAGCGCGCCGATGTCATCCACCACCGCCAGCGCGAGAAGGAACACCCGCAGCCGGCCGGTCGCGTGCGGGCCGACGAGGGCGAGGGCGCCGACGAGGAACGCCGTGTCGGTCGAGATGACCACTCCCCAGGCGTGCTCCATGCCGGTGCCGAGGGTGAACATCACGTAGATGATCGCCGGCACCGCGAGCCCGAAGACCGCGGCGACGACCGGGACGACCGCGCGCGACCAGCTGGTCAGCTCGCCGATCGCGAACTCGCGTCGCACCTCGAGGCCGACGGTGAAGAAGAAGATCGCCATCAGCGCGTCGTTGACGAGCGAGTGGAGGGTGAAGTCGAGCTGCAGGTCGCCGACGCCGATGTTGAGGTGCGTCTCCCAGAACTGCTCGTACCCGGCGAACGAGATGTTGGCCCAGACGATCGCGACGAGGGTCGCGGCCACTAGCAGCAGCGCGCCGATCCGGCTGCGGCCCATCGCGCGGAACCGCTCCGTCAGCGTGGGCCGACGGTCGCGCGACTGCTGCGGCGACTCGGGGTCCGGGGAGCGCTGGATAACGGTGAGGGGATGGCCACGGGCGCAACTCTACCCAGCGACGCGCCCACGGTCACGCCCTCGCGACGCAGCTGCGGCGGGAGGGGATGGCCGCCCGATCAGCGCTCGCGGCGCACGCGCGTGCTGCCGTTGCCCCTCCTGCTGCTGAGCGCGATGCCGAGGTCGGGAGCCCCGTTGACGGGCTCCCCGTCGGGACCCGTGACGATGAGACCCGTCGAGCTGTCCGCGGAGGCCGCGAGCCGCAGCAGCCATGCGCGATCGATGTCCGGCCCCCGCGTCGCGTCGAATCGGGGGTAGAGCGGGATGGACGGGTCGATCCAGATCGCGCTGCGGCCGTCCCCGACTTCGGTGGCGTCGCGCCACGACACGGCGAACGACTCGGACCGACGGAGCTTGTTGACGATGACGATCTGCAGATGGGCGAGAACCCGATCCTCGAACGCGACGTGCATGCCCCCGTAGATGAGGTGTCCCATGGCGATCAGTGCTCGAGCGGGTTGGTGTCAGGGCGCAGGTCGAAGGACTGGGTCATGCGGTTGATCCCCTCTCGCAAGTACTCGGCGACGAGCTCGTTGTCGGGCTCGCTCCCCGTGCTGTTCGTGGACTCGATCATCATGCTTGTGGACGGGTTGAGCAGGACGGTCGCGTCCTCCTCGTTTCCGTCCGCCCCTACTGCACGCAACGTCACCGAGTCGGTGTTGTTGTTCCGGCCGAGGACTGTCGCGTAGCTCATGAGCAGGTCGGCCGCCTCGTCCCCGACGAGCAACGACCTCTCGCCGTAGGTGACGTGCTTCATGGCCCCGACGGTAGGCGTGAGAAAACCCTGCACAGGCGGTTGACAAACCCGTTCGGGCGGGTGGACTCGGGAAGAAACCTCGCGTGCCGGAAGTTGCCGGTTGCATAGACGGGGCGAACGCCGCCCCGCGAAGGAGGACGACATGGCGGACATCACGATCATCGGCGGCACCGGGTTCACCGGCTCCCATCTCGCACAGGAGGCGGTGTCGCGCGGGCACCGCGTCACGTCGCTCAGCCGCTCCGAGCCCACCGAGCCCGTGGACGGAGTGCGCTACCTCACCGGGTCGGCGGACGAGCCGGAGCAGGCCGTCGAGGGCGCGGACGTGATCGTGGCGACCGTCTCACCGCGCGGCGACAGCGCCGGAACCCTGGGCCGCCGGTACAGCCGCCTGGCCGAGCTGGCGGACGCCTCCGGTGCGCGCCTCGTCGTGATCGGCGGCTTCAGCTCGCTGCGCCCGGCGCCGGGTGCTCCGCGGTTCGCGGAGGGCGACGACCTGCCGGCGGAGTTCGCGGACGAGGCCCGCGAACTGAACGCGGTGCTGGAGGACCTGATCGCGAACGCCCCGGAGGGCCTGGACTGGGTCTTCGTCAGCCCCGCCGCGACCTACGGCGCCTACGCCCCGCAGGTGGACCCGCGCGGCGCCTACCGCGTCGGCGACGACGTCGCGCTGTTCGACGCCGACGGCGCCTCCTTCATCGGGGCCGAGGACTTCGCGAAGGCTGTCGTCGACGAGATCGAGACGCCGTCCCGCCGCCGCGCCCAGGTGCATTTCGCCTACTGAGCCCGCTCGGGCGGCGCGGCTCCCAGGTCGCGTCGCCTCCCGGCTCGGAGATGAATTCCCAGGGAGTCCGTGTCCAGCGCCTTGCCGAGTCGGCGGCCCCGTGGCACCGTTCAAGGCGAACACGATCGACGGATCGGAGCGGGGATGGCGAAGCAGAAGAAGCTCGAGAAGGCGGCCGAGAAGGCCCTGAAGCGCGCCGAGAAGGCCGTGGATGAGGCGCTCGACGCGGTCGAGAGGCTCGACAAGAAGAAGGCGAAGAAGCGGGCGAAGGCCTTGCAGCAGGAGCTCGCGGACGCCGTGGGTCGCAGCACGACCGCCGGTTCCGACGAGGGGTCCGGCGCCGCCGACTCCACGACGAGCGTCGACCTCACGCCGCCGCTCCCCTCCGTCCGCGACGAGGGCGTCGACGAGACGGTCGAGTTCGCCGGTTCGGTCACCACCTCCGCTCCCCACGATCCCGAGCTGGACGGCCTCACGGTGCAGGCCCTGCGGGACGTCGCGCGCACGCGCGGGCTGCGCAACGTCTCGAAGCTGAGCAAGGGCCAGCTGATCGAGCGGCTGAGCGAATGACCCCGGGCGACTGACCCCGACCGACTGACCCCGACCGACCGACTACGGTGACAACCACGGAAGGAGACCGAGTGGACGACGAGGCGCCCGAGGTGACCGAGAGCACGCCCGACACCGGCGTCGAGACCGACGCGGAGGTGACGGAGGAGCTGCCGCCGGAGGAGATCACCTACGACGAGCAGCTGTACCCCGCGCGTCCCCGCCGGCTGCGGCCGCGGGCGAACCTGCGCGGCGGCAGCATCCGCCGGTCGTTCTCGGACCCGCGCGCGGCCAACGGCCAGAACCCGGCCTACGTCGAGTGGCTGGTCCGCCAGTCCATGCTGAAGGATGCCGATGTACTCAGCCGTCAGCTCTCCGGCTCCCCGAGCATGTGGCGCAACCCCTACGCCCGCCCGGACGCGCGCCGCGCCGTCTCGACCTCGGACGTCTGGTTCACCGCGTACCCGATCTCGCTGATCACCCGGCCCGGCGAGTCCTTCCTGACTGCGCTAGCCGACCCGGAGCTGTGGACCGCGTTCGAGCGGATCGGCATCAACGGCCTCCACACCGGTCCCGTCAAGCGGGCCGGCGGCATCCGGGGGTGGCAGGAGACCCCGAGCGTCGACGGCCACTTCGACCGCATCGGGACCCAGATCGACCCGGCCTTCGGCGACGAGGAGACCTTCCGCCGACTGACCGACGTCGCCGAGGAGCACGGCGGCAGCGTCATCGACGACATCGTCCCGGGCCACACCGGCAAGGGCGCCGACTTCCGGCTCGCCGAGATGGCGTACAAGGACTACCCGGGATCTACCACATGGTCGAGATCCCGCCGGACGAGTGGCACCTGCTGCCCGACGTGCCCGACGGCCGCGACTCGGTGAACCTGGATGCGGCGACCGAGGCGTCCCTCGCCGAGAGCGGCTACATCATCGGCGAGCTGCAGCGCGTGATCTTCTTCGCGCCGGGCGTCAAGGAGACCAACTGGAGCGCCACCGCCCCCGTGATCGGCGTCGACGGCATCACGCGCCGCTGGGTCTACCTGCACTACTTCAAGGAGGGCCAGCCCTCGGTGAACTGGCTCGACCCGACCTTCTCGGGCATGCGCTTGGTCATCGGCGACGCCCTCCACTCGCTCGGCGACCTCGGCACGAGCGCCCTGCGCCTCGACGCCAACGGCTTCCTCGGCGTTGAGAAGAGCGCCGAGGGAATGCCCGCCTGGTCGGAGGGGCACCCGCTCTCCCACGCGGCGAACCACATCATCGCCGGCATGGTCCGCAAGGTCGGCGGCTTCACCTTCCAGGAGCTGAACCTGACGGTCGAGGACATCCGCGACACCGGCGCGGTCGGCGCCGACCTGTCCTACGACTTCATCAACCGGCCGGCGTACCACCACGCCCTCGCGACCGGCGACACCGAGTTCCTTCGGCTGACCCTGCGCACGTCGCTGGAGCTGGGCGTCGAGCCGGTGAGCCTGGTGCACGGCATGCAGAACCACGACGAGCTCACCTACGAGCTGGTCCACTGGGCGACCCTGCACGCGAACGACGTCTACACGTTCCACGGCGAGGAGATCACCGGAGGGGAGCTGGCCCAGCGGATCCGCGCCGACCTGACCGAGGCGATCACCGCTCCGACCGCCGACTACAACCTGGTCTTCACGACGAACGGCATCGCCTGCACCTCGGCGTCGCTGATCGCGGCGACGCAGGGTCACGCGACGCTGGACTCGATCACCGAGGAGGACATCCCCGCGATCCGGGACGCCCACCTGCTGCTCGCCGCGTTCAACGCCTGGCAGCCGGGCGTCTTCGCGCTGTCCGGCTGGGACCTGCTCGGCTCGCTGACCGTCCCTCGCTCGGAGGTGTCCGACCTGATCGCCGAGGGCGACACCCGCTGGGTGGAGCGCGGCGCGCACGACCTGCTCGGCGTCGCGCCCGACGCCGACCGGTCGCCATCCGGGATGCCGCGGGCGCGTTCGCTCTACGGGACGCTCCCCGAGCAGCTCCGGACGCGGGACTCGTTCGCGAGCCGCCTGCGCCAGCTGCTGCGCATCCGCAACCGCTGGGGCATCGCGACCGCGCGCCAGGTCGACGTGCCGGACGTGGCGCATCCCGGGATGCTCGTCATGGTCCACGAGCTCGAGACCCTGGACGACCAGGGACTGCCCATCGTGCAGCTGACCGTGCTCAACATGACCGACACGGCCGTCGACGGCACGGTGCGGTCGGAAGCGCTTCCCCATCGCGCAGCGGTGACGGACGCCGCCGACGGCAGCGAGGTCGGGACCGTGGACGACCTGGCGAGCTTCCCGGTCAGCGTCCCGGCGTACGGCGCGCGGTTCCTCATCCTGACGCGGACTGCCGCAGAGCAGTGAGGGTGGGCCCGCTCAGGCCAGCAGCTCCCGCACGCGCGGAACGACCTCCTCGCCGTACAACCGGATGGCGGTGAGCAGCGACTCGTCGGTCATGCCGGGGATGCCGTACTTGAGGTCGAACCGGTCGGCGCCCAGGATGCGGAGGTTCGCCGCGATCTTCGTCGCGACGGTCTCCGGCGATCCGACGTAGAGGCTGCCGTCCGGGCCGAGCTCGCGCTGGAAGGACGCCTCGGTCGGGATCGCGAAGCCCCGCGTTGCGCTGACCTTGGTGATCATGTCGCGGTAGTGCGGCCAGAACTCCTCGCGCGCCTGCTCGTCGGTCGGGCGACGTGGCCGGGCGAGTGCAGCCCGATCCGCCCCATCGGTCGGCCGAACTGCTCCAGCGCCTTATGGAAGAGCTCTGCGTAGGGTGCGAACCGGGACGCCGGGCCGCCGATCACGGCGAGCATCAGGTCGAAGCCGTAGTGCGCTGTGCGGATCACGGACTCCGGGCTGCCGCCCACGCCGATCCAGGTGGGCAGCGGCGACTCGAGGTGCGGGACCACATCCTGGTCGCGCAGGCCGGCGCGGGTGCGGCCCTCCCAAGTGACCGGGCCGCCTTCGCGCAGGTGGGCGAAGAGGTTGGTCTTCTCCTCGAACAGGTCCTCGTAGTCGGACAGGTCGAAGCCGAACAGCGGGAACGAGTCGATGCTCGACCCGCGACCGAGGATGATCTCGGCGCGGCCGTCCGAGACGGCGTTCAGCGTCGAGTAGCGCTGGAAGACGCGGACGGGGTCGTCCGAGCTCAGCACGGTCACGGCCGAGCCGAGGTGGATGCGCTCGGTGCGGGCGGCGATCGCGCTCAGCACGACGTCCGCCGCCGAGAGCGGCATGTCGTCGGTGTGGTGCTCGCCGATCCCGAAGAAGTCGAGGCCGGCCTGCTCGGCGGCCACGCCGTGTCCGACAAGGTCACGGATGGTCTGCGCGTGGGAGATCGGACGGCCGTCGGCGTCGGCGGTGACGTCGCCGAAGGTGTTCAGGCCGAAGGTGAGGGGGAAGGACTGTGCGGTGTTCATTTGTATGTTCTCTCGGGTGGGGGTGTTCAGGCGGCCGTCTCGAGTTCGCCCGCGACGGCCGCGCGGAAGGCGGCGGCGTCGAGCCGCGCACCGAAGACGGGACCGCCGGGCTCGAACGCGACGCCGTCGCGCAGGCTCTCGGCGAGCACCGTGTCGTAGCCGGCGTCCTCGATGAGGGAGGCGACCGTCGCGGCGGCGTCCGCGTCGTCCGACGCCACGCCGAGCGCGCGGCGGTCGGGGTCACCGGCGGGCCGGCGGTCCTCCTCCATCTCGTGGTAGCCGATGTGGTTGAAGGTCTTCACGATCCGGGCGGCGGCGAGCTCGCGCTGGACGATCTCGCTGCTGGTCAGCTCGTCGTCCTCGAACAGCGGCTGCACGCCGTCGGTCGGCGCCCAGTAGTTCATGGAGTCGACGACGATCTTCCCGTCCAGCATCGAACGGTCGAGCCCCGCGAATCGGTGCAGCGGGATGGCGAGGATGACCACGTCCGCGTCGGCGACGGCCTCCGCGGCCCAGCGCGGGCGGGCGCCCGGCATGACGACCGAGGCGATCAGCTGGATGCGCTGCGGGTCGCCCGAGGCGGCGACATCCACCTCGTATCCGGCGTCGAGCAGGATGCGCGCGAGCGCGGAGCCGACGTGTCCGACGCCGAGGATGGCGACGCGCGGTCGGGCGATGGCGGTCATGAGCGGTCTCCTTCTGTGGCCTCTTCTGCGGCGTCGAGGTGGGTGCGGATGCTGCCGAGCACGTTGGCGAGGGCATCGAGCTGCTGCGGTTCGAGCGCGTCGGCGAAGAGCCGCTTGACGGCCCGGAGGTGCGGCCCGGACGCCTGACGGATCGCCTGGAGGCCATCGTCGGTCAGGAGGACGAGCGCGCCGCGGTTGTCGCCGGGACAGTCGGCGCGGCGGATCAGGCCCCGCCGCTCCATCCGCCCCAGCTGGTGCGAGACGCGGCTGCGCTCCCAGCCGATGGCGTCCGCGACCTCGGATGACCGCAGGGTGCGCTCGGGCGCCTCGGTGAGGGCGAGGAGCACGGCATAGTCGCCCGGCGACAGCTCGACGCGCTGCAGCTCGGCGGACAGCAGGCGGCGCAGCTGGTCCGTGGTGTCGAGCAGCGATCGCCAGACGGCGAGTTCACGCTCGGTCAGGCGCTCGGGTGCGGCGGTCGGTGTCATGGGTCCTCGGTTCTGTCCGTCAGCGAAAGTAACTGACATGTCAATCAACCGAGGGACGCCGCCGTTTGTTCCCTGCGTGCGCGCGGGCTTGTACGGTTGCATCCATGACCGAACTGCCCGACGCGCTCCCCGCCGACTACGACCCAGCCACGGTGTTCCGCGTGGTCGCGATGCCGGTCAGCCAGGGCTGGGGCGTGTGGCTGCGCGCGGCGGACGACAGCATCATCCACAGCTTCGGCCTGGGCTTCCCGCCGGGCACACCCTTCGATCCGGACGTGCTGAACATCCTCGGCCCCATCCTCAACGTGCAGTACGCGCTCGCCTACCACGGCCCCGAGTCCTGGGACGAGCTCGAGGGCCACTGGTCCGCCGTCGTCTACGAGTACACCCCGCGCTGACCGCCGCCCGCGCGCGACCCCTCACCGAGATTCGTGCCGAATGTGCGCTATTCGTGACGAATGGCGTCGATTCGGCACGAATCGCGCCGCCACAGGAGTGCGGGACCAGCGTCGGCACGATGCGTCGAGCACCTGCGGTGGCCGAGATTCGTGCCGAATGTGCGCTATTCGTGACGAATAGCGCACATTCGGCACGAATGGCTAGGCGCCCGCGTGCTCCGCGGGCTCAGTGGCGGTGGTGCGCCGGAGGGGCTGCAGGCGGGTGAGCTGAGTGACGTGCTGCGGGCCGAGCTCGGCGAGGGTACGCACCTGCAGCAGCTTCATGGTCCGGATGATCTGGTCGGTGAGGATCTGGATGGTGCGGTCCACGCCTTCCCGCCCGCCGGCCATGAGGCCATACAGGTACGCCCGGCCGATCAACGTGAACTTCGCGCCCAGTGCGTAGGCGGCGACGATGTCGGCGCCGTTCATGATGCCGGTGTCGATCGCGATCTCGGTGTGGTGACCGACCTCGCGGGCGACCTCCGGGAGCAGGTGGAACGGGATCGGCGCCCGGTCCAGCTGCCGACCGCCGTGGTTGGAGAGCACGATCCCGTCGACGCCCAGGTCGGTCAGCTTCTTCGCGTCGTCGAGGTTCTGCACGCCCTTGATGACGAGTTTCCCAGGCCAGAGTGCGCGGATCTCGGCGAGGTCGTCGTAGTCGATCGACGGATCCATCGCCGCGTTGAGCAGGTCGCCGACGGTGCCGCCGGTGGCGGACAGCGACGCGAACTCCAGCTTCGGAGTGGTCAGGAAGTCGTACCACCACCACGGCCGCGGGATCGCGTTCACGATCGTGCCGAGGGTCAGCTGGGGCGGGATGGAGAACCCGTTCCTCTTATCCCGCAACCGGGCGCCGGCGACCGGCGTGTCCACGGTGAAGAAGAGCGTGTCGAACCCCGCGGCCGCGGCCCGCTCGACCAGGCCGTAGCTGATCTCCTTCTGCCGCATCACGTACAGCTGGAACCAGTTGCGCCCGTGCGGGTTCGCCGCCTTCACGCCTTCGATGGAGGTCGTCCCCAGCGTGGAGAGGGTGAACGGGATGCCCGCCGCGCCAGCCGCACCCGCACCGGCGGTCTCGCCCTCGGTCTGCATCAAGCGGGTGAACCCGGTCGGCGCGATCCCGAACGGCAACGCCGACGGGCCGCCCCAGATCTCGCACGAGGTGTCGACGGTGGAGACGTCGTGCAGGATCGACGGGTGGAACTCCACGTCCTGGAACGCCTGCCGCGCCCGGGTCAGCGACAGCTCGCCCTCGGCGGCGCCCTCGGTGTAGTCGAACGCGGCCTTCGGAGTCCGGCGCTTGGCGATCCGCGCCAGGTCCTCGATCGTCAGCGCCGACTCCAGCCGCCGCTTCTTGAGATTCAGCTCGGGCTTCTTGAACTGCATGAGCTCCAGCAGCTCGGCGGGCTTGGGAAATTGACGGTCGACCATGCGAATGGATCCTAACGGGGGTCGTAGCGGACGATCTGGGTGGTGCGGGCGACCAGGGCGCGAAGCGTCTCCAGGTCGCCGGAGAGCAGGCCGGCGGCGCGCGCCTGGACCAGGACGTTGCCGATCGCGGTGGCCTCGACGGGACCGGCGAGCACCGGCAGGCCGCTGCGGTCGGCGGTCACCTGGCAGAGCAGGGCGTTGCGCGCTCCCCCGCCGACGATGTGGACGGCCTCGACCGGCACACCCGACAGGGATCCCGCCGTCCGGACGGTCTCGGCGAAGGCGGCGGCGAGGCTCTCGACGATGACGCGGACCATGCCCGCGGGCGAGGCCGGGGCGCGCATCCCGCGCTCGTCGAACCACTCGGCGATCCGGCCCGGCATGTCGCCGGGGGCGAGGAAGCGAGGGTCCTCGGCGTCGAACACCTCGGCCGGACGCGGCAGCTCGGAAGCCTCCGCCAGCAGCCCGGCGAGGTCGACGTGGAGCCCGCGGCGCTGCCACTCGCGGAGGGACTCGCTGAGCAGCCACAGCCCCATGACGTTGTGAAGGTACCGGATGCGCCCGTCCACGCCGCCCTCGTTGGTGAAGTTCGCGGCGCGTCCCTCGTCGGAGAGGATGCGCCGCTCGAGCTCCACCCCCACGAGCCCCCACGTTCCGCAGGAGATGTACGCGGCCCGGGCCGCGTCCATCGGCACCGCGACCACCGCCGAGGCGGTGTCGTGCGACCCGACCGCCGTGACGGTCGGGCCGGCGCCGGCGAAGGGCAGGTCGTGCGCCAGAGCCGGGAGCAGTCCTCCGATCGGCGTCCCCGCGTCGACCAGCGGCGCGAAGGTGGTGCGCGGTAGGCCGAGCCGCTCGATCAGGCCGTCGTTCCACGCGCCCTCGGCCGTCAGCAGGCCGGTGGTGGAGGCGTTGGTGCGCTCGGCGTGGGCGGCGCCGGTGAGCCAGTAGGCGATGAGGTCCGGGATGAGCAGGAACCGGTCGGCGGCGCCCAGCGAGCCGTCGGCCGCATCCACCGCCAACTGGTACAGCGAGTTGAACGGCAGGAACTGCAGGCCGCCCTCGCGGTACAGCTCCTCGGGCGAGACGGCCGCGTGCACGAGTTCGACCCCGCGCGCCGTGCGCTCGTCGCGGTAGTGGTACGGCTCGCCGAGCATCCGGCCGGACCGGAGGAGGCCGTAGTCGACCGCCCACGAGTCCACGCCGATGCTGCGCAGGGCGGGGTCGGTCCGGGACACGGCGGCCAGGCCGTCGAGCACGCTCGCGTACAGGCCGGTCACATCCCAGTGCAGGGCGCCGCGGTCACCCTCCCAGAGCCGGACGGGAGTGTTCGGGAACCGCGCGGCCTCGGTCAGCTCGAGGGTGTCCGTGCCGACGCGGGCGTGCATCACCCGGCCGCTGGTCGCGCCCAGGTCGACCGCCGCGACCGTGCCCGCGCTCATCCCAGACTCCCGTTCATCGCAGGAAGGCCGCGGCGACCCCGGCATCCACCGGGATGTGCAGCCCGGTGGTGTGGTCCAGGTCCGCCGAGGTGAGCACGGCGACCGCGTTGGCCACGTTCTCCGGCAGCACCTCGCGCTTGAGCAGCGTGCGCTGGGCGTAGTACTTGCCGAGCTCCTCCTCGGGCACGCCGTAGACCGCGGCGCGCTTGGCGCCCCAGCCGCCGGCGAAGATGCCGGAGCCGCGCACGACGCCGTCGGGGTTGATGCCGTTGACCTTCACGCCGTAGTCGCCGAGCTCGGCCGCGAGCAACCGCACCTGGTGCGCCTGGTCGGCCTTGGTCGCCGAGTAGGCGATGTTGTTCGGGCCCGCGAAGACGGAGTTCTTGGACGAGATGTAGACGATGTCGCCCCCGAGTCCCTGCTCGATGAGGACCTTCGCCGCCGCCTTCGAGACCAGGAACGAGCCCTTGGCCATGACGTCATGCTGCAGGTCCCAGTCGGCCTCGGTGGTCTCCAGCAGCGGCTTGGAGATCGACAGGCCCGCGTTGTTGACGATCAGGTCGAGGCCGCCGAACTGCAGCAGCGCCTCCTGGATGCCCTTCTGGATGTCGGACTCGCTGGTGACGTTCGCCGCCACCCCGATCGCCACATCCGTGCCGCCGAGCTCCGCCGCGGCGGCCTGCGCCTTCTCGAGGTCGAGGTCGGCGATCACCACGCACGCGCCCTCGGCCGCGAGCCGGGTCGCGATCGCCTTGCCGATGCCGGAGGCAGCCCCCGTGACGAGCGCGATGCGGCCGGCGTGGGATTTCGGCTTCGGGAGGCGCTGCAGCTTGGCCTCCTCCAGCGCCCAGTACTCGATGCGGAACTTCTCCGACTCGTCGATCGGCGCGTACGACGAGAGCGCCTCCGCGCCGCGCATCACGTTGATCGCGTTGATGTAGAACTCGCCCGCGACACGGGCGGTCTGCTTGTCCTTGCCGTAGGAGAACATCCCCACGCCCGGGATGAGCACGATCGCGGGGTCCGCGCCGCGCATCGCGGGTGACTCCGGGGTCGCGTACCGCTCGTAGTAGGCCGTGTACTCGGCGCGGTACTGCTCGTGCAGCTCCTTCAGCCGGGCGATGGAGTCCTCGATAGAGGCGTCGGCCGGCAGGTCGAGGATGAGCGGCTTCACCTTCGTGCGCAGGAAGTGATCCGGGCACGAGGTGCCGAGCGCGCCCAGCCGGACGTGCTCCTCCGAGGCGAGGAAGTCGAGCACGACATCGGCGTCGGTGAACGAGCCGACCTGCGGCTTGTCGGTCGAGGCGAGCCCGCGCAGGGTCGGCGCGAGCGCGGCGGCCTTCGCCCGGCGCTCGGCCGGGTCGAGCGGCTCGTTCGCCGGGATGCGCGCGCCGAACGGCTCGGGACGGCCGTGCTCGGCGATGTAGTCGGCGGCGGTCTGGATGATCCACAGCGAGTTGGCCTCCGCCTCCTCGCTGGTGTCGCCCCACGCCGTGATGCCGTGGCCGCCGAGGATGGTGCCGATCGCGTCCGGGTTCGCCTGCTTGATCGCCGCGATGTCGAGGCCGAGCTGGAAGCCGGGACGCCGCCACGGCACCCACACGACGCGGCCGCCGAAGATCGTCTTCGTCAGCGCCTCGCCGTCGGCCGCTGTCGCGATAGCGATGCCGGAGTCGGGGTGCAGATGGTCGACGTGGGCCGCATCCACCAGGCCGTGCATCGCCGTGTCGATCGAGGGCGCCGCGCCGCCCTTGCCGTGCAGGGTGTAGTCGAACGCGGCGACCATCTCGTCCTCGCGCTCGACGCCCGGGTAGACGTTCTGCAGCGCGCGAAGGCGGTCGAGCCGGAGCACCGCGAGGCCCTGCTCGGTGAGGGTGCCGAGGTCTCCCCCGGAGCCCTTCACCCACAGCAGCTCGACCGGCTCCCCCGTGACCGGGTCGGTCTCGGTGCCCTTGGCGGAGGTGTTGCCGCCGGCGTAGTTGGTGTTCTTCGGGTCCGACCCGAGGCGGTTCGAGCGGGCGATGAGCGCCGCGACGGTCTCGTTGGTCATCACGCGCCCCATCCGGCCTGGGTGCCGCCCACGCGCTCGGCCTCGATCTTCTCCTGGTACCCGCTCGCCTTGTACGCGGCCATCGGGTCGGCGGGCAGCCCGCGCGACTCGCGCCAGGCGGCCAGGTCGGCGCGCACGTCGGTGTTGAACGCGTCCATGAACACCGTGTTGGCGGCGAGGACGTCGTTCGCCCGCTGGGCCGCGTCGAGCGCGCCGACATCCACCAGCAGTGCCTTCGCCGTGGCCTCCTGGACGTTGAGCACCGAGCGGATCTGGCCCGGGATCTTCGCCTCGAGGTTGTGGCACTGGTCGAGCATGAATGCGACGTCCGGGTTGCCGTAGCCGCCGCCCTGGATGACCTCGAACACGATCCGGAACAGCTGGAACGGGTCCGCCGCTCCCACGATCAGGTCGTCGTCGGCGTAGAACCGGGAGTTGAAGTCGAAGGACCCGAGCTTCCCGAGCCGCAGCAGCTGCATCACGATGAACTCGATGTTCGTTCCCGGGGCGTGGTGGCCGGTGTCGAGGCAGACGAACGCCCGGTCGCCGAGCGCCGCCGTCTGGACGTAGCTGGTGCCCCAGTCCGGAACATCCGTGTGATAGAAAGCCGGCTCGAAGAACTTGTACTCCAGCACCAGCCGCTGGCCCTCGCCGATGCGCTCGTAGATCTTCTGGAGGCTGTCCGCGAGGCGGTCCTGCCGGGCGCGCATCGAATCCTGGCCCGGGTAGTTCGTGCCGTCGGCCAGCCAGATCTTGAGGTCGCGGGACCCGGTCTCGTTCATCACGTCGATGCACTCGAAGTGGTGGTCGATCGCCTTCTGCCGGATGCGGTCGTCGTGGTGGGTGACCGAGCCGAACTTGTAGTCGTCGTCCTGGAACGTGTTCGAGTTGATCGTGCCCAGCTCCACGCCGTTGTCCTCGGCGTGCTTGCGCAGGTCGGCGTAGTTGTCGACGCGGTCCCACGGGATGTGCAGCGCGACGCTCGGCGCGAGCCCGGTGTGCTTGTGCACCTGCGCGGCGTCCGAGACCTTCTCGAACGGGTCGCGCGCGGTGCCCGGCGTGCCGAACACCTTGAAGCGGGTGCCGGAGTTGCCGAACGCCCAGCTCGGGAGTTCGATGGCCTGCTGCGCCAGCCGGTCGCGGATGGACGTGAAGTCAGTCAACGTCGTGCGCCTTTCGTGTGGTGATCGACATCTCCGCCGTCATCGGTGGCGTGAATCGATTCATGAATCGTTTCATCGTAGCGTGCGGACTGCGCCGCCGCCAACTGGTCCTCGAGGTGGAAGATCTCAGGGACGAGCTCGAACGACTGGTCGGGAGCAGCCCCGTCCAGTCCCTCGAAGAGCCGGCTCATCTCAGCCTGCCAACGGGCATTGACCTTCGTGAGATCCATCCGCCGCTGGATGGACGCGTAGTCGTCCCGCGCCTCGACGTAGCCGATCAGCCACCCGTCGTCGGCGAGGAACAGGGAGTAGTTGTCCCATCCCGTCTCCTTCAGCGCCGCGAGCATCTCGGGCCAGACGGCCGCGTGCCGCGCGCGGTACTCGGTCAGGTGCGCGGGGTCGACGCGCAGCCGGAAACAGGCCCGTTGCATGGGAACCTCCAGGAGGGATGGGCCGCCCGGCCGACGACGTGCGCCGGCCGGGCGAGAGCGGACTCGATCAGAAGTTGAACTTGTCGATGTTGTCCTTGTTGAAGACGAACGGGTCGCCGAGGAGCACCGTCGCGTTGTCCCCGACCGTGAACTTGCCGAGCTTGCCCGCCTCGAAGGTGTCGCCCTTCTTGCCGGTGATCTTGCCGTCGATCAGCGCCTTGGCGGTGAAGGCGGCCAGGTAGCCGAGGTCCTCCGGGTTCCACAGCGCGAACTCGTCGACCGTGCCGTTCTTCACGTACTCGCGCATCTGGTTCGGGGTGCCGAGCCCGGTCAGCTTGACCTTGCCCTTGGCGTCCGAGGTGGAGAGGTAGCGCGCCGCGGCCGCGATGCCGACCGTCGTGGGCGAGATGATGCCCTTCAGGTTCGGGTGCGTCTGCAGCAGGGCGGCCGTCTTGTCGAACGAGGTCTGGTCGTCGTCGTTGCCGTAGACGGTGTCCACCAGCTTGATGTTCGGGTGGTCCTTCGCGAGGTCCTTCTTCATGAGCTCGATCCAGGCGTTCTGGTTCGTCGCGTTGGCCGCGGCGGAGAGGATCGCGACTTCGCCGCTGTCGCCGATCTCCTTCGCGATCGTGTCGACCTGCACCTTCGCGATGCCGTCGGCGGTGGCCTGGTTCACGAAGACGTCGCGGTACTTGGCGTCGGTGTCGGAGTCGAAGGTGACGATCTTCACGCCGGCCGACTTCGCCTGCGTGAGCGCCGAGCCGAGGGCAGTGGGGTCGTTGGCGGAGAGGACGATCGCGCCGACCTGCTGCTGGGTCAGCGTGTTGATGTAGCTGACCTGGGCGTCCGCCGTGGCCGTCGACGGGCCGACCTCGTTGTAGGTGCCCTTGAACGACTCGACGGCCGTCTTGCCGCCCTTGTCGGAGGTGTCGAAGTACGGGTTGCCGAGGTTCTTCGGCAGGAAGGTGATCTTGTAGTTCTTGTCGCCGGAGCCGCCGGCGCTGCCGGAGCCGCTGGAGCAGCCGGTGACGGCGAGAGCGACGGCGACCACGCCGGCGCCGAGGGCGATCAGGCGCTTGGTACGGCGCGAGGTGGAGGGCAACATCGTTGTTCCTTTCGGGGTGGGTGGATGCAGGTGGTGCGGGTGGTGCGGCGCGGCTACGACACGGTGCGTCGTCGGCGCGCCCGGGCGCCGCGCGCCCAGGCGAGGATGCGCGGCGAGAGGACGGAGAGGATGAGGAGGACGCCGGTGATGATGTTGATGGCGTCGGAGCTGACGTTCGCCAGACGGAGGGCGCTCTGCAGCACGCCGATCAGGAGCACGCCGGCGACGACGCCGCCGAGCGCGCCCTTGCCGCCGAAGATCGAGACCCCGCCGAGCAGCACCGCCGCGATCACCGACAGCTCGAGCCCCACGGCGTTGTCGCCGCGGGCGCTCCCATAGCGGAGCGTCCAGTAGAGCCCGGCGAGCGCCGAGATCAGGCCGGTCAGCAGGAACGCGATGAACTTGGTTCGTGCGACATTCACGCCCGAGAAGGCGGCCGCCTCCGAGCTCAGGCCCAGCGCGAACAGCCCGCGGCCGTACGGAGTGGCGTGGAGCAGCAGGGCGAACACGATGATCAGCACGACGACGAGGACCATGACGACCGGGATGCCGGAGGTGCCGAAGCGCTGCTGCGACAGGTTCTGCCAGAAGAACGGGAAGTCGGTGATCGCCGTCGTGCCGAGCAGGCCGACCGCGATGCCGCGGAAGAGCGCGAGCGTTCCGATCGTCACCGCGAGCGACGGCAAGCCGACCACGGTGACCAGGAAGCCGTTGACCGCCCCGCAGACGAGTCCGACGACGAGGCAGGCGACGAAGGCCGCTTCGATCGGCCACCCGGCCTTGGTCAGCACGCCCAGGAGCACGCTGCTGAGGCCGAGCACGCTCGCCACCGAGAGGTCGATCTCGCCGGAGACGATGACCAGGGTCATCGGCAGGGCGATCATCAGGATGGGCGTCACATCCAGCAGCAGGAAGCCGAGGGTGACGGGAGTGCCGAAGTTCTGCACGGTGGCGGACGCGACGACGGCGACGATGATGAGAGCGGCGACGACCGCGGACTCGCGGGTCAGCAGCCAGCGCTGCCACAGCGGGCGGCCGTAATCGGGGTACGTCCGCGCGGGGGCGGCAGTGGTGGGCACCTGGGTGTCGGTCACGCGGCGACCTCCCTTTCGGCGACGAGGCGGCGGGACAGCCGCAGGGCGAGCAGACGGTCGAGGACGATGGCGCCGATGATCAGCACGCCGACCACCGCCTGCTGCCAGAAGTCCTGGATGCCGAGGATGGGCAGCGCACGGTTGATGGTGAGCAGCAGCACGGCGCCGAGGACCGCCCCGTAGACCGATCCGCTGCCGCCGAAGATGGCGACGCCGCCGATGACCGCGGCTCCGACGGCCTGCAGTTCGAGCCCGGTGCCGGTCTGCGAGCTGACCGTGCCGTAGCGGGCGACGAACAGCACGCCGGCGAGGCCCGCCGTGGCGCCGGAGAGGACGAACGCGGCGAGGATGCGGCGGGTCACCTTGAGGCCGTAGAGCTCGGCCGCGGCCGGGTCGGACCCGATCGCGTAGAGCTCGCGACCGCCGCGGCGGTTGCGGAGGTACCAGCCCGCGATGAGCATCACGATCACGGCGAGGATGGTGAGGTACGGGATGGTGAGGAACGACCCCGTCCCGAGACCCAGGAAGTCGGAGGGCACGTCGCCCGCGTTGATCCGGTTGCTGCCGGCCCAGAGCACGTCGATGCCGCGGTAGGCGTACAGCGTGCCGAGGGTGATGACGAGCGCCGGCACCTTGCCGAAGGCCACCAGCGCGCCGTTGACCAGGCCGAGCACCGCTCCCGCGAGTGCGCCGATCAGGAACACCGCCACGATCGGGATGCCCGGGATGTCCGCGAACAGCCGCCCGGTCAGGTAGGCCGTGAGTCCCACCACCGACCCGACCGAGAGGTCGACGTTGCGGGTGATGATGACGATCGCCTGGCCGATGGCGACCAGGGCGAGGATGGCCGGGGTGAGCAGCAGGTCGCGCCAGCCGTCCGCGCTGAACAGGAACGAGGGGTTGATCGCCGTGGTCACGGCGATCACCACGAGGATCGCGACGAGGATCCCGGTCTCGCGAGCCCGGACGAACGAGCGCACCAGGCGCACCGCCGGGTTCGGGACCTTCTCGGGGGTGAGGGTCGGGGTGGTCATCGCGTCTCCTCCAGCGCGTGGGTGGCGGCGAACATCACGTTCTCGGCGTCGGCGACCGAGCGATCGAGCTCGGCGGTGATCCGGCCCTCGCGGACGACGAGCACGCGGTCCGCCATCCCGAGCACCTCCGGCAGCTCGGACGAGATCATCAGCACGCCCATCCCGCGTCCCGCCAGCTCGGAGAGGAGCCGGTGCACCTCGGCCTTCGTGCCGACGTCAATGCCGCGGGTGGGCTCGTCGATGATGAGGACACGCGGGTCGGTGGCCAGCCACTTGCCGAGCACGACCTTCTGCTGGTTGCCGCCGGACAGCGTCCCGGTCAGCGTGTCGAGCGCGTTGGTCTTGAGCTGGAGGCGGCTCGCCCAGACGCGTGCCGCCTGGTTCTCGGACGAGCTGCGGATGAAGCCGAGCTTCGAGAGCTTCGTGCGGATCGCCAGGGTCGCGTTGCGGGCGACCGACTCCTCCAGCACGAGGCCCTGCTTGCGGCGGTCCTCGGGGACGAGCGCGAGACCGGCGGCCATCGCCGCCGTCGGACGGCGCTTCGGCACCACGCGACCGTCGACCCGGACCGTGCCCGAGTCGTAGCCGTCGACCCCGAACACGGCGCGGGCGATCTCGCTGCGGCCCGCGCCGACCAGGCCCGCCAGCGCGACGATCTCGCCGGAGCGGACGGTGAAGCTGACGTCGTGGAAGACGCCCGGCGAGGTCAGCCCATCGACGACGAGCAGCGGCTCGCCGATCACGGCCTCGGTCTTCGGGAAGAGGGAGGTCACGTCGCGACCGACCATGCGGCGGACGATCTCCTCCTCGGTGACGTCCGCCGTCGGATCGGTCGACACGTAGGCGCCGTCGCGCATGACAGTGATGGTGTCGCACAGCGAGAAGACCTCGTCGAAGCGGTGCGAGATGAAGACGATCCCGCGGCCCTCGTCGCGCAGGCTGCGGGCGACGGCGAACAGGCGCTCGACCTCGACGCCCGAGAGCGCGGCGGTCGGCTCGTCCATGATCAGGAGGCGCGCGTCCAGCGAGATGGCCTTCGCGATCTCGATGAGCTGCTGGTCGGCGATCGACAGGCCCTCGGCGAGGCGGTCGGGGTCGATGTGGACGCCGAGCCGGCGGAAGATGCCGACCGCCTCTGCGCGCATCGCCTTGCGGTCGATCCTGCCCAGGCGGTCGGTGGGCTGGCGGCCCATGAAGATGTTCTCGGTGACCGACAGATCCGGGAAGAGCGTCGGCTCCTGGTAGATGACGGCGATGCCGGCGTTCTTCGCCTCGGCCGTCGTGGCGAAATCGACGACCTCTCCCCGGAACCGCATCTCGCCGCGGTCGCGCTGGTAGAGGCCGGCGACGATCTTCACCAGCGTGGACTTGCCGGCGCCGTTCTCGCCGACCAGCGCGTGGATCGATGCCTGCTCGACCACGAGGTCGGCGCGGCTGAGGGCGATGACCGGGCCGAAGGCCTTGGCCACATCGCGGAGTTCGAGGACCGGCGGGCCGCCGGCCGGCACTGCCGGTGTTTCGGGGGACGTCATTGTCGAACGCTTCTCCATCGAGGCCGTGAACCGTTTCAAACTGAAACGTTGAAATGACCTTGCCAGAGCCGAGGGTGCGCCGTCAAGTCCAGGATCGAATAGGCACGCATTCGTGATGAAACGTCGGTACTATTGCGCTACTGCACGAACGAAGGAGCTGCATGCCGTCCGCCAGCGTCAAGGATGTCGCCGCGCTCGCCGGTGTCTCGGTCGGCACCGTCTCGAACGTGCTCAACCGCCCGGAGCGTGTCTCGGACGCCGTGCTGCAGCGCGTCCAGGCGGCCATCACCGAGCTCGGCTTCGTGCGCAACAACGCGGCGCGCCAGCTCCGGATGGGGCAGAGCAACGGGATCGGGATGGTCGTGCTCGACGTCGGCAACCCGTTCTTCGCGTCCCTCATCCGCGGCGCCGAGGACCGCGCGGCGCGCGACGGCCTTTCCGTGCTTGTCGGCAACTCGGACGAGAACGAGCAGCGCGAGGCCGGCTACCTGACGATGTTCGAGCAGGAGCGCATCCGCGGCGTGCTGATCTCCCCCGTCGGCGACGCCATCCCCCGGCTGCACCGCTTGCGCGAACGCGGCATCCCGTCGGTCCTCGTGGACCGCACCAGCCTCGACCGCTCCTTCAGCTCCGTCGCGGTCGACGACGTCGCCGGCGGACGACTGGCCGCCGCCCATCTCGCCGAGCAGGGGTTCCGGCGCATCGCGTACGCCGGCGGCCCCTTCGCGATCGACCAGGTCGCCGACCGCTACCGCGGAGCGGAACAGGAGATTGCTGCATCCATCCCCGGTGCGGGCATCGAGAAGCTCGAGACCGACAGCCTCACGATCGAGGGCGGCCGTGCAGTCGGCGCGGCTCTGGCCGCGCGACGCCCGGAGGACCGCCCGGACGCGGTCTTCGCCGCCAACGACCTGATCGCGATCGGCCTGCTGCAGACCCTGCTCCAGCATGGCATCCGGGTGCCCGAGGACATCGCCCTGATCGGCTACGACGACATCGCGTTCGCCTCGGCGTCAGCCGTGCCGCTGTCGTCGATCCGCCAGCCCAGCCACGAGATCGGCTCGACCGCCATGGACCTGCTGCTCCAGCTGACCGACCAGCCGGACGCGTCCCCGGTGCACGTCGAGTTCCAGCCCTCCCTCGTCGCGCGCGCGAGCACCGCGCTCGCCCCTCGGCGCTGACGCGCCCTTCCGCCTCCGCGCTCCCCCGCTCCCGCCCTTCCGTCCTGTAGGAATTTCGGCCGGATCCGGTTCGAATTTCCTGCGACACTGCCAATGGTCGGAGATTTGAACGGTGAACTCCTTCGATAGCATCGGCGCAGGACCGCGACGGAGGGGGAAACGCGTGACGGAGTCCAAGCTGCGACCGAGGGTCGTGCTGTGGTGGGGAATCGGGTTGACGGCGGGCGGCCTGCTTCTGTCGGTGCTGGTGCCGCAGCTGTTCTACAGCATCGCCCTGCCGTCGTCGGGGCCGACGCGGCTCGACGAGGGTCTGCTGACGGTCCTGGATCTCTTCACGCGCGTCCTCGCGCAGGGCGTCGTGCCGGTCGGTGCCGCACTCATCGGGGCCGGTGTCGTCATGGCGTACGTCGCACGCGCGGCGGGTGCGCGCACGTCGCAGGACGACCACGCGGCGCTGGACCGGTGACCTCTGATCCGCTGAGCGGCCTCGCCCTGACCGTCACGATCGGCGCCGAGGCGCTCTACGCGCTATACTGGACGACCCGCCGAGCGGTGGCCGACGGCCTTCGCGACGCCACCCGACGTCGTGACGGCCGGGATCCCGAGTGAGGGACGACACCGCGCCGCAGCTGGGCCACAACGACATCGATCGCGCTGCCTTGTCCGAGCGAGGAACGAGCCTCGTGTCGCTCCTCGCCGAGCTCGGCCTGGACACCGCCGTCCCGCCGGACGCCCCGCCGGACGGCTGGCGCGTGCTGGCGCCCGGCGAGCCGGACGGCGCGCCGATGCTGCTCGGCACACCGGCCGACGACGACGGCTCCGCGTGGCGCGTCGCCCAGCCGAGCCGCCCCACCAGCGGCCCCGCGCAGCTCAACCTGCGTCCGGACATCCTGCCGCTGCGCCCGAGCGTCGCCGAGCGCCGGGCGGGTCTCGTCCTGCGCTGGCCGACCGTCACCCGAGACCTGCTCGACGTCGACGCTCTCGCTGTCGACATCGTGAACGAGGGCGCCGAGCGGTGGATGCCGTCCGGCGACGGCCTCCCGGTCTTCGCCGCCCTCGTGCCGGTCGGCAGCGAGTCCGCGCCGTACTTCTTCGGCTTCACCGTGGGGTCGGACATCCCGGCTCCGCTCGACCCGGGCGAGTATCTCCGCACCGTGGCCCGCGTCGACTCCTCGTCGTGGGAGCGCCTCGAGCCGGGCCCGCACCGGGTGAGGGCGTTCTCGCCCCTTCTGCGACTGACCGCACCGGAGACGCTGACCGTTGAGCTCACCGCGGAGATCATCGCCGCCCACCGCCGACAGGCCCCGCGTCTCGCGCCCGATGCACCGCGGCCGCACGTGCTCGCCGAGGAGCGCCTCCGCCACGTCCGCGTCATGCGCGCCGGACGGGACGCGTTCCCCCAGCTCATCGACGCCATCCGGGATGCGCGCGACGACGAACTCGCGCTGTCGCGCATCCAGGACATCCTCGACTGCGCCTACGACGAGGCGCAGGCGGTGTACAACCTGCAGCTGCGCCGCGCCCGCGTCGGCTACCCGGACGTGCTCGCCCTCGAGATCGAAGCCCTGGAGCAGGAGCTCGCCACGCCCGGAGACGACGAAGGCGCGGCACCCGTCGAGTGACGGATGCCGCGCCTGACGCGTGAGAGACCGGGCTCAGCCCTGCTGCTGCTCGGCCTTGGCCTTCAGCTCCTCGTACTGCTTCCGGACCTCGGTCATGTCGAGGGCGCGGATCTGCGAGATGAGGTCCTCCACCGCCTCGCCCGGCAGCGCGCCGGCCTGCGAGAAGAGGGGGATGCCGTCGCGGTACGCGACGAGGGTCGGGATGGACTGAATGCCGTACGACGCCGCGAGCTCCTGCTGGGCCTCGGTGTCGATCTTGCCGAAGGTGACATCGGTGTGCTGCTCCGACGCCTTCTCGAAGACGGGGGCGAACATGTGACACGGGCCGCACCAGTCGGCCCAGAAGTCGAGCAGCACGATGCCGTCGGAGACGGTCTGGTCGTGGTTGGTCGAGGTGATCTCGGTGGTTGCCATGACGGGTGAAACGCTACCCCACGAGGATTTGTTCCGCCTCAGCTCCCCCGCCGGCCTGTGAAGACGGTGAATGCGAGCGGGATGAGGGATGCGACCAGCAGCACCGTGCCGAGCACGGCATCCGTCGTGTGCACGATCGCCCCGGCGATCACGACACCGCCGAAGACGACGGCGGCCGCGAGCCGTCGCACCGCCTTCTCGACGCGCCCGACGCGCTGCTCGAGCCGGGGCGTGCTCACGGCCACGTCCCCCTCCTCGACCCGGGTCACCAGGCTGTCGAGCCGTTTCGGCAGCCGCCACGCGATCCCCGCGATCTCCAGAGCCTGCTGCGCCACATCCTGGACCAGGTTGCCGCGCTCGTCCCGGATAAGCTGCTGCGCGTAGGGCTCGACCGAGTCCCAGAGGTTGAACGCGGGGTCGAGGGCGCTGCACACGCCCGAGGTCAGCGACATCGCGCGGATGATCAGCAGGAAGTTCTCCGGCAGCTGGAACGGCAGCGACCGCACCACGTCCCCGAATTCGACCGCGAACTCGCGGAACTCGCGCGGGTCGACCTCGCGCAGCTCTGCGAACCCCATCCCGCCGAACCGGCCGAACAGGTGGGTCATCGCGCGCTCCAGCTGGGCGGTGTCGGCCGTCGGGAGCAGCACCCCGACATCCTGGATCGCGTCCACCAGCCCCTTGCCGTCGCGCGAGGCCGCCGCGATCAGCAGCTTGCGCAGCCCCTTGCGGGTGCCCGGCGGTACCTCGCCCATCATCCCGAAGTCGACGAACGTCAGGTGCCAGGGCCGCTCCCCCGCCGCGTCGGGGTCCGGCGTCACGAAGATGTTGCCGGGATGCGGGTCGGCGTGGAAGAAGCCGTTCGTGAACAGCTGGTCGAACATCACCTCGGCGAACACGGGCGCGACCTCGGCCGGGTCGATGCCGGCCGCGCGGAGGGAGTCGCCGTCGGTGATCTTGATCGCGGTGACGTCCTCGAGCGTCAGCACGCGGCGCGTGGTCCGCTCCCAGGCCACGGCCGGCACGGCGACGCGCGGGTCTCCCGCGAACTCCTCCGCGAACCGTTCCGAGTTGGCGGCCTCGTGGAGGTAGTCGATCTCCTCCATGCTGGTCGTCGCGAACTCCTCGACCAGCGCCGGCGCGTCCACCCGGTCGGACACCAGCCGCACGTGGGTGAGCCAGCGGCCGACGCGGCGCAGGGCGGCGAGGTCCACATCCACGATCGCGTCGATGCCCGGCCGCTGCACCTTCAGCACGACCGCGCTCAGCCCGCTGTGCTCGGCGGTCTCGGCGGTCAGGACCGCCCGATGCGCCTGGCCCAGCGACGCCGCCGCGACCGGCACCTCGTCGACGGATGAGAACGCCGTCTCGAGCGGCACGCCCAACTCGGCCTCGGCGAGCGCTCGGATCTGCGGGAACGGAACGGCCGGGACCTCGTCCTGCAGCCCCTCCAGCTCGGTGGTGATCTCGGGAGGCAGCACGTCCAAGCGGGAGGACATGAACTGCCCGACCTTGATCATCAGCCCACCGAGATCGACCGCGAGCGCGTGGAATCGCTGCGCGAACCGCCGCATGCGCTTGCTGCGGGTGCGGGCGGCGACGCTCGCGAGCCCGATCCGCGGCAGGAACAGCTCGTACCACCAGGTGACGGCGAGGTTCCAGCCGGCGAAGCGCAGGATGCGGCGGTAGCGCGCGCGGGTGGCCGGCGTCGCCGCGGGCCGTGGGGCGGGGGCGACGGCCTGGTCCGACGTCACCCCCGTCAGCCCTCGGCGAGGATCGTGTACAGGCGGCGCCGCGCCTCGTCGAGCACGGTCGCCGCCTCCTGGATCTGCTCCGGGGTGCCGCTGCGGTGCACCTGCGCCGCCGCCTGGGCGAGCTCGACGCCGGCGCGGGGCAGGCGTCCGGACGCGGAACGACGGTCCGAGCCGGGGGTGCCCGCGCCCGCGCCGCTCGAGCCGGACGCGCCGGCGCCGTCGGCCCACGGGGTCGCGCCCTCGCTGGCCGCGACCTCGCGCCCCTCCTCGGTCAGCGCGTACGTCTTGCGGCCGTTCGACTCCTCGGCCGTGATGAGCCCTTCGTCGGCGAGCAGCTGCAGGGTCGGGTAGACGGACCCGGCGCTCGGCTTCCAGCTGCCGCCGCTGCGCTCCTCGATCTCGCGGATGATCTGGTAGCCGTGCATCGGCTTCTCGGCGAGCAGGCTGAGGACGGCAGCGCGGACGTCACCGCGACCCATCCGCGACCCGACCTTCTTCTCGAACGTCGACCGCAGCTGCTCGAACGCCTGCCACATGGCGTCCGGATCCATGCGGGCGCCGAACCCGCCGGTGGGGAATGAGGTGGACATGGGATGCCTCCTATCGTCAGCGATAGTTCACGATATGTCGTTGAGCGTGGGATGAGAAGGGGTGCGTCGCATCGCTCAGCGAACGCACGGGGAGCTTAGTCTGCTCGGGCCCCCAACCGAGGAAGACCTTGAACCGCATCCCCACTATGCCCGCAGTCGCCGTCGTGCTCGCGCTCCTGCTGGCCGGCTGCACCACCACGGCCACCGCATCGCGGCCCGTCGCGACCGCTCCCGCAACCGCCATCCCGGCGACCCCGTCCGCCACTCCTCCCCCGGCGGCGGGCGGTCCGACCACCGCACTCGGCGTGCTCGCCACGCTGCCGGTGAAGGGCAAGGCGCCCGCGACCGGCTACCAGCGCACCGAGGACTTCGGGACTGCCTGGCTGGACGTCGACCACAACGGCTGCGACACCAGGAACGACATCCTGTCCCGGGACCTGTCGGATGTGGCGCGCGCCGGCACCTGCAAAGTCCTCTCCGGGACGCTGGCGGACCCGTACACCGGCGCGACCATCCACTTCGTGCGCGGCGAGAAGACGTCGCCGCTCGTGCAGATCGACCACGTCGTTGCTCTGAAGAACGCGTGGATCACGGGTGCGCAGCAGCTGACCGAGGACCAGCGCATCCACCTCGCCAACGACCCGCTCAACCTGCTCGCCGTGGACGGTCCGGCTAACCAGCAGAAGTCGGACGGCGACGCCGCGACGTGGCTGCCGGCGAACAAGGCGTTCCGCTGCGACTACGTGGCCCGGCAGGTGTCGGTGAAGGCGGCGTACGGGCTGTGGGTGGCGCCCGCGGAGCACGACGCGATCGCCCGCGTGCTCGCCGGGTGCCCCGGCCAGCCCGCCTCCGCGTCCGCTCTCGTCATCCACACTTCTCGTACCGGCAACGGAGAGGAAACACGGCGCCCGTAGCGTGAGTGGCATGGGATTCTTCTCCTTCACCGAATGCGGGCACTGCGGCGAGCAGCAGCCGGTGCTGGCGGACGGTCGGATCGCCATCCACTTCACCCGCGACGGCGACCGCTGCCACGGCTCGGAACGACGCCGCGACAACGAGGGCGTCAGCAGCGAGCAGGCCCGCCGCATCGAGGCGCAGCTCCGCCAGGCGCTCTGGCGGGCGATGCGGGCGCAGGCGACCTGACGCGGGTGCGTCGCCCTAGAGTGAGGGCATGACGGACGCGGGCTCGGCTCAAAGCACCACCACGCGCACGCGGGTCGCGATCGCGTTCGCCGTCCTCGGACTCCTCGGCACCGCCATCCTCGTGGGCTTCGAGCTGTATCTGGCCCTGAGTAGGACCGGGTTCGCCGGGCTGGCGGTCGCCGTGACGCATGTCCTGTACGGCTGGATCCCGCTCGCGAGCGCGGTGGTCGGCCTGATCCTCCGGAGGACCCGGCTCACCATCGGCGCGACGATCGTCACCGCGGCGGCCTTCATCCTCCCGCTCGTCCTGCTCCCTCTTCTCAACTCCCTTTGAGCCGTCGACCCTCTCCAATAACAACCGTCCGGAGGCGGGTCAACCACCCTGCGGGACCTCGCAGAGTGTCCGCACGAACGGTCCAGACGGGTTCCGTAACGTCGCCGATGCCCGCGATCCGAAGCGGCCGGCAGACCGGTCGGCCGCAGCGCGGGCACGGAAAGGATCCCATGGATTACACGAAGAACACCTCCGTTCGGAAGACCAGCGCCTTCACCGCCAAGCGTGCGGCCGTCGGCGCGGCATCGCTCCTCGCGGCCACCGCGCTGGTGGGCGTCGGCGCGCAGGGAGCGTTCGCGACCACCGTGGACGGCGGCGCCAGCGGCTCGGGCTCCGGCTCGCAGGCGACCGCGCAGGCGCACGTCTCGACGGACGCCGGCCACGAGCTCTTCGCCGGCCATCTGAGCGGCGCGAAGGCCCAGGCGCTCGCCAAGCGCGTCATCGCGGACAAGCCGCTGTTCTCGTTGCTGCCGGATGCGCTGCAGGAGGATGTGACGACCCTCGCGAAGGCGTCGGCCTCCGACCGCACGGCCGACGCGAAGAAGATCGTGGCGACCGCCCTCGACGGCGGCTACGGCTCGGCCATCAAGGATCTCGCCACCCACCTGAAGCACGCCCGCGGCGAGCGCGCCGGCCTGTCGGGTCTGCCCGGGCTGAAGGATCTGATCGGCGACCTCCGCTCGGGCGACCTCTCGTCCCCGCAGCTCGGTGACACCGCCGCGGCCGTCGCCGTGGATGTGACGGCCGACGCGCAGCTCGCCGCGAAGCTGCCCGCCTCGCTGCGCAGCGACCTCGGCGACCTGGCGAAGGCCCCGGCCGCGGAGCGCACCCCGGACGTCCAGAAGATCGCCGCGACCGCCCTCGCCGGCGGCTACGGCAGCGACATCCAGCAGCTGGCGCAGCAGGCCCAGCAGGGTATCGTCTCCGGTCACTGACCGTGCGCGACCGGGCCCGGTCCGTCGCCTCTCCCGGCGACGGGCCGGGCCCTCCGCATACCGCCCCGCTCCGATGTCAGGGCTGCCGACCAGCCTGCTTCAGCTGCGCTCGACCGGCACCTGGAGCTCCGTCACCCAGTCCGGCTGCGGGATGTGACCCTCCGCGTGGAGATACACCTCGCGGCTGGGTCCGGTCATCCGGTACCCGTCGGCGGTGAGCTGGTCGACGAGGGCGGACCACGTCTCGCCGATGCGATCCATGTCGCCGCGGTGCAGGATGGTTGCGGCTGTCGCGACCCCCGGGAGCTCGACGAGTTCGTATCCGGGACCCGGGCGCGGCTCGGATTCGGCGGTGTACGAGACGTGGACGATCAACTCCTCGCCCTCCCCCGGCTCGTACCAGAAGATGCCCGGTTCGACGATCTCGCGGCCGGCGTCGAGCAGGACCCGGTCGAGCCGTTCGATGAGCGGCCCGACGACGGGCGATACGTTCTCGGGCCCCATCCCGGGCGCGACGCCGGTCAGCGCGTAGACGACGACAGGCTCCACGGATCGGTACTGCACTGCTTCGGACATGATCTCTGTTCCTTCCAGAATCCGGAGACGTCGCCGGATGCGAGCGAGCCGTGCGGTGTCCTCTGCGATCGACGCCTCGAGCTCCGCCAACCGGGCTTCGAGTGTGTCGCGCAGGGCGGCCTCCTCGTCGTCGGCGGCGAAGACTGCGGCGATGCGCTCGAGACCCAGACCGAGCCGACGCAGCTCGACGATCCGCAGCAGCCGCCGCAGCTGGTCGGGCGCGTACCGGCGGTATCCGGTCCGCTCGTCGACCCACGCCGGCTCCAGCAGCCCGATCGCGTCGTAATGCCGCAGCATCCGCACGCTCACCCGCCCGAAGGCGGCGAACTCTCCGATGGTGTACATGGTGGAAGCCACGATCGACCATGACACAGTGTGAGGGTCAAACGCGATCCGGCCCCCTACAGTGAAGCCATGACGGATCAGCAGCCAAAGCATCCCCGCTGGTTGGCGGCGCGCACCGAGATGGGCGCGCTCATCACGGGGATCGGCTACACCGTGCTCTTCATCCTCTTCGTGCTGATCGCGGTCGGCGGCGGCAGCTCGTGGAACGTGCTGCTCGGCATCCTGTGCGCGGTGCTCGCCGCGGTGGAGTGGGCGACCTACGTGTACTGGCGCAGGCACCGGGGCTGACGCCGGAGCGCTCGCTGCCGAGGCACCGCTACGCTGGGCGCCATGCTGACGCCGGAGCAGATCATGCGCCATTCGGATCCGAACCCGGACGAAGATCCGTGGGTCGACGGGCCGCCTGCGACAGACGAGATCGTGGTCGTCGACTACGACCCGGCGTGGCCGGATACGTACCGAACGCTCGCCCAGGAGATCCGCGCCGCCCTCGGCGACGCCGTCCTCGCACTCGACCACGTCGGCTCGACCTCGGTGCCCGGCCTCGCGGCGAAGCCGATCATCGACATCGACCTCACGGTCGCGTCGAGCACCGACGAAGACCTTTACGTGCCGGCCCTCGAACCCCTCGGATACCGGCTGACCATACGCGAGCCGTCGTTTCACGGACACCGCTGTCTGCAGCGCGCGGAGCCGGCGGTCAACCTCCATGTCTGGTCCCCCGACAGCCCTGAGATCGTGCGGCACGCGATCTTCCGCGACTGGCTCCGCGAACATCCGGACGAGCGAGAGCGGTATGCGGCGGCGAAAGCGCCGGCGGCCGACGAGGCGGACGGCGATATGCGGGAGTACAACCTGCTGAAGCAGGATGTCATCCGCGAGATCTACGGGCGGGCGTTCCGCGCGCGAGGGTGGGTGGACCCGGGTAGCTGACGAGGCATCTGACCGCCAGGGAGCAGGAGGACCTTCCCATGCCGACGACCGGGAGTGCCGGCGGCCTCGAAGGCTTCCCGGCCGCGCTCCAGCGGGAAGAGCGACGCAACCTCCGCTGTCAGCTTGTGATGAGACAGAAGGTCGTCCAGCTCGGCGAGTCGCTGCGCGTCGGCCGACACCACGAAGAACACCGTGCCGACTCCGTATTCCGTGGCCAGCTGGTCGTCCGGCGGGAACTGCAGCGAGACGAGCGTTCCGTGCGGAGCGGCTGCTGCGTACATCCATCGCGGGATCCGGTCGCCGACCGCGTCGACGACGACATCGAAACCGCGCACGTCCTCGGGGTCCTGGCCGCGGGGCACGATGATCACCTCGTCGGCTCCCAGTGATCGCACGCGCTCGACATCGTCGGCCGACGACACCGTTGCGGTGACGCGGACTTCGGCCACGTGGCCGATCTGGGTGAGCATCGACCCGACCGCCCCAGCGGCGCCGCGCACCAGGAGCCGCTGCCCGGTTGTGAGGCTCACCCGATCGTGAAGCGCCTCCCATGCCGTGAGCGCCGGGAGAACGGCGGCCGCCGCGATCGTCGGATCGACGGAGGATGAGCGGTGTCCGATGGACGAGGTGGGGACGGCGACGAACTCCGCCGCCGCACCGTCGCGGTCGAAGGGAACCAACCCGAAGACGGGATCCCCCACCGCGAAGCCCTCGACTCCGTCGCCGACCTCCGCGACGATTCCGGCGAATTCGTGGGAGGGGATGATGGGCGTCCGGTCGACGCCGTCGGATTCCCAGGTCTCGGCCCACGTCAGCTCGGGAGCAGTGATCGCCGCGGCTTCGATGCGGACCAGCACTTCTCCTCGCCCGGGACGGGGAAGCGGGGCCTTCTCGACCACCAGCTTCTCGGGGCCGCCGCGCTCGTGTGCCCGGAGCGCCGTCATCTCCGGCGTGTCACCCATGCCGATCACTCCTCTCAGGGCCCGAGCGGCCCGCGGGGCTCATCCCCGTGGCCGCCCTGCGCCGGCTCTCCGGTCCCCGAGAGGATGGCCTCCTCGTCCCGCCGGAGACTCGGGCGGCGCTTGTCCACCGCGAAGAGGTACACCGCGTCGAGGGCGCCCATCGTGTTGCTCAGCAGCAGCGCGACGAACCAGGGCACGCTGCCGTTGCGGGCGGCACGCCACAGCGAGACGCCCTTCCACGCCAGGCTCCACCCGATCACGGCCACGAAGAGGGCGCGGCGCGACGGCGGGATGTCGGCCATCCGGAAGCGGGTTGTTCTGTCTTTCATGCGTCCAATTCCACCGCCGCGATGCGAACCGCGACAAGGTCCAATCCAGGCGGGCGCCACCACGCCAATCCCTCACGGGTGTGCGATGTTCCGGCATCAGCTGACCGCGAGCACCCGCTCGGTGATCCGTCCGTCCACCACGGTGACGAGCTCGTCGAGCGTGTCGCGGTGGACCAGGTCGTGCGTGACCAGCAGCGTGGCCGTATCCCGCTCGTGGGTCAGTCGGGCGATCAGCCGCATGATCTCGGCGCCGCGCTCCTGATCGAGGGCGCTGGTCGGTTCGTCGACCAGGAGGACGTCCGGCTCGTGGATGAGCGCCCGCGCGATGGCGACGCGCTGCCTCTGGCCGCCCGAGAGCTGGTGCGGGCGCTTGCCGGCGTGGGCCGCGAGGCCGACGGCGTCGAGGAGCTGGTCGGAGCGCGCATCCATCCGCGCCCTGTCGCGCCGGCTCACGCGGCCGCCGAGCCGGCTCATCACCTGCAGCTGCTCGCGGGCCGTCAGCGCCGGGAGGAGGTTGGACTGCTGGAAGACGATGCCGATGCGGTCGCGCCGCAGGGCCGTGGCTTCGGCCTTCGACAGCTGGGCGGCGTCGACGACGTTCTCGCCGTCGCCGATGAGCACACCGCCGGTGTCGGGGCGGATCAGGGTGGCGGAGACAGCGAGGATGCTCGACTTGCCTGAGCCGGACGGTCCGGTGATGCCGGTGACGGCTCCGTTGCGGCCGTGCAGGGTGACGGCATCCACGGCGGTGATGCGGTCCAGCCCGTCGGGGAAGGTGAGGGTGACGTTCTGCAGGGCGATCATCGGTTGCTCCCGAGTGCGGTAAGGGGGTCGGAGGTGGTGACGGAGCGCAGGGCGAAGGCCGCGCCCGCGAGGCCGAGCAGCGCCAGGGCGACGGCCGGTGCGACGGTCGTGAGCGGGCTGACGACGAAGGGCAGGGCCTGCCCGGCGAGGGCGCCCAGGCCCAGGACGGCGGCGAGGCCGACGGCGATCCCGGCGACGAGGACGACCGACGCCTGCCCGAGAGAGTCCCGAATCAGGGATGCGGTGCTCGCGCCGAGCGCCTTCAGCACGGCGATGTCGCCCGCGCGCTGCATGGTCCAGACGGTGAAGAAGGCGCCGACCACGAGCGCGGAGATCCCGAACAGCAGGGCGATCATCAACCCGAGCGAGCCGACCTCCGACTTGAAGGTCTCGAGCGCCGTCAGGCTGGCGAGGGGTGTCTGGGCGACGGTTCCTGTGCGCTGCGCGACCGCATCCCAGTCGGGGCTGCCGCTCACGGCGAGCACAGTGGCCTCGCCGGTGCCCCCGGTGCGCAGGCTCGCCGCGCTCCACGAGGCCGCGGTCATGACGACGGCCGGGGTGTGGCTGTACCAGAGGTCTCCGCCGACCTTCTCGACGGTGAACTCCGACCCTCCGATCGTCACCGTGTCGCCTGTGCGGGCATCGAGTGCCTTCGCAGCGCCGGCCGACAGCCCGACGCCGGAACCCGAGCGCGGAATCAGTTCGGAGAGCGGGTCGGATGAGGTGCCCCGCGCATCTGTCGGCAACCCGAACAGGGCGACGCCGGTCGGGTCTCCCGCGGCTGCCGACGCGCGGGACTGTGCGATCCCGATGGGTATGACCGCGGACACGCCGTCCGCCTGCTCCCAGGCCCGCACCGCATCCCCGTCGACCGCCGAGGTGGCGTAGCTGGGGCTTCCGGTGTCGGGGTGCTGGAGCACGATCCGGTCGCCCGGCAGCGCCAGGACGGCCGAGACGTTCTGGGCGGCAAGACCGCCGGTGAGGCCGGAGAGGAACCCGACAAGCAGGGTGATCAGGGCGACGACGGCCCCGATGAGGAGGAACCGGCCGCGGGCGAACCGCAGCTCTCTCCACGCGACGAACACGATGGTGCCTTTCCGCTCGCACCGTCTGCGCGAGCAACGGTTCCACCCTCCGTCGGACGGTGCTGCAGCCGCATCGCCCTTTCCACCGCATCCGCATTCCACCTTTTGGTCGATGGCAGCGGGCACGCGCTCGCCTAGTCTGAGGAGGTCATGTCCCACTCGACCCTCGACCCGGTGTTCACCGGCCTGCGGATCGGCCTGCACGTGCTCGTGGTCGGGCTCGCCGCTTTCGCCGTCGTGCGCGCGTTCGCGGTCTCGTCGCCGTCCGAATGGTGGACGCTCCTCGTCGGGGTCGCGTTCGTCGCGGTGTACGTCGCCGGTGCGGCGGCGGCACGCACCGGAACCGACGGCTTCCGCGGCGGTCGCGGGTCCGCCCTGGCGTGGGTCGCCCTCCTCACGGTGCTCTGGGCCTTGTTGGTGTGGCTCTCCCCGGAGGGCGCCTACATCGTCTTCCCCTCTTCTTCCTCTACCTGCACGTCCTCCCGACCAGGGGCGCGATCGCCGCCATCGTCGTGACCACGCTGTTCGCCATCGTCGCCCTCGGGCTGCACCTCGGGTTCAGCGTCGGCGGAGTCGTCGGCCCCCTCATCGCCGCCGGCGTCGCGGTGCTCATCGGGCTGGCCTACCGGGCGCTGCGGCGGGAGGCACGGGAGCGGGAACTCCTGCTCGCCGAGCTCCTCCGCACGCGGCAGCAACTGGCGGAGACCGAGCGAGAGCAGGGCGCCTTGAGCGAGCGCGCCCGCCTCGCCCGCGAGATCCACGACACCGTCGCGCAGGGCCTCGCGAGCATCCAGATGCTGCTGCGCGCGGCGGAACGCGACACCCCGGAACCCGGCGCGGGCTATCTCCGCCTGGCGCGCGAGACCGCGGCGGACAGCCTCGCCGACACCCGGCAGATCATCCGCGAGCTCACACCCGCGCGCCTCGACGGCGGCCTCGGCGCGGCGCTGCGCAGGCTGGGACGAGAGCACGCCGACCGGTCGGCCATCCCCGTCGAAGTGCGCGCCGACGACCTCGAGCTGCCGATGGACACGCAGACCGCCCTCCTGCGCATCGCCCAGGGCGCGCTGTCGAATGCGGTCCTCCATGCCGACGCGTCGCACGTCGCCATCGAGCTGCGCGAGGACGGCGACACCGTGTCGCTCGTGGTCCGGGATGACGGACGCGGCTTCGACGTGGAGGCCGCGCTCGCGGGCATCCACGGCAGCGACTCGTTCGGCCTGCAGGCCATGCAGGAGCGGATCGACCAGCTCGACGGCACGCTCGAGATCGTCTCTGCGCCGGGCACCGGCACGACCGTGACCGCCCGGCTGCCCCTGGCGCGAGCGGAGGGGATGCGTCCATGATCCGGATCGCCCTCGCCGACGACCATCCGGTCGTCCGCGCCGGCCTGCGCGCCATGCTCGCCGGCGACCCGGAGCTGGAGATCGTCGGCGAGGCCGGCACCCCCGACGACGCCGTCGCGCTGGCGAGCGAGAAGGCTCCGGATGTCGTGCTGATGGATCTGCAATTCGGCACCGAGACGACCGGGGCGGACGCGACGCGACGCATCCGGGACCTCCCCGCGCCACCGGCCGTCCTCGTGCTGACGAATTACGACACCGACGGCGACATCCTGGGCGCGGTGGAGGCGGGAGCCAGCGGCTACCTGCTGAAGGACGCGCCCCCCGACGAGCTGATCGCCGCGATCAGGGCCGCAGCCGCAGGCGAGACGGCCCTCGCCCCCGCCATCGCCGGCCGGCTGCTCGCCCGCATGCGCGAGCCGCGTCCGACCCTCAGCAGGCGCGAGGTGGAGGTGCTCCAGCTGGTCGCGGACGGCGCGGCGAACACGGAGATCGCGGGACGCCTGTACATCAGCGACGCGACGGTGAAGTCGCACCTGGTGCACATCTACACGAAGCTCGGGGTGTCGTCGCGCACGGCCGCGGTCGCGGCGGCGCGGGAGGTGGGGATTCTGCGGTGAGGGTGGGGCAGGCTACGCCCCAGCCATAACTTCACGCGCGGGAGCCTCGCGTTCGACATCCGCAATGCATGCTTAGCAACGCGTGCCGCGACACGTTCCCCGGATCGTCGCGTCCTCTCCAGTGGAGGGCAATTCTGCTCGCCCGGTAGTGGACTGACGACCGTTCTGGCTTCGCCGGGTGGCGGACAAGTTGTCCACTTCGTTCTCACGAGGACGAAAGGGAGATTTCGGTGAAGAAGTCTCGTGTTTTGATGTCAGCGGCAACGCTGGCGGGAGTTGGCGTGATTGCAGCTGGTCTGTCTGGCTTCGCAGCGACCAACGCTGAGGAATCGAAAGCTGCTGCCGCGATCAGCGCAGTCCAGAAGGTGGCGCCGGACGCGCTGGCAGCAGCCTCGGCACCGGGGAAGGCCGACGCCAATACGGCCGTACATGTCGACAGCCCAGACGGCAGCAGCGTTTCCGTGCCGAAGCACCCCACTGAGGGCGTCGCGCTGAACGCTCCTCAGGACGTGTCGGATGTCAAGATCGGTCTTCCCTTTGCGACCCAGGCCAGTAGTGCCATCGCCTCGAAGAAGCGCGGCGTGGTCGTGTACGACAACAAGAACGGTTCGACCACCGTCCCGCTCATCGATCTGAATGGTGCCGTGCAGATCAACACCGTGATCGACAACGCACACGCCCCCAAACGGTACGACTACCCGATCGACCTGCCCGAGGGAGCCTCACTGACCAAAGACGCGAAGGGTACAGTCGCGGTGGTGGCAGCGGACGGGTCACCGCTGCGGGTATTCGGAGAGGCGTGGGCGAAGGATGCCAAAGGCCACGCTGTGGCTACCCACTACGAGGTGCATAACAATACCCTCACGCAAGTCGTCGACTTCACAGAGCAGGCCGCCTTCCCCGTCGTCGCTGATCCGACGACCACCGGTGTGTATTCGTACAGCTGTGTGAACCCGAACGGCAGCAGCTATTTCATGAAGCCGAACGAGAACCTGACGAATTGCAAGGGGAGCTACATCCAGAAATACATCAATGGCCGCATGGTTCAATCGGTCGCCCTCGTCTACCGTGGCGGTGCCAACGTAAAGGTCACCTGGAAGAGCGGATGTCTCCTCACCCTGGGCTCGATCGGCGCCGGCCTGGTGTTCAGCCCACCCACTGGCGGTCTCGCCTGGTTCAGGACTGGTGCAATCGCTGCGGCGGGAATCAACGCCAGTTGTAAAGGGTTCTGATGGCAGCGCGGCCTCGACGCCTGGCGTACTTCGCCATCATGGCTCTCATCGTGGGAGCCACATTGCTGAGTACCTCGCTTCTCCCGCAGCCGCCGAGAGGCGTGGCGCTGACGGTGGGAGCGCTTCTGTGCGCGACCTTTGATCGAGTGTGGAGTCGCGTCAGGGGTCCCGTCTTCCCGCCACCGCTGACCGCCGCCGGCTGGGTATATATTGCCATCGTGGCGGTCGTCTTGCTCCCCACGCTGATTCTGGTCGAGTTCGCTCCCGGGAGCGGCCTGCTGACCAGGGCGATGTCCGTAATCACGATGCTGGCTCTCTTGGCCGGGAGCTGGGTCCCGGACGTCGGGCCCCGAGCCCCAAGTCCTTCCCCACGGAGCGAGGACTAGACACAGCCATGTGCTGCGGTGACAGACAGCAGCGAGTAACGAAAGAGCCGGTGGGCATGTGGTCGCTTTTGCGACCTTCGTGCCCACCGGCTCTTTCGTTACGTCGGGCTGACAGGATTTGAACCTGCGACCCCTTGACCCCCAGTCAAGTGCGCTACCAAACTGCGCCACAGCCCGATGTCGTCGCACGCGGGCCGGAGCGCCGCGCGAGGCAACCCGTCCATCCTACCGTGTCGGCGGGGTGCCTCGCGCACGTCGGATCAGATGTCTTTGGTGGCCCACTCGAGGAGCTTGGGCTCCCCCTTGGAGCCGGCGAGGTGGCAGATCACGATGACCGAGCCGGCGCCCTCCGCCGGCGGGACGATCGGGAAGCCGATGGTCACCTGCCATGATCCGTCGGCCTTCTGCGTTGGCGGGTGGGCCGGGTCGTACGGCATCTGCTTGGCCGTCGGCTCGTCCTTCGCGTACACCTCCTGGGCCAGCACGGCGCACGCCGTCCAGGCCGAGAGCGCATCCAGCGGCTCGTCGCCCGACGCGGGCGTCGGCGTGGCTGTGACCGTCGACGTGACCGTCGTCGTCGGTGCCGGTGAGCTGCCGACGGCTGCTCCCCCGGCGCAACCGGACAATGCCAGAAGCAACGCTGCGACAACCCCCGCCGACAGCGTCATCCCTCTCAGTGATCTCATGTGATTCCCCCGAATCATCGATCGCTGCACCATGCAGCAACGCAAGCATAGGGATCGGCGCACGCGTGACGGAGAGCCGGCCCATCACGATCGCATCACGGTCGTTCTATCGTGCCGGCGAGGACGCCGTGCACCACCCGAAGGCACACGCGTCCCCGCCGGCACTGCGCCGCGCACCGGCCGAACTCACGGCACGCGGGGCGCCCGGACACTCCCGCCCCGCAGCGGGAGTCCAGGTGGGGTCGGCGACGGGACGCGATGGGGGGAGTCAGCGTCCCGCCGCCGATTCTGTTCAGCGGCTCGGGGAGCCGCCGACGATCTGGTCGATCTCGTCCTGCGTGAGCGGGGTCCACGGCGACGAGTCGGGGTCGGCGCTGGCGGCCTCGGGGCTGTCGCCCTGCGTCCACCACTTGGCCTCGAAGGGCACGCCGTCGAACAGGATGCGCTGGCCCTTGTCGTAGGCGGTCGTCCCGCTCCACGTCGGGTACGTCCCCGCCGGGAGCGTCGGCTGCGGGATGGGCGTCTCGCCCGGCAGCACCGGGCCCACCAGCTCCCACGGCGTCTCCCACGCGTTCAGGACCGGGTTGTCGGGGACGTCGCCCTTGGTCCACCACTTGGCCTGATAGACGTTGTGGTGCCAGACGACCTTCGCGCCCTTCAGGTACGAGTTCTTCGTCGCCCAGATCGGGTACGGCGAGGTGGCGGGGTCGTCCTTGGTGGCGGCGGAGGTCGGCTCGGCCGTGGTGACCTGGCCCTCCCCCAGCCCGATGCGACCGTCGAAGCCCTTCGAGAGCACACCGGCGAACGTCTTCTTGCCCTGGCTGACACCGCTGCAGGCGTCGGACACGACGGTCAGGTCGACGTAGTTGGAGCCGCAGGTCTTGTCGCGGTTCGCCGACCACATCGACATGCGGCCGAGGCCGTTCGACACGGCCCACGTGTTGAAGGACGCGGCGTCCGCCAGCGAGAAGACCTCGGCCTGGACGTCGTTCTGTCCGATCATCGGAGTCGCGCCGAGCTTCGCCCACAGGCTCGGGTCGCTTTGGTGCAGCTTCGCGCGGTCGTACAGGATGCCGAGCTGGCGCTGGGTGGCGGAGACGGCCTGCTCGGCGGTCTTCGCCATCGAGGTCTTGGCGTTCTTGGCGTCGCCGAAGTCCATGGTCATGACGTTCACGCCGGCGATGTCGACCTTCGCCTTCAGCATCGCGGCGATGGCGTCGGTCCCGTCGGCGGTGAGGCCGGTCGGGGCGACGGGCAGGGTCAGCCAGACGGCGAGGCCCTTTCCGGCGGCGCGGCGCTCCTGCTGCAGCGCGGCGATCGCGGAGGCGCGTCGCTGGGCGGCGTCGCGGTCCGTGAGACCGGTGCCCTCGAGGTCGAGGTCGATCGTGCCGATCTTGTACCGGTCCACCACCTCGGCGTACGCCTTCTTCAGCGCGGACGGATCCTCGCAGGCGACGGCGAGCTCGTCGTTCCGCTGGCCGCCGAACGAGACGGCGACCGTCCCGCCCTGCTGCTGCAGGCGCGCGATGCGACGGTCCAGGTCGAGGGAGCCGCGGGCCTCGTCGAGCGAGTACGCGGCGCCCCAGCTGGGCGCGCATCCGTCGCGCTTGGAGGAGACCACGAACGAGAGGACTGCATCCTTCGTCGGCGTGCCCCCGAGGTTCTCGAAGGCGAACCGCGGGGTCGCGGTCACATCCACATAGGAGGCGAACCACGGTTTGGCGTCGACCGCCGCCCGGGCGCTCCACCACTGCAGGCCGACGGCCCCTGCGCTGACGACGATCACGGCGACGAGCCCGGCGCCGATGACCCGCCACGGGGAGAGGCGTCGCCCGCTGTCGGCCTCGGGGGCCTGCGCGCGCTCGACCGCGTCGGCGGCGGCCGCCTTCTTCTGCTTCGCCATCAGGCGGCCTGCTTCTCATTCGAGGCCGACGCGGCGGCGGGCTCGGACTCCGCGCCCTCGGCCGACGCGGCAGCAGGCTCCACGACCGCGCCCACACCGGCCAGGTGCGGCACCTCGCCGCCGGCGTGGCCGTGGTACAGCACCGAGCGCCAGTCGAGGGACGCCGTGGCCGGCTCCGCGACGTCGGCCGTGCGCTTCCGCGAGGTGGACACGTAGAGCGGCTTCGTCATCCCGAGCCAGATGTCGACGATGGTGTTCCAGATGCCGATGTAGGAGACGATCGCCCAGATCGCGAGGCTCGCGTTGAAGGCGGCGAACGCGGCGTTGCCCCAGTTGTGCGCGTTGACGTCGCGCCACAGGGTGAACAGCGAGAAGCCGACGATCGCGAGCGGCGCGACCACGTAGAGCAGCGGCGACGCAGTGCGGTTCTTCACCTTCGGTGTGCGGGCGAACGGGATCTTCTTGCCGGTCAGCGACTGCTGGATCGACTTGAGCACACCCGCGAGGTTCACCGGCAGGAGGATGAGGTTGAAGCCGTAGATCCGGAAGATGTCGGTCGCTTTGTACCCGCTGTAGCGGAGGTCCGCGGCCTGGCTGATGAAGTACGGGAGCGCGGCGAGCAGCACCATCGGGCTGAGCAGGCGGCCGTCGTACGGGTAGGCCAGCAGGAACACGAGACCGAAGCTCGCCCAGCTGATCGACGCCATGTAGTTGACGCGCAGCAGCAGCTCGATCTTCGAGACGGTCTCGCCGCGGCGCTTGCGCTCCTTCACCTGACGCCACAGCTTCGGCAGGATCAGGAGGCCGCCGTTCGCCCACCGGCGGCGCTGGACGATCAGCGAGCCGAAGTCCGGCGGGGTGGCCGAGTAGCTGAGGCGCTCGGGGTAGTTGGACAGCGTCCAGCCGTGGGTGCCCAGGTCGATGCTCGACTCGGTGTCCTCGATGACCGTGCGGTCCTGGATGTAGCGGCGCACCTCGAACCCGCCGACGAACTCGGTCTCGACGATGTCGTCCAGCGCGCGCTTGCGGATGACCGCGTTCGCGCCCACCCAGAAGGTGGCGCCGTAGTACGACTTGCCCTGGTGGAGGATGTGCTGGATGTCCGTGGTCGCACCCGCGAGGCGCTCGATGCGGGTGCCGGCGCCGCGGAACGACGAGTACGGGGTCTGTGTGACCGCGACGCGCGCGTTGCCGGGCTGCTGCAGGAAGTAGGTGAGCCGGAGGCAGTACTCGCGCAGCAGGATGGAGTCGGCGTCCAGGGTCAGGAGGAAGTCGCTGTCCGGGATCTCCACGTCGCCCGCACGGCGCTGGCCGGCGGGGACGGCGTTCAGGATGGGGCCCTCCGGTGTCTCCTCGACGCGGTAGGTGCCGCCCATCAGGCCGATGTAGGCGTTGAGGTTCATGGCCTTGTTCGCCTCGTGCGACAGCGACGCCCACTTCTTGCGCTCGAAGACCGCGAGCTCGGCGTCGAAGGTCCAGGCGAGGCGGCGGTAGAGCTGCGCGACCCGCTTGGAGGTGAGGGATGCGCCCTCCGAGATCGCCGCCGAGACGGCCTCCCCGGTGAGGGCCAGGTCGTCGCCGAGGGCGCGGAGCACCTGGTCGGAGAAGAAGACGTCGACGTGGTCCTCGACGGTGTGCGCGTCCGCCTGCTGGTAGAGCCACTGCGCGGCCCAGCGGTAGTGCTCGGCGAGCTCGAGGCCGGCCTCGTCGGTGGCGTAGACGCCGGCGTCGCCCAGCTCGTACCGCAGCAGCGCGTCGGAGAAGCGGAAGCGCGGCTCGGCGAGCATGGCGCTGATGTCGTGCGCGAGGTCGCGGGTCGCCTCGAGGCGCACGCGGACGGCCGGGTCGGTCGGGTTCGGGTTGTCGTCGAGGAGCAGGACGACCCGCTTCGACGGGAACTCCTGCAGCGCGGCCGAGAGCAAGGTCATCTTGACGACCTCCGGCTCCTCCGCATACGACGGCACGAGCACGGTGATGCTGGGCTGGTTCTCTGCGAAGTGCCGGTCGAGTTCCGCGCGCGGCACGCGGACGTGCTTCTGGAAGCGCTGCAGCGCACCCTGTCGGGCCACCAGGTACATAAGGGCGGAGAAGGTGAGGAAGGTCACGACGACCGTGTAGCCGATCGCCTCCATCGTGAAGCGGAAGTTCTGGCTGCCGCTGTCGATGAACTGGCGGATGATCGTGGTGACGACGTAGATCGCCCAGAACAGGACCGTCAGCACGATGGCGACGCGGCTCCAGGTGATCTTGCGGTCGGACGGCTTCGGGTGGACCGTCGGGAGCGGTTCGGTGCGCTTCTCGGAGCCGAGCTGGCGCTTCCGGGCAGGGGTGTATCGGGTTGCAGAACTCATTGTCGGGTATGCGTCCTTGATCGGGTTCGGAAGCCCGGCCCTCGGGTGGGCGCGGTCGGGTGGCTTCCGGTTGTCCACACTAGTGAGGACAGACCGGGGTACAAATACCCCCCTTGTGGTCGCCCCTTCTTTGGGGGTGCCCGCGCTCCCGATGCGCGGAATTCCGCGGCGTGTCGGGCTTGCGCGGCAACGTTCCCATGCATATGCATGGATGTCGCACCGACCGGGCATGTCGGAGGATGCGGGTTAGGCTGGCGCCATGCCGCCGACGCCCGCCCCTCGACTCTGGCGGGGGCGCACGGCGGCCGGCCGCGTGCTGTTCGCTCTCGGGCTCCTCGTCGGCGTTCCGATCGCGCTGGCCCTCGGGCTCGTCCTGCTCGTCCTCGGCGCCGTCTCGGGGCTGCTCGCCGCGCTGGCCTGGGTGATCGGGGTCGCCGCGGCCTGGGTGCGGTACCTGGTCGAGCGCGATCGCAGCATCCCGTACCCGTTCGGCGTGCCGCGGCCGGTCGCCCGACGGGCCCGGCGCGTCGCCCTGAGCAGTCTGTACCTGTCGCTGGCCCCGCGCGCCATCGGCGGGGTCGCGCGGTTCGCGGGCTGGCTGCTGTCGCCCCTGGCGCTGCTCGCCTCGCTCGTCGGAGTCTTCCTCCCCCGCTGGAGGGCGCGACCGTACGTCGCGCTGTTCACCCTGCCCGCGCTGCTGCGGAAGGTCGTGGGACTCGGACACCGCCGCGGACTGCTCCGCGACGGCCAGGACGCGGTGATCGTGCCGTACGACGACTTCCTCGCGCGGGCGTTCCCGCTCATCAAGGATGTGCTCGACTGGTGGGACGACCCGACGCGCGGCGACGATTACACGCCGACACCGGGACTGCCGGACGTGCCGGCCGGACTGCTCGGGCTGCCGCTCGGCCCCTCCCCCGACCCGCTGGGCCAGCCGGGGATCGCGGCGGGCGCGATGCGGCGTCGCGGGATCCGGTCGCTGCGGGAGGTCCTGCTCAGCCAGCGCGAGATCGACGACCTCTGCGACCCGGACCTCGACGACCGCCCCGACACCGCCCTGGTGCGGCTGGTCGAGGTGGATGCGGCCGACGGGCGGCGCTGGATCGCGCAGTTCGCGAGCACCCGGACCTGGCATCCCCGCGCGGGCGCGGCGCCGAACGACTTGACGGCCGACCTGGTGATCGGCGGCGACGAGCGGCCGACGGTGACGCGCGCGGCGATCCAGACGCTCCGGCTCGCGGGCGTCCGTCCCGGCGAGCCGGTCTGCCTCGCGGGTTTCAGTCTGGGCGGGATGATCGCCGCGCAGGTCGCGACGGCGGCGGTCACCGAGGGCTTCACGGTGACACACCTGGTGGTCGCCGGGTCGCCGCTCGGCCGTATCCCCGTGCCGGAGTCCATCGCAGTGCTGGCGCTGGAGCACGTGCTCGATCCGGTGCCGCGCGTTGAGGGGCGCGAGAACCCGCTGCGAGCCGACGGCGGCCGTCCGTTCCTCACCGTGAAGGCGCGGCCGCCGCTCGCCGTCGGATTCAAGATCGGCGCGCTGCATGCGTCCACGGCGTACGCCGACACAGCTGCCGCGGTGGAGGCGGAGCCGCCTGACCCGCGCGTCGCTTCGCTGCTCGCGGAGCTGGCGCCGTTCCTCGGCGGTGTGCAGCGCATCCAGGACCGCGCGGCCGTGCGACCCGGGCTGCCGCCGCGCCCGTCGGTGCCGCTCTACCTGCACAGCACGGTCGAGGAGGGCATCACCCGAGGGACGCTGCGGCAGACGGTGCGCCGGCTGCCCGGCGTCATCGCCGTGGACGTGTACCAGTCGCGGAGCGGCTTCGCGACGACCATCCTCTGGAACGCCGACATCCTGGTGCGGGTGCTCGACCCGTGGCTGGTCGCTGCAGGCCGGACGGCCGTGTACCGCGGTCTGCTGTCGCTGCTCGCACGGCGCCGCGCGGTCGGCATCCACCTGCGGCTGCAGGCGCGGGAGACGCCCGGGATCACGTGGGAGGCCACCCTGCAGCGGCTGTCGGACGGCCGCTGGCGCGAGGCCATCGACATCACGGTCGACGACCGCGCCGATCCGTCCGACGTCGCCCGTTTGTTCCCGGGCGGCACGGCGCCCGTGGTGGTCATCCACCCGCCGGACGCCTTCGCGCCCGTCCTCGACGTCGCCTTCCAGCGCACGAGTGGTGACGAGATGTCGGCCTAGCGCTTGCGCTTCTCCCGGACGCGCATGTTGAGGACGATCGGCGTGCCCTCGAAACCGTAGACCTCGCGGAGCCGGCGGATGATGTACCGCCGGTACCCCGGGTCGAGGAACCCGGTGGTGAACACCACGAATGTCGGCGGCCGGCTCGACGCCTGGGTGCCGAACAGGATGCGCGGCTGCTTGCCGCCGCGGACCGGGTGCGGGTGCGCCGCGGTCAGCTCGGCGAGGAACGCGTTGAACTTGCCCGTCGGGATGCGGGTGTCCCACGACTCGAGCGCGAGCTCCAGCGCCGGCACCAGCTTCTCGAGGTGACGGCCGGTGCGCGCCGAGATGTTGACGCGGGGCGCCCAGGAGACGTGGGCGAGATCCTGCTCGATCTCGCGCTCCAGGTAGCGGCGGCGGTCGTCGTCCAGCAGGTCCCACTTGTTGAACGCCAGCACCAGCGCGCGGCCGGACTCGAGGACGAGGTCGATGATGCGGACGTCCTGCTCGCTGATCGGCTCGCTCACGTCGAGCACGACGACGGCGACCTCCGCCTTTTCCAGCGCGGTGGACGTGCGGAGGGACGCGTAGAAGTCGGCGCCCTGCTGCAGGTGCACGCGACGGCGGATACCGGCGGTGTCGACGAAGCGCCACACCTTGCCGCCCAGCTCGACCTGCTCGTCCACCGGGTCGCGGGTGGTGCCCGCCAGCTCGTTGACGACCACACGCTCCTCGCCCGCGGTCTTGTTCAGAAGAGACGACTTGCCGACGTTCGGGCGGCCGATGATCGCAACGCGGCGGGGTCCGCCGATCTCGCGCTTGGCGACCGCCGACTCCTGGGGCAGTACCTTCAGGATCTCGTCCAGCAGGTCGGCGACACCGCGGCCGTGCAGGGCAGAAACGGGATGCGGTTCGCCCAGACCCAGCGACCACAGCTCGGTGGCGTACGGCTCCTGGCGGGCGTCGTCCACCTTGTTGGCCGCGAGGAAGACGGGCTTCTTGGTCTTGCGGAGCAGCCGGACGACGTGCTCGTCGGTCGAGGTCGCGCCGACGGTCGCATCCACGACGAAGAGGACGGCGTCGGCCAGATCGATCGCGACCTCGGCCTGCGCGGCGACGGACGCGTCGATGCCGCGGGCGTCGGGCTCCCACCCGCCGGTGTCGACGAGGGTGAAGCGGCGGCCGTTCCACTCCGCCTGGTACGAGACGCGGTCGCGTGTGACACCCGGGGTGTCCTCGACGACGGCCTCGCGGCGGCCCAGGATGCGGTTGACGAGCGCGGACTTGCCGACGTTCGGGCGGCCGACGATCGCGAGCACCGGGAGCGCGGGCAGGTAGGAGATGCCCTCGACGTCCTCGCCGGCGATATCGAGGATGTCGAGGTCGCTCTCGTCGAGCTCGTACTCCTCGAGGCCGCTGCGCAGCGCGTTGGCGCGCTGGACCGCGAGGTCCTCGTCGAGGTCGGAGAGCCGGGCGACGAGGTCGTCCTCGCCGGTGGGCTCGTTTTCGATGTCAGACATGGGCTGCTTTCTGTACGACCTGGATGACAGCGTCAACGGTCTGGTCGAAGTCGAGGTCGGTGGAGTCGACGGTGGTGACGCCTTCTGCGGCGTTCATGAAGTCGACGACGCGGGAGTCCGCCGCGTCGCGCCTGTGCAGAGCCTCACCGACGTGGGCGGCGGAATGGCCGATCAGCTCCGCGGAACGCCTCGCTATTCTAGCGGCTTCGTCCGCGGTGAGCAGGATGCGGACCGGAGCATCCGGGCACACCACGGTGGTGATGTCGCGGCCCTCTACGACGATCCCGTCGCGGTCGGTCCGCCGGATGATGTCGCGGAACAGCTGCGTGAGGAACGCGCGCACCTCCGGCACCCTCGCGATCGGCGCGACGACGGCGGTCACCTCCGGGGTGCGGATGGTCTCGGTCACGTCGGTGTCGCCGACGAACACGTGGTAGGTGTCCGGGTCGGTGCCGATCCGGTAGTCGAAGTCGGGCAGGGCGTCGATGACGGCTCCCGCATCCGTGGGGTCGAGTTCGCGCGCGACGACGTACCAGGCCAGGGCGCGGTAGGCGGCCCCGGTGTCGAGGTACGCCCAGCCCAGCCGGCGTGCGGCCGCCTTGCTGACGCTCGACTTGCCACTGCCCGCGGGTCCGTCGACCCCGGCCACGATCGTCTCGGTCATCCGGTGATCCTCCATCCACGTTCTGTCAGGTCCGTCACGGTGCGGTGCTCGACCTCGGGCAGCACGGCGATGTCGGCGAGGCCGAACGGTGCTCCCGGCGAGTGCTCGAGCCGCAGGTCCTCCATGTTGACGCCGAGCTCGCCGAGCTCGTTCAGCAGCCGGGCCAGTTCGCCCGGGCGGTCCTCGACCATCACGACGAAGCGCGCATACCTGCGGTCCTGGCCGTGCTTGCCCGGAAGGCGCGAGACGCCCGCGTTGCCGCCGGCGATCTCCTCCGCGATCGTGCGCCGGGCGCCGGCGGCGTCGACGTCGCCGAGGGCGACCAGCACGCGGTCGAGATCGTCGCGGTAGGCCCGCAGGATCTCGACGATCGCCGGAGCATTCGCTCCGAGGATCTGCACCCACAGTTCGGGCTCGCTCGCCGCGATGCGCGTGACGTCTCGCACGCCTTGCCCGGCCAGCGCGAGCGCAGCGTCCGGGGAGTCTGCCAGTCGCTTCGCCATGAGCGAGGACACGATCTGGGGAGCGTGCGAGACGAGCGCGACGGCGGCGTCGTGCTGATCCGCATCCATCTCCACCGGGGTGGCGCCGAGGTCGAGGATGAGCGCCTCGACGAGACTGACCGCGGAGCGCGGGTTCTCGGGCCGCGCGGCGACGACCCACGGCCGCCCGATGAAGAGGTCGGCGCGCGCCGAGGAGGGACCGCCGCGCTCGCGCCCGGCCAGCGGATGCCCGCCGACGTAGCGCGAGAGGTCGAGCCCGGAGCCCTCGAGTTCGGCGAGCGGCGCGACCTTGACGCTTGCCACATCCGTGACCACCGCCTCCGGATGCGCCGCCAGCTCGTCGGCGACGACCCGGCCGGTCAGATCCGGCGGCACCGCGACCACGATGAGGGCCGGTTCCACTCCCCCGTCGTCCACGCGACCGGCGCCATAGTCCGCCGCCAGCCGCAGGTGGGCGGGCGAGGCGTCGGCGAGCACGACGTCGACACCGCGGGCGCGCAGCCCGAGTCCGACGGAGGCGCCGAGCAGCCCCGCGCCGACGACGCGGACAGGGCCGGCGAGGCGGGCGGGAGTGTCAGTCACCCGTCCACCTTAGCCAGCGCCGCCGACCCTCGTTTTCCGACCGCCTCATTCGTGCCGAATGTGCGCTATTCGTGACGAATGGCGCACATTCGGCACGAATCGCGGCGCGGGGGGATGGGGAGACGTCAGCCCTCGCGGGAGATGGTCAGCAGCTTGCCGAGCTCGTCCTTCGTGAGGTCGCGCAGATGGCCGACCTTCAGCGTTCCGAGGTGCAGCGGGCCGAACTGCCGGCGCACCAGTTCCACCACCGGGTGTCCGACCTCGGCGAGCATCCGCCTCACGATCCGGTTGCGGCCGGAGTGCAGCGTGATCTCGACCAGCGACTCGCCGTCCCGCTGGTTCGACTGCAGCAGGCGCGCCTTGTCGGCGGCGATCGGGCCGTCCTCGAGCTCCACGCCCTTCGTCAGCTGTCCGATCGTCTGCGGCGTCATCACGCCGCGCACGCGCGCGATATAGGTCTTCGTGACCCCGAACGACGGATGCGCGAGAACGTGCGCCAGCTCGCCGTCGTTGGTGAGGATGAGCAGGCCCGAGGTCTCCGCATCCAGTCGCCCGACGTTGAACAGCCGTTCGGGGTACTGCGCC